>JAYQBD010000006.1:0-43422 GCA_038137135.1 Oceanospirillaceae bacterium | reverse complement strand
CGCACCAGCGACCATCAGTTTCAGTTTTGAAAGTTTCATTATTCTTATCTCCGAAGATGACAGTGTTGCTACAGTCCTGTAGCTGACCGACACTCTAAAAAATGAGCTGGTTATAACCAAGTTTTAGAAGATAAAGGTTTTTCAGAAACTTCTGCGCATAAAGTTCATAAAGTTCACGCGAGGGTAATGGAGCAACAAAGCGGGAGTATGGCGTGAGCCCAAGACGGGCTGGGCCGATTAGGAGAGTAGCGAACGGGTGTAGAGCACATGCTCCTTGGCCGCCGCAGCCGCTTTATCTGCATCACGTGCTAGCAGTGCGGCGTGGATGGCGTTGTGCTGACTGGCGATACCCTCTGGGTAACGCCCGTAGCGTTTAAGCGTCAGATCGAGTACCGCATAGATGGCACCGAAGAAACGCGCGTAGAAGATCTGGGAAAGGCCGGTGACCGGAAGATTGTGGCTGGACTCGGCAACCAGTGTGTGGAACTTCAGATCCGCTTTCGCTTTGGTCAGCGTCGTCTCTCCCTGACGACGTTTGCACATGCGGGCAAACTCGCGATCAATCTCCATCAACTCTTCAGCCGTTGCGCGTTGGGCACAGTAATAGGCTGCTTGAGACTCGAGTTCCGCGCGCAAAAGTAAAACTGCTTTCAGGTGATCGACGGTCGGGTTGAACTCAGCTGGTAGGTCTTCAGCCAGCGCAGTGAAAGGATTAGCATATACGGCACGTCGGCCCGCCGAGCGCTCCAGAAACCCATCCGCTGCGAGCTGGGTTAACGCTCTGTTTATGGTGTCGCGCGAAACGCCGTGCTCTTTTGCCAGATCTCGCTCAGATGCCAATCTTTCGCCCGGCCGAACTTCACCAACGGCAAGAGGGTGCAACAACGTCCTGTAGAGTGCTTCCGTTTTTGAGTTCATCTCTTATTTTGGTCAGGCCAGTATTGTGGATTATAGCGCTCGGCGCTCGAGTTAAAACTACTCTTCTGCACATACGAACCTAACCCCAAAGAGGATCTCACTAAATGCGTCCAATCTGTGAACTTAGCGACTTACGAGCCATCTACCACAAACGTGTGCCTAAAATGTTCCAGGGCTACTGTGAGTCGGGTTCTTGGTCGATGCAGACACTGGGTATGAACACGTCTGACTTCAACAAGATCCTTTTTCGCCAGCGTGTAGCACGTGATCTTGCCCCACGTACATTAGGCACCCAAATGGTTGGCCAGGACGTGAAGATGCCCGTTGCAATCGCGCCAGTTGGGCTGTTGGGCATGCAGCACCCCGATGGTGAGATCAAAGCAGCACAGGCAGCCGAGGCCTTCGGAATCCCGTTTACCCTCTCTACGATGAGTATCTGCTCTATCGAGGCGGTAGCAGCGGCAACCACTAAGCCCTTCTGGTTCCAGCTCTATGTCCAGAAGGACCGTGAGTTCACCAAAGCGCTGATCGAGCGTGCCAAAGCGGCAAACTGCTCTGCGCTGGTTGTAACACTGGACCTGCAGATTATCGGTAAGCGCCATGCGGATCACCGCAATGGGATGACCGCGCCACCGCGTCTGACGATTCCTAACATCATTGATATCGCTCGCCGCCCGCGCTGGGCCTTCGGCATGCTTGGCACTAAGAACCGTGAGTTCGGCAACATCCAAGGCTGCGCAACCGGCGTGGATGATATGAATGATCTGATGAAGTGGACGGCCAGCTCCTTCGATCCAAATCTCGACTGGGACGATCTGAAATTCTTCCGCGAGATGTGGGATGGCCCACTGATCATCAAGGGCATCATGGAACCCGAGGACGCACGTAAGTGTGTTGAACTCGGCGCCGATGCGATCGTTGTCTCCAACCACGGTGGACGCCAGCTAGATGGCGCGCGCTCATCAATCGCTGTTCTGCCTGAGATTGTGGACGCCGTGGGTGATCAGATCGAGGTCTGGATGGATGGCGGTATCCGCAGTGGTCAGGACGTGATCCGTGCCCGTGCGTTAGGGGCTAAGGGCGTTATGGTCGGCCGACCCACCGTTTACGGCTTGGGCGCGATGGGCAAAGAGGGTGTCACTCGCATGCTCGAGATCTTCCACGAAGAGGCCGAGCTGACAATGGCGTTTATGGGTCATCGCGAAATCGAAAAGGTGTGCGCCGACGATATCGTTATCAAAGGCGAGCTGTAAAAGATTTGTAGGGGCGATCTGCGCAAAGCACACGTTCGCGACCTTTACCGGCCGTATCGGGTAATACGCCTTCGGCGTACAACCCTCGTACACCGAGCTCTAAGGCACTGCTAAAGTCAGCTCACCCTGCTGTTGGGTGAGCTGTAAATGCTGCAGAAAGCTCATCCCCAAGAGCACACTATCACCCTGCATCCCCGGGGTGATCAGCGCATCGACATTAGACATCTCAATGCCACCCAGCTGTACGCTACCCAGACGTGTGTAATCCACACTCACGCGACCATTCGCTGTATCTGCAACGCCCGTCCCCAGCGAACTCAGTCCGAGTCGGAGCGCCAGATCGTCGGATAACGAAACATAGGTCGCGCCAGTATCGACAATAAAGCGTACCGGCGAACCATTGATCCAGCCGGGCGCCGTATAGTGCCCCCGACCATCTGAGGCCAACACAACGCGCTGGCCACTCATCGACGCCGCCAGATGTGCGTTCGGATTGTTCTTCTGTTCCAACCAAGAGTTGAAGAAAAGTGTCAGCAGACCCAACCCGATAATCCAGGTCAGGTGGGCTGAGAGGCGGGCCATGCGTTTAGGGGTATCCATAGTTCTGAGCTGCTCACCTGCGTTGGTTTAGATGGGGTCAGGCCCCTTTAATTCTTAAAGGGGTCTGACCCCGATCCCAAAATCAATTTGCGCTAAAACAGATCGATCTGCGGCGCTATTAGCTGATCAAAATGCGCACCCAAAAAGGGTAGCAGCGAATCAGCAACGGGTCTTAGCTGTTTATCGATGTAGTGCTGATAATCTATCGCAGAGCGGGCGCAGACACGGGGTTCTGGACCTTGTACGGTGATCCAGTACTCTACCCGATCACCGCGCCCTAGGTTTGACGGCAAGCTGCGCTCTTTGAGATAACGCTGCAGCTTACGCGCCGCTTTCACGTGGGGCGGATTTGAGGCGTCGTAAGCCTCCAGAGAGCGACGCAGCGATTTGCGATACAGCAGCGCCTCATCCCGCTCACCCGCATAGACGGACGCCACATACTCGCGCACATACTCTTCCCAGGGTTGATCGTGAAACACGCGCTGGTAGAGCGCCTGTTGGAACTCACGCGCAGCGGGTGTCCAGTCTGTTCTAACAGACTCGAGTCCTTTGAATACTAACTCGGTGCCCTGTGCCACCCGCTTGAGGCCCGCGTAACGCTTCTTACTCCCTTTATCGGAGTGGCGCATGCGCGGCATCAAAAAGCGGCTAAATTCACTCTCAAACTGCAACTCCAGAGCACTCTGCACTCCATATTCAGTTTGCAACATATCGGTAAGCCAGCGGTTAACCTCGGTGGCTAACTGCAAACCGTAAGCCGGTGTATCCTCGTGCTGCCAATCATCACCCAGCCAGACAAACACGGAATCCGTATCGCCATAGATGACACGGTGACCTCGCGTACGCTCGATAAACTCAGCACTGCGCTGCAGTAGTTCATGACCACGCAACGTAATAGCCCCTGAAAGGCGTTGATCGAAGAAACGACACACTTTAGAACCGAGCACACCATAGCAGGCATTCATCTGTATCTTTATCGCCTGCGAGAAGGCCGCATTCCCTTCGGCTTTCGCCCGATCACGCGCCTGCCAGAGCTCCGAAATAATACCGGGCAAGATAGCCACATCCGGGTTGAACTGCGCACCAAAGAAGCCCGCCACGCGCCGCTCTTCGGGAACCTGTTCAGCAAGTGCCAAGCCCAACGGATCGATACTGAAGGTGCGAATAATACTGGGGTACAGGCTCTTGAAATCGAACACCAACACATTAGAGAACAAGCCCGGCACCGACTCCATCACGAAGCCGCCCGGCACCTCCAGATCATCCTGTCCTGAGGCGTACTCTGGCGCAACATACCCTGCACGGTGAAGTTTGGGCAGGTAGAGATTATCAAAAGCTTGTTGTGAGCCGCCTACCTTATCCAGCGCCAGTCCAGTTAGGCGCGCACGCTCGATGAGGTATTCAAGCAGGCCTGCTTTAGCAAAGATATCAGTGACTAAGCGACAATCTTCAAGATTGTACTGGCAGAGTGCCAGCGGCTCCTCGCGATAGAGGCGCTGTATCTCCTCCCCCCGATCCTCAGGATGATCAATCTTCTTACCCCGCCCCAGCAACTCTCGAGCGACGTACTCCAAGCCATACCGCTCGAAATGCCAGCTTGCCGCCTTGAGGGTCTCGATGCCATCCAGAACGATGCGCCCACCGATGCGAGCAAACCAACGACCCGCTTGCCCCTGCTCAACAAACAGGGTCTCCTGATCGCGCCCCAATTGAAGGCGCACGCCCAGATCCTTCGCTCGGCGCAGCAGCACCCGCAGATCAAAGCCGATTACCGCCCAGCCAATAAAGATATCGGGGTCCCATAACTGTACCAGCTCGACAAACCGCTGCAGCATCGCCTTCTCAGTACCGAAACACTCGATCCAGGGCGCCTCTGCCTGCTGGCTATTGAGCAGCACTAACTGCTGATCGCCCATCTGCATAGCAATACTGAGAATTTTGTTGGTCGTCAGGGTTGTTTCGATATCCAGCGACAGAAGTTTTAGCTGTGGGGTGTAGTCAACTGGGCGCAGTTCAATGCCCTGGTGGGTTTGTACTACGGTAGCACCCGTGCGTATGAAACGCTCCATCAGATAACGATCAGTCGGTCGAATATCCTCTTCCATAACGGCGATAGAGTTGGCTTGCAGGCGTTCAATCGCCTCACGGTATATCGCCAAGGAACTACAGTAGAGGCCTGCAATGGGATCGCCCTTCAGGCTCAACAGCTCGAGTGGTTTGAGCTGCCACCCGGATAGGTCCTCTAACGAGCGCGTAATCGCTTGCTGATCCTGCTGGCGCACAAAGAAGATCGCTTCACTGTTGCTGATCTGCACTTCGTGAGCACCAGAGTCACCCACCAGCCAGTAACGCAGCTCAAGCCCCTGAGGCGTATCGCGTTGCTGACGAGTGAGCGGAAAGCCGACCAAGCTCTAGCTCCCGAAGGGTAGAACGATCTCTAGATCTGGGAAGTGCGACAGCACCGCATCCCGGTCTTGCTCGAGGAAGAGCAGTTTAAGGTTGGGCCCAGCATCCATGGTGAAGTAGAGTTCTAACCCCTGCTGGCGTAGCACCCAAATTTTCTGCATTGCGGCCAATGAATCCGGCTGCCAATAGACCAACGGCGGCCAGCTCGCGATCATAGTCGCATGCATCGACAGCGCGTTCTGCTCTGCCGTACTACCTAGCAGTGTAAAGTCCCGGGTCTCTATCGCCTGATGTAGTTTTACCAAATCGGTGTTAGCCTGCAGTGGCCAGCTCTGGTAGAGATGACAGCTGTCAACCGTGCGGGCCATTCCAGAGCGCGAATCGACAGACTTTACGCCCTCATCCACCTTGATCAATCCAATCGCCAGGCCCTGCCATTCAGCATCAATGGGGTGTGCATGAGAGTCTGCCCCATCCTCGCGGTGCCCCATGTGCCACTCAACAAAACCGGTGTAGATCGAGCGGCAGGCACTGCCACTACCCAAGCGTGCCAGCATCGACAGCGCAGCGGGCTCTAGATCAAGTTGCAGCGAGTCATTTAGTGCCAGAGTCAACGCGGCAAAGCCGGAGGCGGATGAGGCCAACCCCGCAGCGGTCGGGATGTTGTTGCGGGTCTCCACTCTAAAAGCTTGGGTTTGATCCTGACGAAATAGATCGATATAGCGACTCAGACGTTTAGCAAAAATGGTATCGGGGCGCATCTGCAGCCCGTTGAGCCAGATATCATCGACGGGGCCATCAATCGGTTCAACACGCGTGCGTGTACCCAAATGATTGAGCGAGACAGAGAGAGAGGGATTGATCGGCAGGTTAAGCTCTGCATCGCGCTTACCCCAGTACTTACACAGAGCGATATTGCTCGGTGCGAAGTGCTCCTGTGTCGCTATCGGTAGTTTGGACTTTAATTCTGCCGCAGGCAGCATCGCAGCCACGACCTCAAACCTGTTCATTACTCTCTCCGATTGACGCTAAGGAGCTGGATCCAGCGCTCTCTGCAATAAAGACCAGTCCCTGCTTTGAGACCGACACGGGGATATGGGTATATCCTATTTGATCAGGGTCTGCTCGGCCAAGAGCGATCACGCAGTCGCCCAAACCGGAGCCAGATATCTTTGCACCCTCAACACCGGCGCAATCTCTGAGTTTAAACTGCAGCTGAGCCAAGTTTGTATCACAGACTCCTAAAGCATCCATCAGGCCGGCATAGCTGTTCATCAACTGCCCCAGCAGCGACCAATCGCTCGCGTTTATAGCTGCTTCTGCAGCTTCACTAGTTTGCCCCATTAGGCGGTAGAGCTGTTGGTATAGCGCCGGCGCTTTGTGCGCAGAAGCCTCGACCCGAGCGATAACCTCAGGTGTCTTCATCTTGTAACCGACGTAGTAAAGATCCACGGGAGGCAGACCCGGAAGCCTTCGAATCTCTCGAGGCTGGACACGATAAGCAACCAGACCACCGAAGATACTCGCAACTAAGTCTGTGCCGGAGCCGCGGCCACCCTGCACCTGGTGCACAACCGCTAACGCGCGCTCAAACAGGGCTTCAGGTGCAAGCTCTTCGCCGCCATATTTTGCTAGTAGAGCCACTACACCCGCGGTAACCGCTGCCGAAGAACCTAGGCCGACGGTGTGAGAGAACCCACTGCGAATCGATAGATCAAAACCCGCTTTCAATTGAGTCTGCTGCTGACGAATGGCCGCGAGCACGAAACTCAGTTTGGGCTCGTCCTCAAGCTTATCAAGCTCGCTCGAATACTGCGCCAATTCTGAGTCAATCGAAATGCGCTGATCAACGCGCGGCGTTAACGAGATCTCAACAAAATTGGCCGTCGCCATTGCGATTGCCAGTTCGCCGTGAAGTACCGCGTGCTCGCCCATCAGCATTAGACTGCCCGGAACCCGAACTTTAAGACTCAACAGAGGCTCCTTGATCACTTATCCGCAACTGCCCCCAACGGTACTCACGCGGCAGATCCAATGTATCAGGCGTCATTCCCGGCAAGTGCGTGAGCACAAGACCTGCTGCATCACCCTGCACACTGCCAGCGCCAGATACCTTAGCGACACCGCCGCGCTCCTCAATCCGTTCGATCAGTGCGGCCACTTGCGCCGGTACGACACCGATACGATTGAGCAGACGATGGTTCTGCTTAACCAGCTCATCGATTGAGTCGCCTTGGCTCAGCCTATCATGCATCGCATCGGTGACAGCGCTGAACTCGCTCCAGATATCAGAATCACCAAAGTGGCGTCGCACCTGATCAACACAGACACCCGTTGATACCGTTGGGGTGCCGGTATGAATCCAGTACCAATCTTCATCAAACTCACTCGGCACAAAATCGACACGGGATGAAACATCACCCTCTACTTTAACCAATCCACCAAGAACAACGGCAGATGCATCCATCAATGAGCCGCGCCCGTGCTGCAACCGCTCGCAGTGGCGTACCTGGCGGATCATCTCATCCTTCCCTTCTATGCGGGTAAAGAGCGTCAAAAGGGCTGCAAGTAGGGCAGCCGATGAGCCCATGCCTGCACCGATTGGAATATCCGAATTGATCTCAACCTTGCCACGCGGTAACTGCTTAACCTCACCTAGTAGGTGGGCCATATCAACAGTGTAAAACAGCAGTTCCGCTGGGCGGTTGAGGATCTCTTTAATAGAGCGCTCGCCTTTAAGGTAAGACTCAAAAGCGTTGTCCAAGCGATGACGTAAGCTAGAGAACTTCTCCAGCGCCATCTCGTGAGCTCGGTCGGGGGCTAACCACGAAAGTCTGGGAAGCGTGTCAGGGTGGTAGCGCACTGTCAGACGCTGCTCGAGCGCCATCACCAGTGCCGGTGAGCCGTGCACAACAGAGTGCTCACCCGATAGGACTGCCTTGCCTGGAGCGCTGGCTACCTGCATAGGCTTAGCGCGCGACGTACTCGCGCTTGTGATCTGTGATCGCCGCCAGACGGAAGGCGCCTTGCGTCTGTTCAGCCAGGATGTGCTCACCACCATCAGTTGGGTTTGGATAGTGGTAGAGCTTGATGTATTCGTCGAAACTCAGCTCTGTGCGCTCACGCAAGAGTGCCTGATGGCGCTCTTTGTTGAGTGCATCCTGATAGCCGGGCTGGACAACACCGGTGAAGAACTCAGCCACGCATCCCGAACCATAACTAAACAGGCCGACACGCTTGTCGACCAGGTTCTCACTGCTGTTTTCCAACAACGAGCAGAGCCCGATATACATGGATGCCGTGTAGGAGTTGCCGATCAGTCGGTTGTACTGCAAGGTCGGTTCGATCTGCTGCTCTAGCTGTTCTGGAGTTTGGCCGCTTTTGTTAACTCGGGCCAGATGAGAGTGCGCTTTCTGCGCCATTTTGCCGAACGGCAAGTGGTAGCAGAAGTAATCAATATCGCTGTAATCCACACTGCTCTGCTCGCGGAAATTTTCCCAGCTACGCTTCAGTGACTTGAGATAGATCTTAGTGGAGTACTTACCATCAACCAGCGCGTTAGTTCGATAGTTAGGGCGCCAGAAATCCATTACGTCTTCAGTGTGGTTACCCACCTCTGGATCGATTGCGAGCACACGTGGATTAGCGCTTACCAACATGGCTACGGCACCGCAGCCCTGAGTCGCTTCGCCGGGTGACTCTAGGTCGTAACGCGCCACATCTGAAGCGATCACTAGAACAGGGCGTGCTGGCTGACGCGCAACCAACGCACAGGCCATTTGAATGGCAGCAGTCGCGCTGTAGCAGGCCTGTTTTAGCTCAACAACACGACAGTTAGAGTTCAGATCAAGCAGACGGTGCACATAAACACCCGCCGCCTTGGATTGATCGATACCAGTCTCAGTTGCGAAGAGTACCGCTGCGATAGAGTCACGGCCAACACGCTCAACGATGGGTAGCGCCGCGTTCGCAGCAAGGGTGACTACATCCTCGTCCACAGCCGCCATCGCCATCTTCTCTTGACCGATGCCGTCGTAATACTTGTTGGAGTCTATCCCTTGGTGCTCAGCTAGCGTCTTAAGGTCCAGATACTGGCCAGACGTGTAGAAACTGATCTCGTCGATACCCACAGACATTATGTGAATCTGATCCTTAACCTAAATCTGCAATAAGTGAGCTAGCTCCATGTAGCTCTTGGGTGCTGGCAACGCCCAGCAGGAACATTGCTGTACGGTACTCTCGGTGCAGCCGTTCAATTTGCGCAACGACTGCATCGGCAGACTCCATTGCGGGTTCGAGAAACGGTGCTGCCACCCCGCACAGAGCGGCGCCGAGTATAACAGACTTAACCATATCTATCCCATCTCGCAGACCGCCGCTTGCGACTAAGGTGATACCCGCTTTCATAGCCGCTGCCTGCTGTAGGGCGACCGGTGTTGGAAGACCCCAGTCTTGGAACACAAGACCCAGTTCATCTTGATCACGACGGTGGTGTTCGATACGTGACCATGAAGTGCCACCGGTACCAGCCACATCGAAGTAGCGCACACCAGCTTTAATCCCCAACTCAATATCGGGCACCGAAAGCCCAGAACCGACCTCTTTAAGCAGCACCGGTACCTTTATACCGCGAACCACTTCAGCGATGCGTTGCGATAGATCAGTGAAGTTGGTGTCTCCTTCCGGCTGCACAGCCTCCTGCAGCGGGTTTAGGTGCAGGTAGAGCCCATCGGCCTGCAGTAGGTCAACGGCTTGCTGGCACTGCTCAACACCGACACCGTAATTGAGCTGCACAGCGCCAATGTTACCGAGCAACAGAGCATCGGGAGCCAGCGAGCGCAGGTCAAAACTCGCACGCGCTGCTGTATCGCTGAACATCACACGTTGCGAGCCGACGGCTAGGCCAACGCCGGTACGTTGCGCCGCTTCAGCCAGGTTGCGATTGATCTTGCGTACAACCTCATGATCCCCGCCAGTCATTGAAGAGATCAGCAACGGGAAGCTCAGACGTTTCCCCATAAACTCTGTGCTGGTGTCGATTTGTGCCAGATCGATCTCAGGCAAGGCGCGATGGGTCAGCTGGATGCGGTCGAAATAACGGGCAGAGCGATCCGTTAGCGGATCGTTCAAAATCGCATTGATGTGCTCTATTTTGCGGGCATTGGTCTTCTCGGACATTAACGCTCCAACTTTAAGTGAGCTTCCATTAGCTCCCCTGGGTTAGTCTGTGCCGCCAATAGCGACAGTTCACCGCAGAGCACAGTAGCACCACAGATCGCCGCGAGACGACGGGCGTTCTCGCCGGGTTCACGCGCTTCACGACAACCCAAACGCGCCAGATTCTCTTCAACGAAGTCTATACCTTTGCCGTTACCGACACTGCCAACAATCAGGTTCGGCATTGTACAGCTGAAGTAGAGGTCGCCATTACGCACTTCGGCGTGCACTACACCTTGAGAGCCCTCAATGATGTTGGCTGCATCCTGACCTGTGGCCAAATAGAAGGCGAGCAGCATATTGGCAAAGTGCGCATTGGCCGAGCGCATACCGCCCGCCATCAATGTACCGATCAGGTTCTTCTTGATGTTGAGATCCACGACCTTCTCCGGTGTGGTACTCAAGCGGCGTTCGCAAATATCGCGTGGAATCGTAATTTCACAGACGACGTATTTACCGCGCCCTAGGATGCCATTTACCGCTGTCGCTTTTTTATCCGAGCAGTAGTTGGCTGAGATCGAGGAGTAACGCAGATTAGGGTAGTTGCTCAGGATCCATGGAATAATCTTATCGGCAGCATTGGTTACCATATTGTGGCCGGAGGCGTCACCGGTGGTGAACTCCAGGCGCAGATAGATCAGATTACCGACCACTTGAGAGTTCAGATCGATCAGGTTAGCAAAGCGGCTACTACCAGACACAACTTCGTTCAAATCCGCCATACGCGACTTCAAAGAGTTGATCGCCTGCTGCGCTGCAAAAGCATCTTCGGCTTCAAGTAGAATCGAGCGTGTCATGCGCTCATCCAGCACACTGACCTTTATACCCTCTTCAACCAGGTTAGAAACGCGCGCACCGCGCCCCACCGAGGGCCAGAGTGGTGTCTCATACGTTGCTAGTGGAACGCTGATCTTCTCATTGATCAGATGGCCAGTCAGTCTTAGCGGGCCAACCCAACGCATCGGTATCGGTGCTTGGGTAATTTTATGAGCTTTCATCGATGCGCGTTCCAAAATAGAAAAGGGTTGCTCTAGGCAACCCTTCATATGTGGATGTCGGGATGGCGAGATTTTATCTGGCCCTCCCTACCGATGCAATTAACAATCGGCTTATTAGCTCTGCGGCACTGGTATCGGAACCGGGATTTCTAATGCCGTGAGAAGGCCGCCCGTCGAGTTAAGCACACGCAACTGTGCAATCTGATGATCGATCTGCGCTTCAACTAGCTGATTGCGAGCACTGAAAACTTCGTTCTCCGTATCGAGCAGGTCAAGCAACGTACGCTGGCCGATATCAAACTGTTTCTGGTAAGCATCGCGGGTCTGCTCACTCGCGCTTAAATGCTCACTAAGAAACTCCATCTGTCGGCCCAGTATCTCATACGCGTTCCAGGAAAGTTCCAGTGACTGACGTACCTGACGTAACGCATCGCGTTGAATCGCTTGAGCCTCACCCAACTGATGCTCAGAGCGGCGGATCCGCGCTGAATCTTCACCACCGTTGTAGAGGTTGTAGCGCAGACGTAGCATCGCCGTAAGATCCTCATTCGGGCCCGGCTGACCATCAAGATTGTCGTCCCAACGGCGTTCGATCTCCAGGTCGAGACGTGGATACATACGACTCTCCGCAGCCTCACGCTGCGCAATTGCCGCTTCGATATCAGCCTGAGCCACTGACATCACAGGGTGCTCGGTTGAACTTTGAGCTTGTGCAGCTTCCAAAGACTCAGGCAGAGGTGCAATCATCTTGTCGACCGCTTCGAGCTGCTCATCGGGCACCATGCCAAAAATACGCTCGTAATTCGCTTTGGCATCACGCATGTTGTTTTCGGCTGCCAGCGCATTGACCTCGGCCAAGGCTAAACGCCCCTCCGCCTGTTGGATAGATGACAGAGAGCCCATGCCCGACTCAGAGCGACGTTTGATCTGCTCATAGATCTTCACATGATTGAGCAAGGTATCATTGGCCGAGTTGAGCAGCTGTTCGCGGCGAAGTAACTCAAGGTAGGCGCGACCCGCCTCAAGTACAAAGTCTTCAGACACGTCTCTCAGATTGGCCTGCGCTGAGCGCATGCGGGCCTCTTGGCGCTCAACTTCAGACGTGGTTGCACCACCGTCGAAGATCATCTGATTCACGTTAAGGCGCACTTCACGGCGATTCAGCTCTTCATCGCTATTCCCGGAGGTTTTCGTCCACTCGTAACCGTAGCCAAGCGTCGCATCAACTGTGGGGTAGTAACCACCCTCAGCTTCGCGAACCTCTTCGCTAACCGCCTCATAAGACTTAAGCGCACGTTTTACGACTGGATTTTCGTTGATACTTTCAGCGATGCTTTGGCGCAAGCCGGCGGCATGAACCGACGGTGTGGCTAGCATAACTGCGAGCGCTAGCGCGCAAAGCCTGTTGTTCTTCATTTTCTTTTCCCCAACCAAAATAGTCTGGCATCTTTCAGGATAGTCCAAGATTTATGAGACGCCATGTACAATTAGATGGACACGATCTGGCGCTCCGGTTTTGCGCAGAATCGCCGCAACGTGCGCCTTAACTGTTCGTTCAGTTATGCTAAGATTCCGAGCAATCTCTTTGTTACTCGAGCCTTTCATAAGCTCTTGATATACCTCACTTTCCCTGTCACTTAACTGAGTTATATCGTATTCAACTCGTGTCTGGGCCGGCTTACTTTGCAGAAAATTTTTCAGAATCGCCTGCAGGATTTCCGGAACAGCCCAAATATTTCCCTTCTGAATTTCAGCCATCAGATCAGGCAAAAGCGTCTCGTGGATATAGGAGTTCGCATAGCCACGAACGCCGGCAAGAATCAGCCGACGTCCCTCCTCCACCTCGGGCGTGTCAGTCAAAACCACCACAGCGCGTTCCGGCGTAATTTTGTTAACCTGCTCCCGTTGAGACGCACTCAAGGACTGCCAGTGAATTAGCAAAGGCTTCATCGCTGGCAGTGAATCGATCTGCGACCAGTTGATCGCCTGGCACTGATGATCACTCAGCGATCGACTCCAGCGATCAAGTAAGCCCGCATTCTGCGCGTAAAGTGCTAACTCCATTCGGTGTGGGCTCCTAGGGCTCAGTCAGCGCGTTAGCTTTGGCACGGATAATTGGCTTGAGCAGGTAATTCAGCAAGGTTTTCTTACCAGTCAACACATCCACACTTACTGTCATACCGGCGATCAGCGGCATGGTTTCATTCTCAGAGTCCAGATAAGGGGAATCAGTCTCTAGACGCACCAGGTAGTAAGCTTCGTTCTGTTCGGTAAGAAAAGTACTCGGAGAGATAAACGTCAGATACGCATCCATACCGCCATAAATGGCGAAATCATAGGCGCTGACTTTAACCGTTGCGGTCTGCCCAACCCTCAAGCGACCAATATCTGAGGGCTTGATGCGCGCCTCAATCAACAGCTTATCCTCCCAAGGAACGATTGAAAGCAACTGATCACCCGGTCGAACAACGCCGTCTATGGTGTTGATCAACAACTCTTTAATAGTACCTTTGACAGGCGCACGCACCTCGGTTCGGCTGATACGGTCCTGCATACCACTGAGCGCCTCATTTAGACGAGTGCGTTCAGCCAGCAGTTCGTTGTACTCCGCCCGAGCGATATTGCGGAACTGCAGCTCCATCTCACCCTGCTTACCGGCTATCTCCTCAATGGCCGACTCGATGCGCGGTAGGCTCAGCTCAATCGAAGAGCGCTCGCCGCGAAGGTCGTTGACCTGACGCTTGAGGCGTAGAAACTCCACTTCAGAGATCACCCCCTCTTTTAGCAGGGGTTCAGTGATATTTAGCTCGCGCAGCAACAGATTGTATGAGCGGCGTACCTGCTCTAAGCGGGATTTTGCCTCGACTAACTCCTGTTGACGCTGGGCAAGCTGCTCTGACAACACAGCTTGGTTGGCATCTAACTCATCCTGGCGCGACATAAAGAGATTCATCTCTTGCGCAATGAAGTCTTTGTACTGATCAGGAAAACCCTCAGGCTCAACAAAGGCCGCGCCATCAGACTCTGCACGCAGGCGAGCAAGCTTTGCTTGCAGCTCGTAAGCGCGCACCTCGTTCTCTTTAACAGAGCTGGTGAAGCGCTTGTCCTCTATACGCAGCAGTACCTGCCCCGCCTCCACAAGATCACCTTCGCGCACGAGTATCTCCGAGACGATACCGCCCTCTAGGTTCTGTACCACCTGCAGCTGGCTGGAGGGGATAATTTCGCCATCGCCGCGCACTAGCTCATCCAGTTCTGCCCAGTAAGCCCAGGCGATTGCTGCTGCAATAAACAGCGCCATTAACCAGAGCAGTAAGCTAGCTCCGCGCGGCGTCTTTTCGAGCACCGCCTCGTTCACACTGTTAATGTAGGCGAGGTCCTCAGGCTTGATCTTCGAATACATATCCGACATCAGCTTATCTCCTCACCTGCAAGCGGCCCTGGCGCAGTGCATCGAGCACCGTATCCTTCGGACCATCAGCCACAACCTGCCCCTGATCGATAACAATGATGCGATCAACTAGGCTCAAAAGTGCAACCTTATGCGTAATCAACACCAGAGACTTGCCCTTAACGTAGGCTTCTAGCTGGGCTTTGAGTTGCTCCTCGCTGGCGTTATCCATGGAGTTGCTCGGCTCATCGAGCACAAGTAAATTGGGATTGTGTAACAGCGCGCGGGCCAGAGACACCGCCTGACGCTGGCCACCCGAGAGCGCCGCACCGCGCTCACCCACAGGCATATCAAAGCCCATTGGGTGGGTACTGGCGAACTGATCCACACCGGCGAGTTTCGCTGCGCGAAGCAGTTGCTCATCTGACGCAAACGGCATACCGACTAGGATGTTTTCGCGCAAGGTACCGGCAAACAGCAGTACATCCTGAGGCACATAACCGAGATTGCGACGCAGATCGACGGGGTCGATCTGATTGAGGTCGATCCCATCAATCGTGATCGCCCCCTGCTGCGGCTTATATAGACCCGCCAGCAACTTCTCGACCGTCGATTTACCCGAACCGATACGGCCGATCAGCGCCACGCGCTCGCCCGCCTTCATCTTGAAGCTGACACTCTTCAGCGCATTATGCTCGGTGCCCGGGTAGGCAAAATTGATATCTTTAAATTCGATGGCGCCATCAAGACGGTCACGGTGCACATAGTGTTTGCCCGGTTCACGCTCCTCGGGCAGATTCATAATCTCATCAAGTGTCCGCAGCGCTTTGGCAGACTGTTCGTACTGAATTACCAAGCTGGCGACCTGCGCCATCGGCGCAATTGCTCGACCGACCAGAATATTACAGGCAATCAGCGCACCCATTGTGAGTTGCTGATCCATGATCATGTAGACGCCCAAAATAATCAGCGCGACCGACGAAAGTTGCTGCACTGATGCAGAAAAGGTTGCTACTGATGTCGACAGCATGCGGGCTTTTAGGCTCCAACGCGCAATAAAACCAACCGACTCTTCCCACTTGGTTAATAGTGGTGTCGCCGCGCGTTGAGTCTTTACGGTCTCCATCGCCGTGAGCGTTTCAACCAGCGCACCGTTCTTCTGTGCGGTCGAGGCAAAGGTCTTCTCAACAGCACCGCGTAGGGAGGGACGAACGATCAGCGAATAGAGGAAAATCAGTGGAACGGCTACCGCAGGTACAATGACAAGCGGCCCGCCAATGATGCTAATCACGAAGATAAATAGCACCATAAATGGAATATCGATCAACAACGCTAGGGTACCAGCGCTGAAGAAATTTCTAATGGAGTCAAATTCACGCAAATTGCTGGAGAAAGCCCCTACCGAGCTCGGCATAGCGTCAAAACGCAAGCCCACCACTTTACGGAATAACATTGACGAGATCAGCACATCGGATTTTTTACCGGCAACCTCCAGAAAGTAGCTGCGCAACATTTTCAGTCCGAAATCGAACAGATAAACGATACCGACACCTGCAGCCAGCACCCAAAGCGTATCCACCGCGGCATTGGGCACAACCCGGTCATAGACGTTCATAACGAACAGCGGATTCGCCAAGACAAAAAGGTTTATCAAGAAACTAGCGACCAGCACATCTCGATAGATGGAGCGTGAGCGCCAGAGCGTGCTCCAAAACCAGTGGCCTTTGCGGCCATCAAGTTCGCGCGAGCTCTTATCACCGATCTGGTACTCTGGGCGCACAAAGATTGCATAGCCTGTGTAGATCTTTCGCAGCTCTGTGATATCGAGGGTGATAACGCCACCACTCTCAGGCTGTTCTATAACAAACTCGTCACCGTTACGCTCGCGCAGGATAGCGGCTTTGTAGTCAGTGAGCAGCAACACTGCGGGAAACAGCAGGGGTGAGATGTCGTTTAGTTTTCGCTCAGAAACACGGGCTGCGAGCGATGCTCGTTCAGCAGCACGTATAAACAGGTCGGGGGTTAACCGATTGTGGGCCAGCGGTAGTCCATCTACCAGAACCTCCGCGCTGTAGGGCTTGTGGTAATGGTGTGTCAGGGACACCAAACAGCCAAGCAGCGGATCATCCTTGAGTGCCATTAATTGAATTTCTCACAGTCTGTGTTATTACTAAAATTAACTATAGTCACACATTTCACTATTTGCCCAACTACACTCAGCAAGTTAGCAATAAAAGTGCCAATCAGGATTAACAAAGATGTATGTCATTAAAGATGAGAGCGGAAAGATCACCGGCCTCTCCCTGACCAAAACCGTCGGAGCCGAGCCCGCTGACCCTCAAGATCCTTCGCTACGCGCTTTCCTTGAACTGGCTGACCCTAGCCTCAGCGCTAGTAGCCAATTAGAGGCGTTGGACGGCGCCAGCATCCGTATCCTCGAGGATTTGATTGATGTACTGGTGGATCGTGGAACACTCATCTTTACTGACCTGCCTGAGGCCGCTCAACAGCGTCTACTCGAGCGTAAGATGCTCCGCAAAATGGTTCGTAAAGAGAAGGGGCTGCCTGAGCCAGAGGACGAATTTATCCTATCGGATGATAAGATCTTCTAGTGCCCCTCTCACGCAACAAGCCGACCGAGTGCCAACTCTGCCAGCGAAAAATCGGTCTTACTTTCCACCACCTAATACCGCGCAAAGTTCACTCGCGGCCAAGATTCAAGAAAGCCTACACACGCGAAGAGCTCAACCGCGGTATCTGGATCTGTCGCGACTGCCACAGAACCGTCCACCGATTTTATGATGAGCTGACGCTCGCTAAAGAGTTTAGTTCGCTGGAGGCGCTGCTCGCATCCGAACAGCTGCAGAAACACATAGAGTGGCAACGCAAGCAGCGACGGCGGCTATGAGGATTGCATCAACGCTGTTCGAAAAACGCTTGATGAAATTCAACAAAGTTATGGAACTTGTAGTCCGCTAGATGCAGATAGTCTGGTTCGCCTTCATAGTGCAGCAGACAGGTCGGCATACGGGCATTACGCCCTGCTTGTAGATCATATTTATAATCCCCAACCATCAACACGTCTTCGCTTCGCAACGAAAACTGGTTGGCGATCTCGTTTAATGCACTGGGGTCGGGCTTCGGCTTGGAGTTTTCTCGCGTAATCAAATAGGGGATCGGGATCTCATTGCGCGCGATTTTGATGCGAGACGAAAAATCCGAGTTGCGCGTCAATATTGCTAATGGAATCTGCTGTTCTCGGCATCGCTGAACAAACTCCTGCGCACCGGGCAACCACTCGGACTGTTCTGCATCCTCAACTTCATGTCGATGAATAATCGCTTCCGCCTCTGCCCGCTCTACGTCTGAGAGGCTATCAACATAGGCCAAAACATCAACTTCGTCGGCGCAGCCCAACTCTTCACGAATAAGAGCAAAGTCCAAAGTAGATGTCACAAGAGTGCCGTCTAGATCGAAGACGAGCGCGCGTATCTGTTTCAAGTAGAGAGACCTTTTATGGTTTGCCAGAGTTTACGCGAAGTGAGCAGTCTCTGATCAATGAAACCGCAATCTACCTCAACACAAGACCCCTGCAACCGGTCCTAGGCTTGCTTGTTGACTTGGTCCGTCATCCGGGTAGATAGACTCTTGAAGCGTTTCTGCTGACGCTCAGTCAACGCTGCGAACTGTAGTTCGTAGAGGGTCTGGTCGCTCTCGTGCAATAGCTTGTGAACCGAGTCACCCGTTACTCTGCGACAGAGTTCCAGTGCAACCTGCACGAGGTTCAGCGCAATGCTTGGGTTATCGGGGCGCTCTTTGAGTGCAGTACGGAACTGCGTACGAGCACCTTTGAGATCCCCTTTGCGAAAATCCATCATCCCTTTGAGGTTGTGGCGTCCCCAGGTCAGATTAGCCATTTGCCGCGTCAGCTCTTGTTTGTAGCCTCCCGCTTGTTCCTCCAACGGGGTTGATTCTAGTGAATCTGTCAGTAGATCGATCCACATCGCCTGATCATCAACTGGCAAACCCTTAAATGCACCGAGGGCCAGATTTGCCATTGAACTGGAGCGTTCTGCGTCCCCAGCCAACCGATAGATTTCAGCGCTCAGCAACCGGCTTTTGAACTGAATAACAGGTTCATCCATAAAGTCGCGCTGGGCTTGCTCCATAATTCTGACAGCCTCACCCTGTGCTTCCTGCGAAAGCCCAACATCCGAACTGACTTGGCGCAAGAGAGAATAGACCAGTGCAAAATAGGCATCGGGATTCTGGAACGCGGAGTAGCGCGCATACTTAACCGACGCCTTGAACGCTTCAGCCGCCAGCGTCCAATCTTCGTTGTAGCTTGCCAGATCACCCAAATCTGACTGCAGAATCGATACGGTGGGCTGCAACATGACAGCGCGGCGCATCAGCGACAGCGCCTGATTCCACTCGCCTTCCAGACGGTGCAACCGAGAGCGCCAAATAAAGGCCTCCAGACAGACCTGCTGGCGATTAAGCACATGATCTAGTTGAGTCTGCGCCTCTTTGAACTTCCCGCAGCCATAGGCGGCCACGGCGACCGCCACCCTAACCCAGCTCTCATCCTTCACTTTTAGCAGCGCGCTGAAGAGCTCAAAGGCTTTTTCGTAACGCTTGAGCTGCAACAGCATTAAGCCGCGCAAACGCTCGAGAAATATTTTCAAACCAGGGTAGAGTTGCGCGAGTTTAACGCTCACTTGCAGGGCTTCATCCCACTCGCCCTTGTCGAGTAACACCTCGAGCGGCTTAATGCTGGCCTTCACGCGCATCACCTTGTCGACACGCTGACGGATGTGATGGGGGTCAAAGGGTTTGGAGATATAGGTGTCGGGGGCGTTTTCAGGTGAACCAAACAGCAGCTCAGACTTATCCTGATCGACAATCAGAACAAAACACTGCTGATACTTCCGTAGCCCCTCAAATTGAAGCTCTTGCAGTAGCTGCAGGCCATTTTTCTCATCTTGGCCAAGATCGTAGCAGACAAAGCAGAGGTCGAATTTGAGCTCGCGAAATAGGCTCAGCGCCATATTCACGCTGGATGCGACCTGCACCTGTTTGTAGCCCAACACAGAAATGATGCTGCGCAAGGACTGAAGGTCCTCCAACATGTGGTCGACAATAAGAACTGAGCGAGGCTCGGCAGTTTCAGACATTTAGACGTTCCATACTTACATCTAAATCTAGTTTAGCGGCCGCTAATCAGCAAAACTGAGGCAATAAAAAACCCGCAAAAGTGCGGGTTCTTTTTAGACGGTCAAAACTTAGTCAAACTTGCGACCTTTGCTCGCAGCAATGCGCATACGCAGAGCGTTCAGTTTGATAAAGCCAGCAGCATCTTTCTGATCATACGAACCTGCATCATCTTCGAAGGTCGCGATGCTTTCATCAAACAGTGAATCGTCCGAACGGCGGCCTACAACAGTCACGTTGCCTTTATAGAGTTTCACACGCACTTCACCGTTAACGTACTTCTGGCTCTCATCAATCATGGTCTGCAGCATCTTACGCTCTTCAGACCACCAGAAACCGTTGTAGATGGTTTTCGCATAACGCGGCATGAGCTCATCTTTGAGGTGAGCTGTTTCACGATCCAAAGTGATGGACTCAATTGCACGGTGCGCCGGCAGCATGATGGTGCCCCCTGGTGTTTCGTAACAACCACGTGACTTCATACCCACGAAACGGTTCTCTACGATATCTAGACGGCCGATACCATTCTCGCCACCGACCTTGTTCAGATACGCCAGAACGGTTGCGGGAGACATCTCTTCGCCGTTGATTGCGACGATATCGCCCTGACGGTAAGTCAGTTCGAGATAGGTTGGCTGATCCGGTGCATCCTCAGGAGCAACAGACCAACGCCACATATCCGCTTCAGCCTCAGCCCAAGGATCTTCCAAAATGCCACCTTCGTAAGAGATGTGTAGCAGGTTAGCGTCCATTGAGTACGGAGACTTTTTCTTCTTGTTAGAGAAGTCGACGGGGATATTGCGCTCTTCACAGTACGCCATCAGCTTCTCACGTGAGTTAAGATCCCATTCACGCCATGGCGCGATAACATGCACACCCGGTTTGAGGGCGTAGGCACCAAGTTCAAAACGAACCTGATCGTTACCTTTACCTGTAGCACCGTGAGAAATCGCATCAGCACCAGTCTCATTAGCGATCTCAACCAGACGCTTCGCGATCAGCGGGCGTGCGATTGAGGTACCGAGCAGGTATTCACCTTCGTAAATGGTGTTAGCGCGGAACATCGGGAAGACGTAGTCGCGCACAAACTCTTCGCGCAGGTCTTCGATGTAGATCTCTTTAACGCCCAGCGCTTCGGCCTTAGCGCGCGCTGGCTCAACCTCTTCACCCTGGCCAATGTCAGCGGTGAAGGTGACAACCTCAGCGTTATATTCATCCTGCAACCAACGCACGATTACAGAGGTATCAAGACCACCTGAGTACGCCAGTACAACCTTTTTAATATCGGACATTTAGAGACTCCAACACCTAGATGTGAGTGGGTAGAAATTTATGGCGGCGCAGTATAGCAGAATCCACGCTTTAAAGGGAGTACAGCGAGGCGCAGACTGATAACTATTCGATACGTTCTAAACGCACCGTGACGCGACGGTTACGCGTGCGGTTTTCCGGTGAATTGTTCTCCACCACAGGGTAGCGTTCACCGTGATAGCGGGTCACCAACATATCCTCGCTGATGCCTAGCTGCATCAGATAACGACTCACCTCTTCGGCGCGGCGCTTAGATAGGTCGCGATTCAGTAGTCGACGACCCTGATTGTCTGAGTGACCATCAACATAGATCTTTCCCACTTGCCTGTCGGTTTCAACATAGGTTTTGACCAGTTCCAAACGCTCGCGCGAGGCTTGAGATAGCTCCCATTGAGCCGGTGGATAGAGAATCGCGGTACGGGCGATCTGATTGAAGTTGACCGGTAACAGCTGCGCTAGGCACTCGGTGTACTGCGCATAGGCGGGCGTAAAATTGGCTGCAGAGACTGCTACCTGAGCCTGCTGTCCGCCAGGGTCTGTCGCTTTTAACGTAGGCTGCATACCAGCGCGCAGCGCCGCCAGCACTTTTGCAGATCCGGTCTCAGAGAGCTCAAGCTTACTTGATGTCGAACGGATATCCAGAGACTCCACCTGCTGCGAGGCTTGAGTTGCACGCCAGGCTGGAGCTGCAGCATAGACTGCGGCCGTGCCTGTCACTAGACCCGGCTGATACGGCTCGAGCCAGAAACTGAGAGCCTCTCCAGCACCTCGCTCGAGCACTGCGGTGCCAAATTGCGGTACCTGATGCGTCAGACGACAGGCAAATGGAGACGCTTCAAGCTGCCAAGTCGATTGATCGATCTGAACCTGATAGAGAGCCCCCGGTGCTAACGAGCTAAGGCCGGTGAAACTGGCAAGAAGTGCGATCTTCAGTGGTAATTTCATAAGGTCAACGAGCGTATCTATGCCGATGTATTCCCTGTATAACGGCGACGACCTGAATTTCTTTAGCACCGCTTCTTGCCACCGATTAGCGGCATGAATATCCACACTATAGACCAAGCAGTAAAACGTGCTGAACGGGTGTCTCAGCGAGGTTGATTTGATACACTGCGCCCAGCATATTCGAGATGAATTAAGGAAAAGTCTTGTCCTCAAACTCCGCCCGCCACCCAATGGCGGATCGTTTCCGTGGTTACCTCCCTGTCGTCGTAGATGTTGAGACGGCAGGTTTTAATGCCAACACCGATGCACTGCTCGAGCTGGCGGCTGTCACCTTGACGATGGATGAGGAGGGATATCTGGTGATTGACCAGTCGTTCGAGGCGCAGATCGAACCCTTTGAAGGTGCAAACCTCGAAGCGTCGGCGCTGGAGTTCACTGGAATCGACCCTTGGAGCCCTGACCGAGAGGCTGAGCCCGAGGTAATGGCGCTTGAACGCATCTTCAAGCCGATCCGCAAGGCGATCAAGGCGCACGACTGTAAACGCGCCATTCTCGTGGGACATAACGCCAACTTTGACCACTCATTCCTGTGTCGGGCCACCGATCGAGCCGACATAAAACGCAACCCGTTTCACCCCTTCTCGACCTTTGACACTGCGACACTAGCAGGCTTGGCGTATGGCCATACTGTGTTGGCCAAGGCCTGTGAAATTGCCGGGATCCCTTTCGACAACAAGCAGGCACACTCAGCGCTCTATGACACCACCAAAACGGCTGAACTTTTCTGCCAGATCGTCAATCAGTGGAAAGAGCTGGGCGGCTGGGACTTGGTGCTAGCGACCCGGGAAGAGTCGTAAGGCACTAGCCGTAAAAGCGAATACAAAAACAGACGTAAAAAAGCCCTGAGCGGCTTTTGAGTTAAGAGCAACCGGTCAGGGCTTTTTTAGCTGGCTTTTTACCAGCCTTGACTGTTACTCAGCAGCATCGCCGGCAGCTGCAGCTGCTTCAGCAACCAGCGTTTTCAACTCGCCGTTTTCCGACATTTCACAAATAATGTCACAACCACCCACGAGTTCACCGTTCACCCACAGCTGCGGGAAGGTCGGCCAGTTAGCGTACTTAGGTAGCTCAGCGCGAATATCAGGGTTCTCCAGAATGTTCACAAACGCGAAGCGCTCACCGCAGTTGATCAACGCTTCAGATGCGCGAGATGAGAAACCACACTGAGGAAAACGTGGGGTGCCTTTCATGTAGAGAAGAATAGTGTTGCTTTCGATCTGCTCTTTAATGGTATCGATAGTGCTCATTACAGCCTGTCCTCAATTCGGTATTACTAAAACTTGCCGCGTATTTTAACCTAATTCTGACTAAAAAACTCGGAAAAAGAGATGCTCTATTTACGCCTGCCTGAGACGATTTAGAGCACCGATCGCCGCCGGCCCGAACCCATTCAGATTCTGTAGGTTGAGAAGAAATTGCCAAACCCTGAATCTGCCCCTACAATCCACTCTTTGCGGCAGCTTACGGAGCTGCCTTTTTGCGTTGTTTAGGAGAAAAGAAACCGCAATGACTATGACCCCGGTAATGCCAACTTACGCACGTTTTCCTGTCGCGTTTGAGCGCGGTGAAGGTATCTGGATCTACGATACCGACGGCCGACGCTACTTGGACGCACTGACCGGCATTGCGGTGACAGGCCTTGGCCACTCACACCCTGCGGTCACCAAAGCGATCTGCGATCAGGCGGGTACGCTGATCCACACATCCAACCTCTATGAGATTCCGCATCAGCAAGAGCTCGGACACAAGCTCTGCAGTGAAGCGGGTATGGATGCGATCTACTTCTGCAACTCAGGCGCAGAATCTAACGAAGCGCAGATCAAACTGGCGCGCAAATGGGGTAATGATCGCGGTATCACTAATCCGAGCATCATTGTGATGGAGCAGTCGTTCCACGGACGCACCTTAGCGACGCTAAGCGCCACCGGTAACCGTGCAATTCAGGCTGGCTTCGAGCCACTGGTAAGTGGATTCGTGCGTGTACCCTTCGACGATCTAGAAGCGGTGCGCAAAGTTGCCGAGAACAACTCCAGCGTTGTCGCTGTGATGGTTGAGCCAGTACAGGGCGAAGGCGGCGTACACGTCCCGCACGACGGCTACCTAAAAGGACTGCGCGAAATCTGTGATGCTAACGGCTGGCTACTAATGCTCGACGAAGTGCAGACCGGCAACGGTCGCACCGGTAGTTACTTTGCCTTCCAGCAAGAGGGTATAGTGCCGGACGTGCTGAGCACCGCTAAAGGTCTCGGAAACGGCATGCCGATTGGTGCTTGCCTCGCTCGCGGTGAAGCAGCTAAGGTCCTCGGTCCCGGCACGCACGGCTCTACCTACGGCGGCAACCCCCTTGCATCGGCAGCAGCCCTGGCTGTTTTCGATACAATCAAAGCGGACAAACTGGCTGAGAACGCCGCAGTTCAGGGTGAGTTCATCCGCAACGCCATGCGCGAAAAGCTGGCAGATATACCGCAACTGGTTGAGGTGCGCGGTAAAGGATTGATGATTGGTATTGTCTTTAATGAGACGATTACTGAGCTCGGCAAGATTGCACTAGATAACCAGCTATTGATCAACATTAATGGTGGAGGCAAGGTTATTCGTCTGTTGCCTCCACTCATCATCTCTGCAGAAGAAGCACAGGAGCTAGTCGATCGCCTCAGCGATCTGGTTAAGCAGCTGTTTGCTTCAAAACAGAACTAAACACTAACAACCTTGGGAACCGCCAGCCATAAGGGACTGGCGGGTAAATTATTTTATGAGCACCAGACACTTTCTGACGCTGCTAGACCTTACACCTGAAGAGCTCCAGGGCCTTATCGAGCGCGCAGTTGAACTTAAGCGCATGCGCAACGCTGGCGAAGTTTACGAGCCATTAAAGAATCGCGTAATGGCGATGATCTTCGAGAAAGCCTCTACCCGCACTCGCGTCTCATTCGAGGCGGGCATGGCCCAGTTTGGCGGCCACGCCATGTTCCTATCACCCCGCGATACCCAACTGGGCCGCGGCGAGCCGATTGAAGATAGTGCTCGGGTT
Organism: Oceanospirillaceae bacterium; assembly: GCA_038137135.1. GTDB lineage: Bacteria > Pseudomonadota > Gammaproteobacteria > Pseudomonadales > Balneatricaceae > Marinobacterium_E. The sequence goes on along the minus strand of JAYQBD010000006.1, from coordinate 18,078 downwards.
ATCTCTAGCATGGTTGATGTGGTGATGATCCGAACCTTTAGCCATGAAACTGTCGAAACCTTTGCTAAGCACTCACGCGTACCTGTCATCAATGCACTGACCGATGAGTACCACCCCTGTCAGCTTCTCGCCGACATGCAGACCTACTTTGAGTTTCGTGGTTCCATTAAAGGCAAAACAGTCACTTGGGTCGGTGATGGCAACAATATGTGCCACTCCTACATCAATGCTGCGCGCCAGTGGGACTTCAAACTCAATGTTGCCTGCCCTGCCGACTTTGCACCCGATCAGGCGCTGGTTGATGCAAACGCTGATCGTGTAACCATCTTCGAAAATCCTGAGGACGCCGTTAAAGGCTCTGATCTGGTTGTGACCGACGTCTGGGCTTCGATGGGTCAGGAAGATGAGACCCGCGAACGCCTCCGCGAGTTCCGCGGTTACCAGGTATCACCAGAACTGATGGACCTGGCTCACCCCGATGCGCTCTTCATGCATTGTCTGCCCGCGCACCGCGGTGAAGAGGTGACGGATGAGATGATGGAAGATCCTCGCTGCGTTGCCTTCCCTGAAGCTGAAAACCGTCTACACGCGCAGAAAGCGCTGCTTGAGTTCCTGCTAACGCACTGATCTAACTCAAACTTACCGCACAGGTGCGGCACTTGAATGAAACTAATATAGAGATGTTCAAAGTGCCGCTCTGTACTATACTGGCTTCCAAGAATTAACTCGGAACGCCGGTAATGATTGAACTTCGCCACCTGAAAACGCTCGCTGCCCTTCGTGATGCTGGAAGCTTGGTCGATGCTGCTGATCGAGTTCACCTGACCCAATCAGCGTTGTCGCACCAGATCAAGGACCTCGAAGAGCGCCTCGACTGCTCGCTGTTTATCCGCAAGACAAAACCGATCTGCTTTACCAGCGCCGGCCAGCGCCTACTGACTCTAGCGGACGATATTTTGCCCATGATCCGCAACGCCGAACGTGACATCGCGCGTCTCGCCGGCGGTGAAACTGGCCGCCTCAATATCTGCATTGAGTGTCATAGCTGTTTCGACTGGCTAATGCCAACCATCGATCACTTCCGCCAAAACTGGCCCGAGGTAGAGATGGACCTGTCGACAGGTTTTAGCTTCCAGCCGCTACCGGCACTGGCGCGTGGCGATCTAGACTTGGTTATTACATCAGACCCTGAACCACGCACCGGCATTCACTATGAGCCGCTCTTCAGTTACGAGTCTCTGTTGGCGATCAGCCGTCAGCACCGCTTGGTGGCCCGCAAACACATCGAAGCTCAGGACCTCGCTCAAGAGACACTGATCACCTACCCGGTCGATACCGGCCGCTTAGATCTATTCAGCCGTTTCCTTGATCCGGCAAACGTGGAGCCAAGCGAGATTCGCACCGCTGAGCTGACAGTGATGATGGTACAGCTGGTTGCGAGCGGGCGCGGTGTCGCCGCTCTGCCTAACTGGGCTATGCATGAATATCTCGAGCGTGACTTTATACAGTCGCGCCCGCTGGGTGAGAAAGGTCTCTGGTGTACGCTCTATGCAGCGATTCGCGAAGATCAAATTGGCAGCGAATTTATGCAAGACTTCCTAAACACTGCACGCGACGTCAGCTTTAAGACCCTCAAAGGTATACGCTTCGCTCAACGAGAAGAGCCCCAGGGTTAACTTCGCGACTAACCGCTTCGATACGGATATAGATGGAACACTCTCTGTTTGAACAGCTTTTGCTCATATTGGTTGCTGCGGTTGTCGCGACCACCCTGTTCAGACGCATCAACCTCCCGCCGATCCTCGCTTATTTGAGTATTGGCGCGCTGATCGGTCCCTTTGCACTTGGCTACGCCGACCCGCACGAGATGCACCTGATGTCGGAGCTTGGCGTTGTCTTTCTGCTCTTTATGCTGGGTCTTGAGTTCTCTCTACCGAAGATGATCGCCATGCGCCATACCGTCTTGGGCGTGGGTTCCATGCAGGTGTTGCTAACTACTGCACTACTGATAGCTGTTTGTCTGGCTTTTGGTTTGACGCTCAGCACCTCGATTGTGATTGCGGGCGCACTTGCCCTCTCCTCCACAGCCATCGTCACGCGCGAGCTGATGCGCCTGGGTCAGCTTAGCGAAAAACATGGTCAGCTCGCTTTTGGTATCTTGCTGTTCCAGGATATCGCCGCGGTTGCCTTTCTAATTTTGGTACCCAGCCTAGCTCAAACCAGCAGTGAAGCATCGTTGCCGCTCTGGCTAGCACTGCTGCAAGGTGCTGGCCTGCTTCTGCTGTTAATGCTGCTGGGACGCACACTACTTCCAGCGCTGTTTCACGAGATCGGTCATTCGCGCTCCGAGGAGCTCTTTGTCTTAGTTGCGCTAGTCACTGCACTCGCAGCCGCTTGGCTAACCCACGCAGCCGGTCTATCGATGGCTCTGGGGGGCTTCCTGGCAGGCATGATGTTGGGTGAGAGCCACTTTAAACATCAATTAGAGAGCGACATACGACCCTTCAGAGATGTACTACTGGGGCTCTTCTTCGTCACGGTAGGCATGCAACTTAATGTCTGGGCAGTGCTCGAGAACTGGTACTGGGTGCTGCTGATGACAGCAGCGCTGATGGCAGCGAAAACAGCACTGATTTTAGTCATCGCTGGACGTATGCGGCGCGACTATCCTAGCGCGCTTCGAGCAGGACTCAGTTTGGCCCAAGGGGGCGAATTTGGTTTTGCGCTACTGGCACTGGCCTTTAGCTACAACCTGATTGACAGCAGTTTAAACGCACTGATTATCTCGACAATCATCTTCAGCATGATCTTAACCCCAGCACTAATTAACTTTAACGGTGCGATTAGTAACAGGCTTCTCGGCAGCAAGCAGCAGCCAGAGGAGACAGACGATTTACCAGATGCAGTCTCAGCCGAAGCGCAGCTTGAGGAGTTGAAGGGTCACGTTATCGTCTGTGGCTTTGGTCGCGTTGGCCAGATTGTCTGCCGTTTCCTGAGTCGTAACGGAATTCGTTATGTCGCGCTCGATCAAGATCCGGTGCGTATACGAGAGGCGGCACAGGCCGGCGAGCCCGCCTACTATGGCGACGCTAACCGCTCCGATCTGCTGCGTGCACTGGGAGCTGACCGAGCGCGACTGCTGATATTGACGCTACCGAATGAGAAAGAGGCATTAAGAGCGCTGCGAAACATCAAACGAGAACATCCGAGTTTGCCGGTACTGGTGCGAACTCAAGATGATAACCAATTACACAGTTTCCAGGAGGCCGGCGCTACCGAAGTCGTCCCTGAGGCCCTTGAGGGGAGCCTGATGCTGGTTTCGCATGTACTGGCCCAACTTGGTGTCGAATCCAGTCAGATCAAAAGTAGCATTAACCAGGCCCGCGAGGGCGGTTACCAGCTACTCCACGGTTTCCTCCATGGGCAGAACTCAACTAAGTTCTCTGACAGTGGAGAGGCTGTGGTGCAACGCGCCGCGATCACTCTATCCGAGAACGCCTTTGCCTGTAATCGTCGTCTGGACGAGATCGACTTGGGTGTTGAGGTCTGTGTGTTGCGCCGCGATGGTGAGGAGATAGAGCTGCCAGATACCGAGCTGGAACTCCAGCAAGGCGACACACTCATTGTCAGTGGCTCCCCTCCGGCAATAGAGGCCGCCGAGGAGTCACTGCTGATCGGCTAGCAATTCGTGTTAAACTGCGCCGCCACACTGATGCTCCCTTCCACGCCTTTTAATGAGTAGTTATGAGCGACGCAAACCTTACGCTAACAGGCCTGTTTGAGCAGGCGGGTACCGAACTAAAAATCTACGACCTGGGACGACGAATTCGTGCGCTATCCGCTGATGAGTTTCTGCGGATCGAGCAGATGCAGACCCCCTACCCCACACCCTATCAGCAACATGCATGGTTAGCGCTACTGCTACTCAACCCGGATAACCGGGCCCAGAATGCGGTATGGTTTTTGAAGCTACCGCTCGATGAGCAGGGTTATCTAATCGGTGCTGTGCGTGACGACATTCTTGGGCGACTACTTCAAAACGTCGAGGCGAGCGTCGCTGGCGTTCCACAAGAGGATGCACTCAAAGAGAACCCCTATGCGTTCAAACCCTCGGATGAGAAGATGGCGGTATTCCATGCGCTTGCTGCGCGCGAGAGCCAGCAGAGTGCTTCGGAATATTACGAGGCTGTTCAGGCTTATCTTCAAGCCGATGAATTAACAGAGCTGTGGCAGAACCTTGCGCTTCAAGGATTAGCAGATCTAATTGTACGTATCGATCAAGCTGACAACGAAGAGCAATTAGCTCAGCGTTTGGATGAACTTCCGCAAGGGATGGCAGCCCTACTGCTTGGATTACTTGAGCACAGCAAATACTCAGAGGTGTTGGCTCAAGCGCTGCAACAGCAGCTCAATAACTCTCTAGGTGATGCAAATTGCAACGCAATTCGCGTCGCACTCTGCCTGCGTGCGCTCTCCCCTTCAGAACTTACGCCCGAGCTCAAAGCCCAGCTAATTCATATGTTGCAGACAGAAATCGGGGAGCATCCTGAAGTGCTATCAGCTCTGGCTACGCGCTGCGAAAACTGGCTTATGGATGCACAACTCTTGCAGCACTTTCTGGAGGCGCTTGCACGCGGAGAGGCCGGACAATTAGGGTTCAGTCGTATCTTGGTAGACCTAATGTTCCTGCCGGTCCACCGAATACTGATCCTCCAAGCGCTGCGCCATGAGAGCAACTCCAAGCAACTTAGAGCGGCAACCGCCGCGATGTTTGGCGGAGCTTTTAACGCGGATTAGTTCGGCGTAGGCAGAGAGAGACCGAGCTCGGCAGCCTGCTGCTGGGCTTGAGCGTACTGCCGAGACCGAGAGCGACTACCAGCAGGCAGTGTAAGGTAGTAGAGCATCTGGCAGGCAACCGATTCATCTAGTTTATGCTCTTTGGCAAAGTTCAGCATCAGGGTTGCCTGAGTCAGCTCTGACTTCTGCTCAATTGCGATCGGATTTGGCACCTCCAGCGACTCACCCTCGCGCAACTTGCGAATATTGAGTTGATACTGATACTCAAAGGGGCCGAAGGTCTCGTTCTCTGTAAGATTGCGCAGCTCAAACCAACCGACACGGCGTCCTGCCCAATAAACCACTGGATGGCTCCATGGATGCTCTAGTGGATGATGTGCATGGCGACACGCCTCCTGATAGGCCGAACGAAGGTCAGGGATACCCAGGTCTGTGGTGTACTCACGCAGAATCTTGAGAAAGTCCGCAATGCTAGGCATCCAACTGAGATTCTCTTTGCAGTGATTAACCGCCTGAACCAGCTCTTTCTCACCGAAGCCGCTCAGACTCAGGGCCCACTCGCGCTTAGCGATTCTAAGCTCATCCTCAGTTTCAAAGGCGCTCTTAAACTTGTGCCCGTAAATACTCATAAAGCGCGCAAATAGCGCGTTTATGAGGGTTTTGGTCTCATTGGAGATGGCGCGAGCGGCCGGCTCGGCCTCTATAGCGGGTGCACTGTCGACTAGATCACCAGTCGGTGTTCTTGACGTCCATGACTGCTTGGGTAACCCGTTTTCGTGCTGCGCGAGTATCCTGTCGGCTCGTTTCATACTTGGCTCCTGTCTGTTGCTCAAAACCACCGGAACGCTTGCTCTCCTCCGATGGCCAGGCACGCTTCACCCAAGCAAGGAAACGCTGATCCCAGTTGGATTCTGCTTTGCCACGCTCAACATAATAAGCGATAAATTCATCAATACACTGCTCGGCAAAATTCGCCTCTATACGGGTGCGGCTGAGCAGTTCAAAAAAGGTCTGTGACGGGCGCCAGTTGAGATCCATCTCACGTAGCTGCTTGCGGCGCTGCTCTGCTGCCTCAAAAATATCATCCAGTTCGCTTGGTTGACGCCAAGCACTGCGCCGTCCAAAAGATGGAGCCGGACCTGTTGCAGCCGGTATCTGTTGCGGATTATCGACGACTGGCAACTGCTGCACTGCAGGGGGCTCTGATCTTGGCTGCTGTGCTTGATTAGGCGATAGCCTAGTTCGCTGCGCGGCATTAGATGGACGCGGGCTAGCATCAGGGCGTCGCGGCTCTGCTATCGGCGTGCTGGCCTGTCCGCCACTCAGCTCGATCTCTAATTCACGGTTCAAGAGACGAAAACGCAACTGTAACTGCGCCTGCAAACTTTCAAGGTTTTGTAGCAGGCGCGCCTCATCCCAGAAGCCAAAAAAGCCGTGCAGGCGCGACAGATCAGTACGTAAACGTCCACCGCTAAGCTGCGCCTGTTGCTGCAAAAAACCGAGCAGTAGCGCTGCCTCTACGCCATGTCTGGCGGCGAGTTCAGGATCAAGTTGCAGTAGCTGTTTCGACATAGATCGCTTTCTGAGGATTGGGGTAATTTCAAAATAGTTTAACAGGGCTGTAAAAATCTCGACAGGCAAAAATCGATACTGGACTATATTTCACGTTAAAGTAGAGCAAACAGCCATCGCCCTAAGAGGTCGCGCATGATACCGGAAAAGATGATGCCACTTAAGGCCTGTCGTTTAGGCATTGATACCCATCATGAGCCAAACATCTACCTGCGCAGCGACAGTCACGTCTGTAAGTCAGAGGGGTTTGAAGCCCTCTCTCGCGTTCGCGTTAATACTGAGCGCCACCAGATCATCGCTACACTCAACATGGTCACGTCCGATATCGTTCCCGAGGGCCACATCGGTTTCTCAGAGGCTGCCTGGGAGATGATGGATATGCGCTACGACGATCAAGTCTGGCTCTCTCACCCCAAACCGGTGCAGTCGCTCTCTTACATCCGTGCAAAAGTTTATAACCAACGCCTCGATCAAGCGCAGATGACAGCGATCATTAACGATATCGTCGAGGGACGCTATGCCGAGGTGCATCTGGCTGCTTTTATAACAGCCTGTGGCGATGACAAGCTAAACGATGAGGAGATCACCTACCTCACCCGTGCCATGATTAATGCTGGCAGCCGAATCGACTGGAAGCTCCCTCTAGTTGTCGATAAACATTGTGTTGGCGGACTACCTGGTAACCGCACTACCCCAATTGTCGTGCCGATACTGGCAGCAGCCGGCCTGACAATTCCCAAGACCTCCTCTCGCGCTATCACTTCACCGGCCGGTACGGCCGACACCATGGAGACCCTGACCTGTGTCAGCCTATCCCTCGACGAGATGCGCAAAGTGGTTGAGCAAGAGGGCGGCTGTCTTGCTTGGGGTGGATCGGTGCGCCTCTCGCCTGCTGATGACCTGTTAATCCAAGTAGAGCGTGCGCTCGATATCGACAGCGAGGGACAGTTGATTGCCTCAGTGCTGTCGAAAAAGGCCGCAGCCGGGGCAACCCACGTACTGATCGATATCCCGGTGGGGCCGACTGCCAAAGTTCGAAGTCAGGCGGCCGCCGAGCGCCTTGCAACAAGCTTTACTGCTGTTGCCAACAACCTGGGACTGAAGCTAAAAATCGTGCTGACAGACGGCCGCCAACCCGTTGGACGAGGTGTTGGACCTGCACTGGAGGCTGAAGACATTCTAGCGGTGCTACAAAACCGAACCCAAGCACCCCAGGACTTAAGAGCGCGAGCTGCCATGTTGGCGGGCTCAATGCTTGAGCTAGCCGGTGCCGCTGATGAGGGCTCGGGTGAACAGCAGGCGCTCAAGCTGCTTGAGTCCGGTGCGGCTTGGGAGAAATTTCAAGCGATCGCCCGCGCCCAAGGGGGGTTAAAAACGCCGCCAGTAGCGCCCTATCGCTATGAGTTTCTGGCACACCAATCGGGTACCGTGAACGGTATCGACAACCGACTGCTAGCAAAGGTCGCTAAACTCGCTGGAGCACCCGCAGACCCTGCCGCGGGGCTCGAGATACATATCAAACTCAACGAGCAAATCCAACATAACCAAGCCCTGCTGACAGTACATGCCGAAAACGCCGGCGAGCTTAACTACGCAGTCGAGTTTCTACTCGAACATCCCAACGTTATCCAGATTAAGGAGGCTCAGTAAGATGGATCGAATTCTCTTCAACCTCGCCGAGCACACAGATCTTGGACTGAGGCTAGTAGCGGCTGTGGGAGCTAAGCTAGGCGATATTGATTCCCGCCACTTTCCCGACGGAGAGCTCTACCAGCGAATTACGACGGAGGTGGTGGGTGCTGAGGTCATTATATTCGCTGATCTATTCCACCCGGACATGCAACTATTCACACTTCTCTCGTTAGGCCACACCCTAGAGGAGCTCGGTGCCCGAAAACGGACTCTAGTCAGCGCTTACCTGCCGTATATGCGCCAAGACAAGCGTTTCAATCCGGGCGAATCGATCACCTCTCGTCATTTCGCCCGCCACCTGTCACAGGCATTCGATAGGCTGATCACTGTGGACCCTCATCTACACCGCTACAGCAGCCTCGATGAGATCTACTCACTGGAGGGCACAGTGCTCACGGCTCAGTCAGTGATTACCTCACACCTGCAACAGATGAACGATAAGTTGCTGTTGATCGGTCCTGATGAGGAGAGCGAGCAGTGGGTCGGCGCGATTGCACGAGCTGCTAACCTCCCTTTCCAGATTCTGCTCAAGCACCGCAGTGGCGACTATCAGGTGGAGGTTTCGCGCCCTCAGCTAGAGCCTTACCTTGATCATCGTCCTGTTCTCGTCGACGATATTATCTCGAGTGGTAGAACCATGCTGCGCACCTTAGAGCACCTGGAGGCGTCCGGTTTAGCTCGCCCACTGATTATAGGCGTACACGGTATCTTTGCCGGTGATGCCTATGAGTTACTAGCGCAAAAGAGCGAAGTGTTAACCTGCAACTCGATTCCTCATCCCAGCAATAGGATCGACCTTCTGCCGATCTTCGTAGAGAGTCTGCAACAACCACAGACCTAACACTCACTGAGCATGCAGCCCCTAGAGCAAGACCAACACATTCTCTACGACCCGCACTTCTATAGTTGTGTCGAAGCAACGCAGCTCTACGCTAGGCTGCGCGAGGAGCTCGAGTGGCGTCAGGATCAGATTCATATTTACGGACGTTCTGTCTGCATCCCTAGACTGCAGGCATTCATCGCTGAGCCCGGACTGCGATACACCTACTCCGGCCTGACCCTCGAGGGAGTCGGGTTCCCTGCAGTTCTAGCCGCTATTCAAACAGAGATACGGCAGCGCCTCGGAGTACATTTTAATGCGGTGCTCGCCAACCTCTACCGCGATGGCAGCGATACTATGGGTTGGCACAGCGACGATGAAGCCGAATTAGGGCCAGCCCCCATTATCGCCTCGCTGACGCTCGGTGCAGAACGCAGCTTCAAGTTCCGCCCCAAAGGTGGTGGCGATAGCTGGGGCATTGAACTGCAGCACGGCTCCCTGCTTTTGATGGGGTCAGGGGTACAAAATCGCTGGCAGCACTCTGTTCCCAAACGCGCTCGTTGCCAGGATGGACGCATCAACCTCACCTTTCGGCAGATTATCGAGTGCTGAGCCCCACAGCGCCCAGATCTGTTCTATGCTTAAACTATGAGCAGTACAGAGGAGAGCCAAATGCCCAACTCATCTATTGAGTCCCTTCTGGTAAAACTTAAGCACCGCGGCGATGAGATCTCGTCCCGCACACCACTGACCATCGCAGTGGATGAAGACGATCTTTTGCGCCTGCAGGCGCTCAGTAAGCTCTATAAACTCCCGATGGAGGAGCTAACTGCCCTACTGATGAGCGATATACTCCAACAGATCGAGGCGCGGATTCCCTATAAACCGGGTACGAAAGTGATTCGCGTAGAGGATGATGAGCCGATCTATGAAGATATTGGCGATATGCCCCGCTACCTGGAGATCAAACGCGGTCTCGAAGAGCGTTCCAAACACTGAGAACTCGAGCTGAAATTGATCTGACTTAGCTCTGATTGAGCAGGCTACTCAGTGCCAACTCAGAGCTAATTAAGCAGCTCATTCAGAGACTAATTCAGAAAATTCGCCCAGCCTTTAACCCATTCAGCCGCCGGTTTTTCTGGCTCGTAATCGATACGACCATCAATAAAGATCGGTTCGCCTAGCCGTTCTGCACCTAAATCTTGGAATACTGCATCAATGGTTCTGGCGCCACCGTTAAAGTTATCGTAGCTCGAATCACCTAGCCCAATCAGGCCATATTGGCGGCCAAAGAGCGCTGGTGAGTCATCCAGCAACTGACAGTAGAGCGGCATGATCGAATCGGGTAGATCGCCCATACCGGTAGAGGAGGTACAGATAAGTAATACTGCATCGGGGTCAGCAGCGATGTCGGCGTAGCTGGGTGTGTCTGCAATACGCACCTGATGACCGCGTTCACCTAGCTCTGCGCTACAGGCGCGGGCTGCCTCAATCGCGTTGCCATACATAGTACCTACAAGTATCACGACTTTCGCCACGTTTAATACTCCTACTGTTTAACGAACCGCTTTACGTGAAGCATAAAATAATAAACCCCGCCGAGGCGAGGTCTATAAGTTTGAATGGCAGTGTCTAGCTTAAGCTACGGCGCTCCCACCCTATCGGGGGCAAGCCCTGATTAAGCTACAACAGTTACGTTGTCAGCCTGTGGACCTTTCTGGCCCTGAGTTACTTCGAAAGTAACGGTCTGGTTTTCAGCCAGAGTGCGACGGCCGTTGCCGTTAATAGCACGGTAGTGAACGAATACGTCTGGACCACCTTCCTGCTGAATGAAACCAAAACCTTTTTCGTCGTTGAACCACTTAACAGTGCCAGTTACGAGCTGTGACATTATTTGCCTCTTTCCTTATTGCTAGCCAAAAATTGGCCATTTTTCTTGGGTCTTTGACCCGATGTTATTAGATACAGCAACTGCATCTACCATACCGCCCAAGGGCGAAACCGCTAGAGCGGTACTTTTCTCAATGCAGGTTTCGTACCAACACGTTGAAAACTTTTCGATTTTACTAACTAGTCTCTCGTACGCTGCCCGGAACCCAATCAGATCTCATCCGTATGAATGAAATTTAGCGGGCGCAAAGGAGCCAACAAAGAGCCATGAGAATCAGAGTTCGGAACACGTATCGAAGTGCAAACGGTGGCGCGAGAGTGTCGCGTTTTACGGTGTGCTGCACTATGCTGAGTGCAATGAATCGAGTGTTGCAAGCAGTGTCTCCGTGCGGTCTAAAACGCACGAGTTGTTTAATCGTTGATCAGCACTATACACACACCTAACCTAAATACAAGCATTTAGCTCAGAAATTAGAGATTTGTCTGATGCCGAGTTTTTGGGCGCGAGCGTTTTGCTTTGCTGCCGTTACCCGAGCGTGGCGGCAGTCCCGTATGCTGCGTTAACACCCTACCCTTACGCGCTTTGACGGCCTTACCCGAGTTTTTACGTCTTGGGCTTTGATACTCCTGCTGATCTGGCTGAGTCTCTGGAATCAGCTGATGAGGCTTGTCGCCAATCAGGTCGGCTCGTCCCATCTGCTTCAGCGCCTCACGCAACAGGGGCCAGTTATCGGGGTCATGCCAACGCAGGAAAGCTTTGTGCAGGCGGCGCTGACGCTCGCCTTTTACCGACTCTACCTTCTCAGCACTGCGCTTATAGGACTGGCGCTTAAGCGGATTGCGGCCTGTATGGTACATCGCGGTAGCGGTCGCCATAGGCGAGGGATAAAACGCCTGTACCTGGTCGGCTTTGAAGTCATTGCGCTTGAGCCAGAGCGCGAGGTTCATCATATCCTCGTCAGTCGTGCCTGGGTGCGCGGCTATGAAATAGGGAATCAAATACTGATCTTTGCCCGCCTCTTTGGAGAAGCGCTCAAACATCTTCTTAAACTCATCATAGGTGCCGATACCAGGCTTCATCATATGATCGAGCGGCCCACGTTCAGTGTGCTCGGGCGCGATCTTCAGATACCCGCCCACATGATGCGTCACCAATTCACGCACATACTCAGGATCCTCAACGGCCAGGTCGTAGCGCAGACCCGAGGCGATCAGCACCTTCTTTACCCCTTTTAACTGCCGCGCTTCGCGATACAGCTGTGTCAGCGCCGAGTGGTCGGTATTAAGATTCGGGCAGATTCCCGGATAGACACACGAAAGCTTGCGACACGAGGCCTCAATCTCTGGCGACTTACAGGCGATGCGATACATATTGGCAGTAGGACCACCCAGATCCGATATGACGCCAGTAAAGCCTGGAACTTTGTCACGGATCTCTTCGATCTCCTTGATGATCGACTCTTGTGAGCGGTTTTGAATAATCCTACCCTCATGTTCGGTGATCGAACAGAAGGTACAACCGCCAAAGCAGCCGCGCATAATATTCACCGAGAAACGGATCATCTTGTAGGCGGGAATCTCCTGATCGCCGTAAGCTGGATGCGGTACACGGGCGTACTCCAGCCCAAAGACATAATCCATCTCTTCGGTAGTCAACGGGATCGGTGGTGGATTGAGCCACACCTCTTGATCGCCCTGCATCTGTACTAGGGCACGTGCATTGCCGGGGTTTGTCTCTAAGTGCAGCACGCGACTCGCATGCGCATAGAGCACAGGGTCAGCGCTAACTTTCTCGAACGACGGAATACGAATAACCGTTTTTGAACGATTCAGACGTATCTTGTTCTCGCTCAGGGTCTCTAAATGGAGCGGTTGAGTTGCGACCTCTTCGGGCGCTGCAGACGCCTCGGAGCCGTTCTCAATTGCACAGCTCTCGAGATCGCGTGTATTGACGTAGGGGTTAATGATCTTATCGATCTTGCCCGGGCGATCGATTCGCGTAGAGTCGATCTCCATCCAGCCTTCAGGCGTATCCTTGCGCACAAAGGCGGTACCGCGTACATCACGCAGATCCGTAATCGCTTCGCCCATATCCATTCGGCGAGCAACTTCAACAACAGCACGCTCGGCATTACCAAAGAGCAGAAGATCGGCACGCGAATCCAGTAGAATTGAACGACGCACCTTATCCTGCCAGTAGTCGTAGTGGGCGATACGACGCAGTGACGCCTCGATACCACCCAGAACTATGGGTACATCCTTGAACGCTTCACGACAGCGCTGACTGTAGACAATACTGGCGCGATCCGGCCGTGAGCCGCCCTTGCCACCTGGGGTGTAGGCATCATCCGAGCGGATCTTCTTATCCGCCGTATAGCGGTTGATCATTGAGTCCATGTTGCCGGCTGCAACACCAAAAAACAGACGAGGTTTACCCAGAGCCTTGAAGGCATCGGCACTCTTCCAATCTGGCTGGGCAATGATGCCTACTTTGAAGCCTTGCGACTCCAGCAAACGACCAATAATCGCCATACCAAAAGAGGGGTGGTCCACATACGCATCACCGGTGACAATGATGATGTCACACTCTGTCCAGCCCAATTTGCGCATCTCTGCCTTAGACATCGGCAAAAACGGGGCGGGTTGGAAATTTGCTTGAGTATTGAGGCTGGTTAACTGCGCCATGTAGAGCTCCGGTTGAATCTACGCCGATTATACCTGAGCTGCGGTTTAGGTTCTCTGAATTTGATTCAGCGCAGCAAAACTCTATGCAGCCTCAGACTTCGCAGCTAGCGCAGTATTTTAGGGCGGTAGCGAATTTTAGGGCGTGACTCTTTAGGCAGGTGGCGGTTCAGTCGCCCATTTATCAATCCAAACAGGCTAATCACGATCAGCGTTAGCAGAATAAAGTAACCCGCCAGAATCGGATAAGGGACGAACGGGTTAAATGTCTTATCAGCAAAGTAACTGGCATAGTAGAGCGCATCGCCTTGTTGACGCCAAGCTGGAAAACCCGAAAAGAAGACCAGCGTAGTCGCATGAAATAGAAAAATCGCCTCGTTGGTATAGGCAGGCCAGGCCAAGCGCATCATTGTTGGCCAGGTGATTTTGCGAAACTTGGTCAGACCCGAGAAACCATAAGCATCCGCAGCTTCAGACTCACCTTTAGGTATTGATTGCAGCGCCCCGTAAAAAATCTCGCCCGCGTAGGCTGAGGTATTTAGAAACAGGACAATCGTTGCGCCCAGCCAGGCTGCTGTAAAGGGTTCGAAGAACTCAATACTCGACCTCAGGTTGAGGAAGAGAAAGTAAGCAAAGAAGAACTGAATAAAGAGTGGCGACCCTCGAAACAGAAAGATGAACCACTCTGAAATTTTGCGTAGCCATCTATTGCTGGATGCCTTGCCGAGAGCGACCGCAGTCGCCAAAAGAAAACCAGCCGCTAACGCCAGCACACCGAAGTAGATGTTCCAGATCATACCCGAGCCAATCAGCGTGAACTGCTGACAGAGGGTGAAATCGGTGGTCGGCAGGAGTCTCTCGCCGATACCAATCGAGCGCAGCCCGTAATCGGCAATCGTCTGCATACAACTCATGCTGCAGCCCTCCGAAGCGCTTCGCCACCCGCAGTCGCCTGACCACGCGACAAACGCTTCATTAACCGATCCAGCACCACCTCAGACACCTTGGTAAAACCGAGGTAGAAAACCAGCAGAACAAGGAAATACCACATACGCCAATCACCATGGGGGTAATCAGTGAAGCGCGCATGCTTGGTACCGCCGAGCTCACGCGCCCAATAAACGACATCCTCGACACCAAGGAGGAAGAGTAGCGGTGTCGCTTTGATCAACACCATCCAGAGGTTCGATAACCCGGGGAGCGCATAAACCCACATCTGCGGCACAATAATACGCCAAAAGGTCTGGCGTCTCGTCATACCATAGGCGCCAGCCGTCTCAATCTGCGCCTTGGGCACCGCATTCATGGCCCCAAAAATCACATTCGCAGCGAAAGCACCAAAGACGATGGCAAAGGTAAGCACCGCCAGAAAGAAACCATAGATCTCATGGACCCACTGCGGCGAAGTGCTCAGCGGCAATTTGGCGGCACTACAAACAATGAAATCATTACCCTGGCGTATTGGCTGATCCCAATCAGGACAACTGACCTGATGTCTCAGATACTCAAAGCCCTGATCCAGAGCGATCACGAAAAACATAAAAAACGCTATATCGGGTACTCCACGCACAATTGCTATGTAGGTTTTGCCAAACCAGCGTGCCGGCGTCACTTTTGAGCGAGCCAACGCCGCGCCACCAAAGCCAAACGCGAGTGCTACGGGCGCTGTAATTGCCAACAGAACCAGCACGGTGCCGAACGAGTAGTAAAAAGAGAGGTGTTTACCTGTTGAAAGATAACAGGATAGCCAAGATAGACCGCTGAGTGTGTCAGGATTAGCGCAGTATTCGAACATAAGTTTATAGGAGTGGCCCACCCGCAACAGCGAGCAGGCCCTCTGCGACTAGAACTGAGTCGCAACCTCCCATTTGGCGATCAACTCGTTGAGCGAACCGTCGTCTTTCATAGACTGGATCGCCGCGTCGAACTTGGCTCGTAGCTCGGTATCGCTCTTTCTAAAGCCCATCCCGACGCCACCGCCGATCTGCTCCATGCGAGAAAGCATTGTCAGGCCATCCTGACCGGCAAACGGATCGAGGAATGACTTATCTGCCAGGACTGCATCAGCTTCGCCGTTACGTACAGCAGCAACAGTCTCTTCAGGAGTCGCGAACTCAACCAGCGTCCAACCCTGTCCAGCCACGAACGCAGCCTGAATAGTTGTCGCCTGAGCTGCAACCACAGCGCCCGCTAGATCTACATCGTCTGACATCGCGAGGTAAGCCGATGGATCTGGTGGCGTGTAGTTTTGAGTGAAGTCGATCACTTTTTCGCGATCTTCAGTAATAGACATACCGGCGATGATTGCATCGTAATTGCCTGATACCAGGTTAGGGATGATTGAGTCCCAATCATTAGTAACCCACTCACAGGTGAGTGCTGCGCGCTTACACAGCTCGTCACCTAGATCACGTTCGAAGCCTGCAACTTCACCGCTATCATTAAGAAAGTTCCAAGGCGCGTATGCACCCTCTGTACCCAAGCGAACCGTATCCGCAAAGGCTGCTCCAGTGCTCAGGGAAAGCGCTAAAGCTGTACTTAGAAGTCTTTTCATCGTTATTACTTCCTGCTTTTTTGTTGATTTAGTTAATGCTCAATGACCGAGAGGAACCCTCTCAGCCGCTCAGATTTAGGTGAACCGAAGAGCTGATCAGGAGGGCCCTCCTCCTCAATCTTGCCCTGATGCAAAAATACGACGTGGCTCGAAACATCCGCCGCCATCTTCATATCGTGCGTAACGATCAGCATAGTACGGCCTTCAGCGGCGAGCTCTTTAATAACCTTAACGACCTCTTGCTCAAGCTCAGGATCAAGTGCTGAAGTAGGCTCATCAAAAAGCAGTGCCTCGGGTTCCATGCAGAGCGCCCGCGCAATAGCAGCGCGCTGCTGCTGACCGCCAGAAAGCTGCGCAGGCCAAGCATCCGCTTTATCACCGATACCGACTTTATCGAGATACATGCGCGCACGCTTCTCAACCTCGTCACGCGGGTGGCCCAAGACCGTTACCGGTGCCTCCATCACGTTCTGAAGAATAGTCATATGCGACCAGAGATTGAACTGCTGAAATACTTTTGAAAGTTTTGTACGGATCCGCAGAACCTGCTTATTGTCAGCCGGCCTGCGCACTTTCGCACTGCCCTTCCACTTTACCGACTCGCCTCTAAACAGAATATCGCCCTGCTGGCTGTCCTCAAGCAGGTTGACGCACCGTAGCAGCGTTGATTTGCCCGAACCTGAGGAGCCAATTAGAGAAACCACGTCACCTTTGTGAGCGCACAGATCAACGCCCTTGAGCACCTCTAGATCGCCGTAGGATTTGTGCAGATCTTTAACTTCAATGACGGGGGTGCTTTGTGTCAACGTGTTATCTCATTTCCGAGTAATATCTATGCCAGAATAAACCAGCCGTTACAGCGCTGTAAAGTTCAAACGTGGCGGGTTTGCAATCGATTGCACGGAATACGCAACTATGCCTCCAGCAGTTTACCCGGCTCGCGGTGTGTTAACGGTGTGGAGCCACAAATTTTCGCCAAAGCAGCTCCGGGAGCCACCATCCGATCACCCATATGGGCGAAAAACAGCCCTGTTGCCTTGCTGATTAGGGGCGTTCGAGCCTGATCGGCCGATGCGGCAAACGGGTCTACTAACTCTGCTACCCGTTCGCCTGCCTCGACCCAATCCCCCAACTGCTTATGATAAACAACCAACCCAGCGGCCGGCGCGTAAATCAGATCTGTTCCCTCCAACGGCGTGGGCTCACATCGCGGTTCGGGTAGAGGTCCGGGATTGCCATCAATAATTCCACGACGCTGCAGGAACCGCACTAGGCCATATGCGTCTTGAGTTGCCAGCTCATCCTCAACATCTTGCTCGCCTCGGTGCTCAACCGTGGATGAGAAGCAGGCTAGAGGAATTGGGTATTGAGCCCCGAGACGCTGATTGAGCTTCCACCAGACGCCAGCATTGCATTCGTCGAAGGGCGAGCCACCCGCCTCAGTTTCAATCAAAACAGCCCGTGCTTGTAGATCACACCCAAGCTCAACAGCCAGCTTCTGATGATGTGCCGACGCATAGAGGTGGAATAGCGCCTGCGAGTCACTGTGAAGGTCCAGCACTATATCGGCGCCTATCGACAGCCCAAGTAGTGATTTGCGCAGGTCATCTAACTCTTTGCGCACTTGGATGTTAGCAACCGCTTGCTGAAGTGCCTCTCGAATTCTGATCACGTTTTGGTTTGGGTCAGAAGTCAGTTTGCCGTCAACTTCCTGTTCCACAAAATCTGTTAGGTCTGGCCAATTACGGTTGTAGTTACCGCCGCCCGCCAAATCGTAGCGCCCCAGATGACGATCATTGACTCTTTGACCTAGCCCGATTGGATTCGCTACTGGCACCAGGACTATCTCGCCAATTATCTGGGAAGTGCTCTCTAGCTTATCGAGCCGCTCAATCAGATGATGGGCAACCAGCATTGCAGGGTACTCATCAGCGTGCAGTGCCGCTTGGATATACGCTTTTGGCCGTGCGCCCGGAGTACCGTAGCGGTGAACTTTGAGTTGGTGCCGAGCACCAGGGCTCGACGAGAGAAGGTCAATGGTCTCGACTGTTTTGCTCATACTGTCGTCCTA
>JAYQBD010000005.1:4611-43983 GCA_038137135.1 Oceanospirillaceae bacterium | reverse complement strand
TGGCCTCGCTCAAGCTCGACTCAAGCTCGGCCCGCTGCGCTTCAAAAGCAGCACGATCGGCAGCAAGGGCTTGTTTTGCGCTCTCCAGATCGGCGGCGGCCGCTCTGTGAGCCTCCTGCATCACCAGACTCATGGCCTCAACAACGGGCCCGGGGATTTTGCCCAGAACTGGAGGTGATTCGGCACCCTGTGGTGCTTCATCTCTATCCATGTCGTCGCTCTGCATACTACTTTCCTCTGTGGCACTCATTACAGTATAGAACGCGCGCGCTGTTATTACAGTGCAGTATTTGCATGCAGGCTTAGCTACAGAGTGCTTGCCGTATCGATATATATCTGCCGCAATTGCCGTGCGATCGGTCCCACACTGCCTTCGCCAATGCGGTGGGAATCTATTTCCACAACCGGCATAACGAAGGTTGAAGCCGAGGTCGAGAAGGCCTCTTTCGCGTTATACACCTCCTCGGGTGTGAACGGACGCTCGACCAGCGTTAGTCCCGTGCTCTCAGCTAAACGGATAACTGCCTGACGCGTGATGCCGTGCAGAATGTCATGGCTGGTATTGCGCGTTAGCAGCTCATTCTCTTGAGTCAGGATAAACGCGTTACTTGAGGTCGCTTCGGTAATATAGCCCTGATCGTCAACCAGCCAGGCATCCTGAGCACCCTGCTTCTTGGCTTCGGTCTTGGCCATTGACGAGTATAAAAGACCGACCGTTTTGATATCGCGTCGCCCCCACCTTAGGTCGGGCAGCGTTATAACGCGCAGGGCGGATTGGTCGATATCCAACGCGAGAATATTTTTACGTTGGGTGAACATGACCAGTGACGGCTGTGGCTTCTCGGGGAACAGAAAATCGCGATCAGCGACGCCGCGAGAGATCTGAAGGTATACAACACCTTCAGTCAGTCCATTCTTCTCTATCAGCGTTTCTTGAATCTTAACCAGCTCTGCATTAGAGCAAGGTTTGGGCATAGAGAGCGCCGCTAGCGAACGATCCAAGCGCTCAAGATGAGATTTATTATCAATGAGTTGCCCGTTTATTACAGAAGATACTTCATATACCGCATCACCAAAAAGTGTGGCTCGATCAAAGACCGAAAGCTTTGCTTCTGACTCAGGCAATAGCTCGCCATTGACGTAGACTACGGAGCTCATCGGAGCTAACTCCCTCTCTCAATTTTGGCGCGAATATACTCCCGAGGCGGCGCGATAAGGAAGCTCTATTTTGCGGATTGCAGCGCGAGTTCAGTTTTCAACCAATCTAAAAACTTCAGTATGGTGGAGTTGTGCGCTTGATAGGTAGGCGTCAAAAAGTAGAAGCCATATCCACTGGGGTAGTGAATATCGAGCGGCGATACTAGCTCTCCACTCGCCAAGGCATCATTCGCCATAAAGTCCGGTATCAACGCGATTCCCTGCTTCAATTTCGCGGCCTCTAGAGACATGTAAAAGTGTTCGAACCCATGCCTGTAATGGGGTTCGGACAGATTAGTAATACCGAGATTCTTCAAGAAACTGATCCATAGCTGAGGCCGTGTGATGTGCGCCAGCAAAGGGTGTTTTAACAGATCTTCGGGCTCTACAATCGGATTCTTCTCCAGCAGGCTGGCATGAATCACCGGCACTAATGTCTCGGAGGCGAGAAGCTCAGCATTATGCATAGAGAGCGAAAGTGGCAGGCAGCGAATCGCCATGTCGGCGCTATTCGCTTCGAATTTGTAGGGGCCATCGCCCACTACTTGGGTGAGGTTCAACTCAGGAAGGTAAGCCTGTAACTGCTCGAGTCGTGGTATCAGCCAGAGCATGCTGAACGAAGGGATAACGTCGAGTCGGAAATCTGTTTTATCACCTTTTGACTGCTGCACGCGCGCAGTTGCTTTGCGGATGGTCTCCAGTGATTCGCTGATAGCGGAGAGATACTCCCGCCCCTCATTCGTGAGTTTTAGCCCCGCCGCACTGCGCTCAAATAGCGCGCGTTCAAGATACTCCTCTAGCAATTTGATCTGTTTGCTCACCGCACCTTGAGTGACGTAGAGCTCTTCAGCTGCTTTAGAGAAACTGAGGCGGCGTGCTGCAACTTCAAAAGTTTGCAGCGCTTTAAGTGGCGGGAGTGCACTTGCCATATAGAGAGACTCACTCAGGGTATGAATTTAAGTAATACCCTGCGAGATTATATCGTTTGGCTCATCGAGGGAAGCCACGTTTAATGGCACGCTCAAATTGGGAGCGCTTATGAGCCACGTTCTGCACAGACACTGTCACACCCCTCTAGCTACGGTCGCTCGCGGCGACGGTGTCTATCTATTTGATACCAACGGTAAGCAGTATTTGGATGCCAGCGGTGGTGCTGCGGTCTCTTGTCTGGGTCATAGCCACGCGGGCGTGCGTGCAGCGCTGCACAAACAGATTGATCAGGTTGCCTACGCCCACACCTCGTTTTTCACCTCAGAGCCTGCCGAGCACTTGGCTGATCGACTGATCGCTCGCGCGCCAGGCCAGCTCAACCATGTCTACTTTGTTAGCGGTGGCTCAGAGGCGATGGAGTCGGCGCTGAAGATTGCTCGCCAGTACTTTGTTGAGCGCGGCGAACCCCAGCGTAAACACTTCATTGCACGTCGCCAGAGCTACCACGGCAATACTCTGGGCGCACTGGCGGTTGGCGGCAATGCATGGCGCCGGGCGCCCTTCGCGCCCTTGCTGATCGACGTAGAGCATATCTCGCCCTGCTACGCCTATCGAGATATGCGCGCCAATGAGAGCGAGTTTGAATATGGCCAGCGTGTCGCCGATGAACTAGAGCGACAGATTCTAGAGCTGGGCTCAGATAGCGTCATGGCATTCGTCGCTGAACCGGTCGTCGGTGCTACAGCTGGGGCAGTGCCTGCCGTTGACGGCTACTTCCAGCGCGTACGCCAGATCTGTGACAGATACGGTGTGCTACTGATCTTGGACGAAGTGATGTGTGGCTCTGGCCGCACCGGCACCTTCTATGCGCATGAACAGGACGATATCACCGCCGATATCGTTGCAATCGCTAAGGGCTTGGGTGCTGGTTACCAGCCGATCGGCGCCATGCTTTTGACCTCCGAGATTCATGACACGATAGCCGGTGGCAGTGGCTTCTTCCAACATGGCCACACCTATTTGGCGCACACCACAGCAATGGCCGGCTCAATTGCGGTAATGGACGCGCTTGAGCACGAAGGCGTACTCAAGCGGGTAACCCCCACGGGCGGCAAGCTGCTAGAGATGCTTAAACAGCGCTTTGCTGAGTGCCCTTATGTTGGAGATATCCGTGGTCGCGGCCTGTTTTTAGGGGTAGAGCTTGTCTCGGATAGAGAGACTAAGGTACCTTTTGGCCCGGCCAGTAAACTGGACTCTAACATCAAGCGTAAAGCGATGGAGTTGGGTCTGATGTGCTATCCCTCGGCTGGAACCATTGACGGAAAACTTGGCCACCACATTCTACTGGCACCGCCTTACATTATTGATGAGCCTCAACTGGACGAGCTCGTAACTAAGCTTGGAGAAGCTATCGACAAGCAGTGTGCTATTGCTGCTGGAGAGTGTAGTTAAGTGGCTCCATCCTCTACTCGTCCGTTTGTAATCGTCGCGCCCAACGGTGCGCGCCGCACCAAAGATGATCATCCGGCTCTGCCGATGACGCCGGCTGAGCTGGCTGAGGTTGCACTGGCCTGTGCCGATGCGGGCGCTTCAATGATTCACATGCACGCGCGCAAAGCGGACGGTAGCCACTCACTTGAGATCGATGACAACCGTGCCACCTACGCCGCGGTAAAAGCTGCTGTTGCTGACCGGATGCTGGTGCAGGTTACAACCGAGGCTATAGGCATCTATCAGCCCGAAGCCCAGATGCAGTTGATCCGTGAGCTCCAACCCGAAGCGGCCTCTTTTGGCTTGCGCGAGCTCATCCCGTCTGAAGAGCATGAACAGCGCGCTAGTGAGTTCTTCACCTGGGTCAGTAATACCGGAATTATTGCGCAATATATTCTCTACTCTGCGCAAGACCTGCTTTACTACCTTGACCTGCGCGAGCGCGGCCTGCTGCCTGCGCAGAACCACCACCTGCTGTTCGTTTTGGGTCGCTACTCACCCGGCATGCGCTCGACACCCGAAGATTTAACACCCTTTGTTCCGCACCTCTGGAAGCTAAAGCCCGTTCGCTGGGCTGTGTGCGCTTTTGGAGAGCGTGAGCATGACTGTCTAGTCGAAGCCGTACGTCTGGGCGGTGATGCGCGGGTAGGCTTTGAGAACAATCTCTTCGCCGGTGATGGCCGTCTTGCACAAGACAATGCCACTCAGGTGAAACAGCTCTACCGCAGTATTCAGATGGAAAAGATTCAGCCGCTCTCTACCAAGGAGGTGAGAGAGCAGCTACTAGCAACTGGTGAGACATCCGACATTAGTGCGGTTCTCAACTAGACTAACGTGGATAGTATCCACACATTAACAACGAGGAAAACAACATGACAAAAATGAAATCGGTGTTAGTTGGTGCAGGCCTTGCTGCAGTACTCAGCACTGCGCCAGCTCAGGCACAGCAGTTTATTACCATCGGTACCGGTGGTGTTACTGGCGTCTACTACCCAACGGGTGGTGCGATCTGTCGTCTGGTAAACAAAGATCGTAAAGATCATGGTATTCGTTGTTCGGTAGAGTCTACCGGCGGTTCGGTTTACAACATCAATGCCATTCGCGCAGGCGAGCTGGATATGGGTGTTGCCCAGTCTGACTGGCAGTTCCACGCTTACAACGGCACTAGCAAGTTTGAGGAAGCGGGTAAATTTGAAGATCTGCGCGCGGTATTCTCGGTTCACCCTGAGCCATTCACCGTTGTTGCTCGCGCTGATGCCGGCATCAAAACCTTTGACGACCTCAAAGGCAAGCGTGTCAACGTGGGTAACCCAGGTTCAGGCCAGCGCGGCACTATGGAAGTCCTGATGGCGGCCAAAGGTCTGACTATGGATGACTTTGCTCTGGCTTCAGAACTTAAGTCAGCTGAGCAGTCTAAAGCGCTATGTGATAACAAGATCGATGCGATGGTCTTCACTGTTGGTCACCCAAGCGGCTCTATCCAGGAAGCGACAACCTCATGTGACAGCGTCCTCGTTGATGTTTCTGGTCCAGCTGTAAAAATGCTGATTGATGAGAACGACTACTACCGCTCAGCAACCATTCCAGGCGGCATGTACAACGGCAACGCGGATGATGTAATGACCTTCGGTGTGGGCGCAACCTTTGTTAGCTCAACTGCAGTGCCAGAAGAGGTTGTTTACCAAGTCGTTAAAGCGGTCTTCGAAAACTTCGACGACTTCAAAAAGCTGCACCCAGCATTCGCTAACCTGAAGAAAGAGGAGATGATCAAAGATGGTCTTTCTGCGCCTCTGCACGCAGGTGCTGCGAAGTACTATAAAGAAGCAGGCCTGATGTAATACTGCATCATCGCTGATTTACACGCTTCACCCAGCAGGGCCTGATAATCTCAGTGCCCTGCTCTGTTTTACCCCCTGAGGATAAGAGTATGAGCCAAACCAACAGTGCAGCCACCGACAATCAGGTTGTTGATGATCTTCTTAAATCTGAAACCGGTGCGCGTTCACTCTTGGGCTTTCAGCACAAACTGGTCATTACGCTGCTGATCGCTTGGTCAGCTTTTCAGCTCTGGTACGCCTCCCCCCTGCCGTTCATCTTCAACTTCGGCACGTTGAATGAGGATCAAGCGAAGTTTATCCACCTCTCTTTCGCTATTTTCCTGACATTCTCCCTATTTCCTGCGGGCCGTCATTCGGACCGCACACGCATCAGCACGCTAGACCTGCTGCTTGCGATTGGCGGCGCAGCCGCCTGTATGTACCTCTTTATCTTGCGCAATGATATTGCCGATCGGCTTGGCGCGCCGACCACCACCGATGTCGTTGTTGCCGTAGTGGGCATGGTCGCGCTTCTAGAAGCCGCACGTCGCGCGTTGGGGCCACCACTAGTTGTCGTTGCCGTTGTATTTCTGATCTACACCTTCGGTGGGCAGTACATGCCCGACGTCATTGCGCACAAGGGCGCCAGCCTCAACAAAGTTGCGTCACATCAATGGCTAACTACCGAAGGGGTATTTGGCGTCGCGTTGGGCGTATCCACCGCCTTCGTCTTTCTTTTTGTCCTACTCGGGTCACTGCTTGATAAGGCCGGCGCGGGTAACTACCTCATCAAGGTGTCATTCTCCCTTTTGGGACATATGCGCGGCGGTCCTGCTAAAGCGGCCGTTGTCGCTTCGGGGCTCAGCGGGATTATCTCGGGCTCGTCCATCGCCAACGTTGTCACCACCGGTACGTTTACTATTCCGCTGATGAAGCGTGTGGGCTTTCCATCAACCAAAGCGGGCGCGATCGAGGTAGCTGCATCGACCAATGGCCAGCTAACACCACCGATTATGGGCGCCGCAGCTTTCTTGATGGTTGAGTATGTGGGCATTCCCTACATTGAGGTCATTAAACACGCAATTTTGCCGTCGCTGATCTCATACATTGCGCTGGTCTACATTGTTCACCTCGAAGCGCTGAAACTTAACATGCAGGGCATTGAGCGCTTACACAAGCCAACTCTGGCGCAGCGCATGCTCTCTTGGTTTAGCAGCACTCTCATCCTCATGGTACTTGGGACTGTGGTCTATTACGGCTCTAACCTGCTTGAAGCTTGGTTGGGCAGCCCGGGTTACCTAGTTATGCTGGCCGCGTTAGTTGCAGCCTATCTCTGGCTTATCAAAGTCTCAGCCGCTTACCCGGATCTGGCCGAGGACGACGATAGTATTGAGCTTGATCATCTACCCGAGGTGAAACCCACAGTAAATTCAGGACTCTATTTCGCACTGCCGATCGTTGTGCTGCTTTGGGCACTCGCGGTCAAACAGTACTCTCCGCAGCAGTCCGCTTTCTACTCTCTGGTATCGCTGATCGCTGTGGTACTGACGCACAAGCCGTTAAAGGCTTGGTTCCGCGGCGAGTCAGACTGGGGCTCGCTCTTTGGTGTCTGCTGGAGCGACTTCATCGAAGGGTTGATCGCCGGCGCACGTAATATGGTGGGCATCGGTATTGCCACTGCTGCAGCGGGTATTGTGGTTGGTACCGTGACGCTAACCGGGCTTGGCCAGATGATGACTGAGTTTGTCGAGTTCATCTCTGGCGGTAATCTGCTACTGATTCTAATTTTCACGGCCATTATCTGCATCATCCTAGGGATGGGGCTGCCGACAACAGCAAACTACATTGTTGTCTCGACGTTGATGGCACCGGTCATCGTTAACCTCGGAGCCGAGAATGGGCTGATTGTACCGCTGATTGCCGTGCATCTATTTGTCTTCTACTTTGGCATTCTGGCGGACGACACGCCGCCGGTGGGGTTAGCGGCTTTTGCAGCTGCAGCGATTGGCCGCTCTGATCCAATCAAAACCGGTATTCAAGGTTTCACCTACGATATCCGCACGGCCGTGCTGCCGTTCATGTTTATCTTTAATACCCAGTTGTTGCTGATCGGTATCAACTCGGTGTTCGATCTGCTGTTAACCGTGGTCAGTGCGATTGTAGCCATTCTAGTCTTCTCGGCGGCCACCCAAGGGTACTGGCTGGTTAAGAGTCGCCTGTGGGAGTCTCTGGCGCTGGTGCTGATTGCTTTTACGCTGTTCAGACCCGGTTTCTGGTGGGACGAAATCTATCCTCCCACTCAATCGCTGCCGGCAAGTCAGCTAGAGGCCGAAGTTGAAAAACTGGGGGCTGGCGAGTTTATCCAACTCACCATCAACGGTATCTCCATCGAGGGTGATGAGGTCAATAAGACCGTGGCGCTGCAGCTTGATGATACGAGTGGCGATGCAACCGCGCGCCTGCAGTCGATGGGCCTAATGATCAACGCCATCGGTGATGAGCGTATAGTACAGATGGTGAACTTCGGTAGTGCCGCTGAAAAAGCGGGAGTCGACTTTGGCTTCGATATCACCGGCATAACGGTAGAGACCAAGCGCCCTGCAAAAGAGTGGATGTTTATCCCCGCGCTGCTGGCACTTATTGGCATCGCCCTACTTCAGCGTCGCAGACGCGCCCAGCTGGCGAGCATCTGAGGAGACTCCTATGTACAACAAAATTCTCGTACCCGTGGATCTCTCTGAAGAGGGATTCGCAGACCATGCGGTTGCAGAAGCAACGAAGGTCTGTGCGGCCGGCGGTACACTTGTTCTTCTAACTGTCGTAGCTGGCTATCAGATGCCGGTCGTGGGCAGTTTTTTTCCTGACGGCGCTTTTGATAAGGCATTTCATGCTATCGAGCGTCAGCTTAAGGATTTCGCGGATACCCATCTGAACGATGCTAACTTGACCCTGGAGTTGGTCGTTAAAGAGGGCGGTAGAGCGGAAACCATTCTGCAGCAAGCGCAGAGCCACCAAGCGGACCTAATTGTTATGGCCAGCCATAAACAAACAGGTGTTAAGTCAGGTATATTGGGATCGGTGGCGAATAAGGTGGTTAACCTGTCACCGATCCCAGTCATGGTGGTCAAATCCTAACGCCCTGAATAGTTGGAAGAACGATGTCTAAACTCTTGTGGCAACCCTCGCAGGAGCGCTGCGCGTCAACGCGCTTGAGCGCCTTCACTCAATATGTGAATGCAGAACATCAGCAAAATTTTACAAACTACGCAGAACTCTGGCAGTGGAGCGTCGACGGTTCAGGAGACTTCTGGCAAGCGATCTGCGAATTCTGTGATATCGAGTTCAGCGCGCCCGCACAACATGCTCTTCATAGCGGTGTGGGTATTCGCGATGCGAAGTGGTTTGAGGGTGCTCGGCTAAACTTTGCGCGCCACCTCTTAAAACGCCGAGATAATGCCGAAGCGCTTGTGTTCCGAGGTGAGAACGGAGCGCGCCGCGCTCTCAGTTACGCCCAGCTCTATATCGCGGTAGCGCAGCTGCAATCCTATCTTAAAGCACAGGGCGTAACCGCCGGTGATCGTGTTGCCGGCTATCTGCCCAACGCGCCCGAGGCGGTTATCGCGATGCTGGCGACTAGCGCACTGGGTGCTGTTTGGACCTCCTGTTCGCCCGATTTTGGCGTCAACGGTGTGGTCGACCGCTTTGGTCAGGTTGAACCCAAAGTTCTGATTACCGTGGATGGCTACCACTACTCGGGTAAGCGCATCGATAACTTGCCAAAACTTCCCGAAATTGTTGAACGAATTCCAAGCGTCCAAGCTTTGCTGGTCTACCCCTTCCTACAGGAGACGCCTGACCTATCGGCAATAGACAAAGCGATCAGTTGGAATGATGCGTTGGACAGAAGCGCGACTGAGGTTGAGTTTGTTGAACTCCCCTTCGATCACCCGCTCTATATTCTCTACTCTTCCGGCACCACAGGCGTTCCTAAGTGTATTGTGCACGGTGCGGGTGGCACGCTGCTGCAGCATGTTAAAGAGCTAGCGCTGCACACTGACCTAGGGCCAGATGGCCGGCTGATGTACTTCACCACCTGCGGTTGGATGATGTGGAACTGGATGGTTTCTGGGTTAGCAGTGGGCGCTTCTCTAGTGCTCTTCGACGGCTCACCCTTCCACCCGGGTGCGTCAGCACTGTGGAAGATTGTCGATGAGGAGGGTGTAACCGCCTTTGGCACTAGCGCTAAGTATTTGGCGGCTGTTCAATCAGCCCGCTATCTACCGAAAGCTAATGTAAATCTCGATCGCCTAAGATCAATTCTCTCTACCGGCTCTCCGCTATCACCCGAGAGTTTCGAATTTGTCTATTTAAACGTCAAAGCTGATCTGCATCTGGCATCTATCTCGGGCGGAACCGATATTGTCTCCTGCTTTGCGCTTGGTGTACCCACACTGCCGGTCTACTCTGGTGAGTTGCAGGCGCGCGGCTTGGGTATGGCGGTCGATATCTTCGACGATGAGGGTCAGCCCTTGCGCGAAGAGAAAGGCGAACTCGTCTGCACGGCCCCTTTCCCTAGCCGCCCTATCGGCTTTTGGAATGACCCTGAGGGTAAGCGCTACCAGGCTGCCTATTTTGAGACCTTCGACAACATTTGGGCACACGGCGACTACGCTGAACTGACGGCACGCGGTGGACTGATTATTCACGGTCGCTCAGACGCGGTGCTAAATCCAGGTGGTGTGCGTATAGGCACGGCTGAGATCTATCGTCAGGTTGAGAAGATCAGCGAGGTGGTCGATAGCATCTGTGTTGGGCTGCCTAAACACGGTGACGTGGTCGTGGCGCTCTATGTAGTACTGAGGCCTGAAGTTGAGCTCAGCGCTGAGCTTATCAGCCGTATCAAAAGCACAATCCGTGACAACACCACCCCGCGTCATGTGCCAGCCATTATCAAAGCGGTAGCGGATATCCCTCGGACAAAGAGCGGTAAGATTGTGGAACTTGCCGTGCGCAATGTACTGACCGGCCAGCCGGTGAAAAACATTGAGTCACTCGCGAATCCAGAAGCGCTAGAGCTGTTTAAGAATCTCTAGGAGGGATGTACGCGAAGCGTATTTCCCGACCCCTCGCTAATTTTCGCGAACATGCGCTGCGCGCAGACCGCTCGTACGAAAGCGTATTACCTGATTTATAGCCAATGCTCTTGCAGCCACTCTGTCATTTCGCCCAGATGATGTTGGCTGGCGATGCGATCCATTAGGTGAATCTGATTTGGATCGTCGAGCTCTATCGGCTCGTCTAATGCAACCTGTAGTCGCGCGTAACGCTCGCCCAGCAGCTGCTTACATTGGTAATCAGAAATCCCCGCCATACCATCCATCAACAGATCGATCAGATGGCCACCCCACTGTGTAAGGCCCCAATCGAGAGTCTCGCCCTCAATATAACTTTTCGCGGCTCCGGTACCGATGGAGAGCAGAACCACCTCACCAAGCTCAGCCCGCTCAGAGTGGTGATTATCCTGTGCAATCGCCTGCGCCAAAGCTACCAGACTCGGGTTATTCGCAAAAACGCCACCATCAATATAACCATCAGCCGATGGAAAATAAGTTGGTGCAGCACTGGTGTAGAGCGCTACCTTGGCAACATTTTGATCTCCGTCGGAGTCATCCCCGATGAAGTTATGAAAGATCTTCGGCTTCCAGCTGCGTTTGTCCGGATCTTCGGCCTGGTTATCCAGATCGAACGCCGGTATCGCAACTTTTTTCTCGAGCTCTGCTAAGCTCAGCTGCCCAAAGGTACGCTCAAGCTCCCTCTGCAGTGGCGCACTCGAGTAATCCGCGCCCACTAGACGACCTAAGTCTTTTAGATCGTCTAGCAGAGAGTCATCAAAGATCGATTCGCCGGCGTTTGCATAGAGTTCACACACCTCTGACGGTGATTTACCACTCGCAAGCGCAAGCGCTAGTAAACCTCCGGTTGAGGTGCCGGCGATCAGATCGACCTGCTCTAGCCAACCGGGATGCTCTTGCTGCAGGCGTTCAATTAGGCGGGCTGTTATAAAACCTCGAATACCGCCACCATCGAGGCACAAAATCCGATATTTTTTCATACCAGTAAAAAAGCAGGATATGTGCCAGTTTTGACGATATGAGAGAGCACCATTGCAGTGCATAACCAAAAACTTATCCACAAAACAGGTTACCCACAGCATCTGTGGATAACTCTGTGAATTGTTTTTGGATTAGTAGCGCAAAGGCAGGAATTACAGGGGTCTCAGCGAATTGGTGCAAAAATCACCACGAAAATAAAACCCTTATTTTTCAATAGGTTATGTATGTCAACGGGGATTTTTAAGAAAATTTACAAAATAGCCCTAATTGATGGCATAAATGTCATGCCCTGTGTAGAACTAAAAAAAGCAAGTCCGAAAACCTGCTTTTTTTATAATTTTTTGCGCTTTATTTTAGTTTCAACAACTTACTCAGGTAACTCAATTTCGATGTGGCCTTTAGGTCTGCAGCTGCAAGTGAGAATCTCATCGTCAGCCAGATCAACTAAGATATCCTGTACCTCCTCGACCTCACCATCTATCAGCCGCACTTTACAGACTCCGCAGTAGCCACCCCGGCAGTTATACTGTGCCGGTATCTCTTGCACCTCCAACGCATCAAGCAACGAAAACTCGTACTGATAGTAGAAGGTGTGGTGATGGTTTACCTTGATACGTGGGATACCGGACATCGACAGCCTCTTAGAGATCGAAGTCGTCGAAGTCTTCGGTATCTACATCCGCATCGATCTGGCCCACAAGGTAAGAGCTGATCTCAGACTCTTGAGGCGCCACCTGCACGTTATCACTGACCAGCCATGAGTTCATCCATGGCAGAGGGTTAGTACGTACCGGGAAGAGCTCTTCGAGGCCAATCGCCTTCATGCGAACGTTGGTGATGTACTCCACGTAATCGCCAAGAATACGCGCATTCAGACCGATCATTGAGCCCTGACTGAAGAGGTAATCGGCCCATTCCTTCTCCTGCTCAGCCGCTTCGCGGAACAGATCAATTACTTGAGGTTTGCACTCCTCAGCGATCTGTTTGAAGTCAGCATCATCACGGCCTGAACTCATCAAGTTGATCATATGCTGGGTGCCGGTCAGATGTAGTGCCTCGTCACGCGCGATCAAACGAATGATCTTGGCATTACCCTCCATCAGCGCACGCTCAGCGAAGGCGAACGAACAAGCAAAGCTGACATAAAAACGGATGGCCTCGAGTACGTTCACCGAAACCAGCGTCAGGTAGAGCTTGGTTTTGAGGTTGTACTCAGAAGTGTCGTACGTTTTGCCATCAATGGTGTGGGTGCCAGCACCATGCACGGTGTGAATATTGACCAGCTCGATCAGCTCATCGTACAAACGGGTCACCGACTCGGCACGACGCACAATCTCAGGGTTGGTGACGATCTGATCGAACACTTCTGACGGCTCGGTTACGATGTTGCGGATGATATGCGTGTACGAACGACTGTGGATCGTCTCTGAGAACGCCCAGGTCTCAAACCAGGTCTCAAGTTCCGGCAGCGAAGTGATCGGCAGAAACGCGATGTTAGGTGAGCGCCCCTGCACAGAGTCCAGCAGTGTCTGGTACTTCAGATTTGACAAGAAGATGTGCTTCTCGTGCTCTGGAAGCGCCATAAAGTCCTTGCGGTCGGTGCTTAGGTCCACCTCTTCAGGGCGCCAAAAGAACGAGAGCTGTTTCTCGATCAATTTTTCGAAAATTGGGTATTTCTGACGGTCGTAACGGGCCACGTTTACGCTGCGCCCAAAAAACATCGGCTCGAGCGTAGCATCATGAGAACTAGCACTAAAAGTAGAGTAAGACATACGCTTAAAACCACTCCATTAAAAAGATCAATTGTGTATACGCAGACCGCAAACCGCCGGTCTACAAACCCATTTTCTGTAGCTGCACGCCTTAAAGCTTACATGCTCCACCTTCACAACCTTCATCCTGCTGATCCGACGCACCATCACGGGTGTTGTGGTAGTAGAGCGTCTTCAAACCGTACTTGTATGCGGTCAGCAGGTCTTTGAGCAGCTGCTTCATCGGCACCTTGTCATTCGGAAACTTCACCGGATCGTAGTTGGTGTTCGCCGAGATCGCCTGATCGACAAACTTCTGCATGATGCCAACCAACTGCAGGTAACCTTCATTGTTCGGGATGCTCCAGAGCAACTCGTAGTTAGCTTTCAGCTCAAGGTACTCAGGTACAATCTGCTTCATCACACCATCTTTGCTCGATTTAACTGATACGAAACCACGTGGGGGCTCGATACCGTTGGTCGAGTTAGTAATCTGTGATGAGGTCTCGCAAGGCATCAACGCGGTCAGCGTTGAGTTACGCAGACCGAATTCGCGAATATCCTCGCGTAGAGTCTCCCAGAAGTAGTGCAGCGGTTCTTCACAGAACTCATCCACTTCACGCTTGTAGGTGTCGATCGGCAGCAGACCTTTAGCGTAAGTGGTCTCATTAAATTTAGGGCAGGCACCCAGCTCTTTCGCGAGACCGTTAGAGGCCTTCAACAGGAAGTACTGAATCGCTTCAAAAGTGCGATGCACCAAACCATTTGCCGAGCCATCTGAGTACTTCACGCCATTTTTCGCCAGGTAGTATGCGAGGTTAGTCACACCCACACCCAGAGTACGGCGTCCCATTGTCGCGTTGTATGCCGCAGGGACCGGGTAGTCCTGATAGTCCAGCAGGCTATCGAGAGCACGCACGATCAAATCTGCGAGGTTCTCTAACTCATCTAGGTTACTCAATGCGCCTAGGTTAAATGCAGAGAGAGTACAGAGCGCGATCTCGCCCTCTTCGTCATTCACATCGTTGAGCGGTTTGGTTGGCAGCGCAATCTCTAGGCAGAGGTTTGACTGCTTAACCGGCGCAACAGCCGGATCGAATGGGCTGTGGGTATTACAGTGGTCTACGTTCTGAATGTAGATACGGCCTGTTGACGCGCGCTCAGAGGCCAGAATACCGAACAGTTCGACCGCCTTGATTGTCTTCTTACGGATGTCTGGATCAGCTTCATACTTGACGTACAGCTCTTCAAACTTCTCTTGATCCGCAAAAAACGCCTCGTAAAGACCAGGTACCTCATGGGGGCTGAACAGTGTGATGTTGCCACCCTTGATCAGGCGCTGGTACATCAGACGGTTGAGCTGTACACCGTAATCGAGGTGACGCACGCGGTTCTCTTCAACACCGCGGTTGTTCTTCAACACTAGCAGTGACTCAACTTCGTAGTGCCAGATTGGGTAGAAGAGGGTCGCAGCACCACCGCGCACACCACCCTGCGAACAGGATTTTACCGCGGTCTGGAAGTGCTTATAGAACGGAATACAGCCAGTGTGGAAAGCCTCTCCGTTACGAATTGGACTCCCGAGCGCACGGATGCGACCTGCATTGATACCAATACCTGCTCGCTGTGAGACGTATTTAACAATCGCTGACGACGTTGCGTTGATCGAGTCCAAGCTATCTCCGGTCTCAATCAGCACGCACGAACTGAACTGGCGAGTGGGTGTGCGCACGCCCGCCATGATCGGGGTCGGGAGTGACAATTTGAACTCGGAGCACGCGTCATAGAAGCGCTTGATGTAGTCGAGGCGCGTCTCTTGTGGGTATTTAGAGAAGAGACAAGCCGCCACCAACATGTAGAGCTGCTGTGGGCTCTCATAGATCTCGCCGGTTACTCGGTTCTGTAGCAGGTACTTACCCTCAAGCTGCTTGACGGCCGCGTAGCTGAAATTCATATCACGGTCGTGCTTGAGGTAGTCGTTCATCTCATTGAACTCTGCCTCGGTGTAATCCTCAAGCAAGTGCTGGTCATAGCGCTTATCGCCAACCATTTTCTGCACATGGGCAAAGAGGTGTGGAGGTTCAAAATCCCCAAACGCTTTTTTGCGCAGGTGGAAGACTGACAGGCGAGCAGCCAAGTACTGATAGTCCGGTGCTTCCTCCGAGATCAAATCCGCAGCCGATTTAATCAGCGTCTCGTGGATATCACTGGTGCTAATGCCTTCGAAGAACTGTAGGTGCGAACTCAGCTCAACCTGGGAGACCGAAACTGTATCAAGACCAGTGGCAGCCCACATCAGTACCTTGTGAATTTTCTCCAGATCGATCGGCTCTTTGCGTCCGTCGCGTTTGGTAACCATTAGATCTTGTTGCATGTCGCTGACCCGCTCTGTGACGCTCGCAATGTCGATCTAATAGGGGCCAGGTTAGTATTTCCTAACGCTGCAGATTAGCGACTGTCGCAAATGTCTTCTTGATGCTTAAAAAACAGACAAAACACTACATGTAGTGCCTCGTGTAACCAGTGACACCCAATATAGTGATATGAGTATTTATTTCAATACTTGTTTTTGGATCTGTTTTCTGGGTTTCGACGGGAAATCAGGCCAACGCTAGAGCTGACGCGGGCTGAGTGAGAGTTGGTTTTTTTCAACCTGAAATTAAAAAATTTTTATCGTTATAAACGGCTCGATAGCGACTTTTTTGTGATCTATTTTCAACATCGGTTTAACCGTCTATCGGCAGCGTGATTGTAAAGGTGGTTCCCTCACCTTCAGTCGATTCAACTTCAATTTCGCCACCGTGGTCGACGATGATACCGTAAGCGATCGACATCCCCATTCCGGTACCTTTACCGACGGGCTTTGTGGTGAAAAAGGGCACGAAAATTTGCTCCTTAACTTCCTCACTCATGCCAATACCGTTATCCCCAATCTTGATGATCACTTTGTCCTTGGCTACTGCAGTAGCGATACTGATGGTCGCACCCTTACGACCCTCGACAGCATGACCTGCGTTAACCAGCAGATTAAGAAACACCTGGTTTAGCTCAGATATATTGCAGTGCACCAGCGGCAGAGGCTGAAGGTCTTGCTGCAGTACCACCTCGGTACGAAACTGAGAATTTAATAGCTTTAGTGTCGATTGCAGGCCCGCCACTATATCCTCAGGGTGGCGTTCCTGCGCGTGTGTACGTGCAAAACTACGAAGGTTAGCCACTATTTCACGCACGCGCTGAAGTCCATCGCGCGTGTCCTCCATCAACTCGGGAAGCTCCTCTTCAAAAAACTCCAGATCAGCATCAGCCATATGTTTGGCGATCTTAGCTGCAGCAGCCTCTTGCTGCTCGGGTGGGAGCGTTAAAGCCTCTCGCTGCAGCGCCACGAGCTTTTGATAGGGCTCAAGGTAGTCCGATAGTGATTCAAGGTTGGCATGAACAAACGCCATAGGATTGTTGATCTCATGGGCAATACCAGCTGCCAAAGTCCCTAACATCGCTAGCTTCTCGTTTTGCACCAGCACGCGCTGCTGCTCTTTGAGTTGCTTAAGCGACTCCTCCAGCTTTTGGTTCTGAAGGTAGAGTTCACGCGTGTGGTTCTCTACGATCTGTTCTGCAGCTTTACGCGCCTCGCGCTCACGCTCGTAGGCCTTGCGATAGAGCTCGGCTTCATCACTCATGCGTTACACTTACCCGCATATCACAGTGGTCTGAGCCCTCATGCATACAGACAGGGTGCTCTATTTTGATCGGTGTTTTGTAGTGTTCTGCTGCACCATAAATCAGCCCCTCAGCCAATACACAGAGGCGGCGCGGCGAGCGGTAGTCCATAACTAACTGCTCATCGCCGATACGTTCACACTTTATGGAGGGAAGGTTGGTCTCGGTCATTAGCTTCCTCACTTCGAGATGAATCACCGAGTCGATACTCTCAAGAAAGCTGAACAGGTCATCGCAGGAGTCGACAAAGACGGGGTAGCGGCTGGCCAGTTGGCCAAACATATAGGTCCCGAAGGCGCTGATCACGGTCTGGGCTGGCAGCTCAAGCTCTTCCACCACGGCACCGACTATAGCGAACAGCTCGTCATCGTTGTATGTCGATACCGCGGTGTAACCACCGTCGACACCGGCCTTATCGATAACCTTTTGCCACATCATCAAGCCACCCTTCTCGGTGACCATATCCTCAAGGATATTGAAAACCACACCCTTCATTGCGCATCCTTTACGTCGTTATTAGCTATCCGCTACTAGATCGACTCTCAGATCCACTCGATCAAAGGTGGTGGCGAAGCAAGCTTCAGAGTGCTGGCGCAGCAACTTACAGAAGGCATCGGCGACACTGGGATCACTGAAAGGTCCGAGAATGACTCTATAAAGTGTAGTCCCGTCCCGCTCGATTGCACGGATAATTGGAGATCTGCTTTCAAAAACAACAGGATAGTTAGTGCTGAGGCGTTGAATCAGTTTACTGGCACCGATGGGCTCTTTAAACGCGCCAAGCTGTAGACCGGTTGAAGAGGACTCCCGCTCTACGTACTCCTTTAGCAACGGCTTTACCGCCTCGGCTTTGCATGCCTCAGAGCAGACAGGTTGAGGTTCAGCGACAGTTGCAGTGGTATCCGGCTCAGTTTTGAACGGATTGTAGGTGCAGCCCACTAGGGTGAGCAGCAAGCTGCAGAGTGCGAGTTGTTTAATGTTCATCTGTGACATATGGAACACTTATTAACTAGTCACTCCGATAGTGTCACAGATGAACGCCAACGCCAAGCTTATCGCAGCACCAGATAAAAGGCCGAACGACCCCGCTGAATCTGCAGTAGCAGCTCTCCTCGACGCCCTGCAAGCATCGAACGCAACTCACCGACATTATTTATGCGCTGACGATTGATGCTCAGTATTCGGTCTTCGATCTCCAGCCCCGCCAGCGCTGCACGCGAGTCCGGCGCGAGGCTGACGACACGTACTCCGCGTCCATCGGGGGTATTATCAAAGCGCGCCCCCTCCAATAGGGGATGGACATCTTCTGCTGTCTCGTTGGTGTAGCTGCGGCTTACCCGAACCTGTAGATCGATACGTTGGCCATCGCGCAGTACCCGCAGAGGTACAGAGCGATCGGTCGGTGCAAAAGCGATCTGATTACGCAGTTGCCCAATATCAGGAGTCGCTTTGCCGTCGACACTGATAATCACATCACCTGGCTGCAAACCCGCTTGCTGTGCTGGGGAGTCATCACTGACGCCGGTCACCAACACGCCTGATTCGCCGTTACGCATTTTGAAGGCGCTCTGCAGATCCGGCGTAATCTCTTGGATTGAGATACCGATCTGACCGCGTGATACGCTGCCCTGCTCTAATATCTGATCCGCCACCTGACGCATCATATTTGACGGAATCGCGAATCCGATCCCGACGTTACCGCCGCCTGGTGCGATGATCGCAGTGTTGATACCCACCAACTGGCCGTTCAAGTCGACGAGTGCACCACCGGAGTTGCCCGGGTTGATCGATGCGTCGGTCTGTATAAAGTTCTCATACCCCTCAATTCCGAGACCTGAGCGTCCTAGGGCGCTGACGACGCCAGTCGTAATTGTCTGGCCAAGACCAAAGGGGTTACCGATAGCAACCACGAAATCGCCAACGCGGACCTGATCCGAATCGCGCAAATCCAGCTGCGTCAGCGACTGCGCTTCAATATCAAGCACAGCGATATCCACCTCAGGATCCGCACCAATTAAAGTTGCTTCATAGCTGCGACCATCAGTCAGTTGGATCTGAATCTCATCAGCGCCTTTGATCACATGGAAGTTGGTTACGATCGTACCCTCAGCAGCATCGACAATGACGCCGGAGCCAGCTGAGTTTTGCGAACGCCGCTGCTGCGGCTGGAGCTGCTGGCGAGGAATGTTGAAGAAGCGTTGGAAGAAAGGGTCATTCAGCAGCGGGTTAACGCCTACCCGGCGGGTCGAATAGGTGGCAATGTTCACCACAGCCGGATTCACCCGCTCCAGCATTGGCGCCAGAGTCGGCAGCTCCTGCCCCTGAGAGTCAGCCAACGGTAGCGCCGCGTTAGCCATCGAACCCAAACCCAACATCAGTGTAATCAGAGCAGTTCTAAACATAACAGCACCTCTCAATTCTTCACCTAGTACGAAGATTGGGCACCCACCCGATTTTTTCAAGGTTTTCTGGGACGGATATGTGGTGTAAGGGAGTTGTCCGCTGTAGGAGGGTTGTCCGCCAAAGGCGGATTACCCGACACGCGCAGATCGCTCTTACAGGCCGGAGGCGAGTTTGATGATCTGTTTGCGCAGGGGTGGTAAGTTGCCGCTGAGGCCGAGGATTAGATTTCGAGCGAGCTTCAGCGGGCCAAGGTTGTTACTGAAGCCACGGTAGAAGGCATCCATCGCTTGCACCATAAGTAGATTGGCGTTGCGGCGCTGTTTCTCATACTGGGCCAGAGGTGTTGGGTCGTCGATCCGCAGACCCTGATCGAGCGCCTCTTTGAGCGACTCCGTCAACGCCTTCACGTCTTGGAAGCCCAGATTAACGCCCTGCCCGGCCAAGGGATTGATCTGGTGTGCAGCGTCACCAACCAGAACCACGCCCGGCTTATAGTAGTTCAGGGCATGCAGGCGGCGCAGCGGAAAGGCACCGCGCGCATCAATGGATTGGAGCTTACCGAGACGCCGAGGGAACTCAAGCGCCAAAGCTTCTTCCAGCGCTGCATCACTCAGCTTCAACAGCTGATCAATGCGTGCCGGAGAGTCATACCAAACCAGAGATGCATGATTACCCGGCAGGGGCAGAAGAGCGTGTGGGCCTGAAGGGGTGAACTGCTGCCAGGTGATATCCTGTTGCGGCGCCTCGGTGGTGACATTGATCACCATCGCCTTCTGCGCATAGTCCCACTGATGCACCGATAGAGCTGCCGCACTGCGCACCATCGAATTGCCGCCATCAGCCGCAACCAGCAGACGTGCCACCAGCACCTGATCATTAGCCAGCTCAACCAGGCTCGCACCGGGAGAATAATCGATAGAGCGAACCTGCTCGCTGAGCAGTGCAACTGAACTCTGCTGTAGCTGCTCGATCAAAGCACGCTGAATCAAACGATTCTCAACGATATAGCCGAGCTCGCTGAGCCCCATATCATCGGAGTTGAATTCGGTCGCCAGTTTATCGGCCAGTCTACCTTGCAGACCGGCAGCGTCCTCATCCAGCTCCCAAACACGCATACGGCGGTAGGGGCAGGCACGCCAATTCAGAATCACCGACCAGACATCCAGCTGATCCAGCAACTCGACTGAGGCCGGGCTAAGGGCAGAGACTCTGAGGTCCAGTGGCTGATCAGTATCAAAGGGCTGAGGTATTTGATGTTCGATGAGGGCAATCTTCAGACCAGTCTGCGAGAGCGCAAGCGCAGTGGCGGCACCGACCATGCCACCACCCACTACGACCAGATCATACTGCTCGCCCATCGTTTTTAAGCCTGCAGAAGCTCTAGACCGCCCAGGTATGGACGCAGAACTTCTGGTACGCGCACGCTACCATCGGCATTCTGATAGTTCTCTAGCACCGCTACTAGCGTGCGACCCACAGCGAGGCCTGAACCGTTGAGCGTGTGTACCAGCTCTGGCTTACCTGTCTCGGGGTTACGCCAGCGCGCCATCATGCGGCGGGCCTGATAGTCGGTCATATTAGAGACCGAAGAGATCTCGCGGTATTTCGCCTGACCTGGTAGCCAGACTTCAATGTCGTAGGTCTTAGCTGCGGAGAAACCGAGATCGCCACCACAGAGCGTCACGACGCGGTAAGGCAGCTCTAGTTTCTGCAGAATCGCTTCAGCATGGCCAACCATATCTTCGAGTGCTTGCCATGAAGTTTCAGGCGCAACCACCTGCACCATCTCAACTTTTTCGAACTGATGCTGACGGATCATGCCGCGGGTATCGCGCCCAGCTGAACCTGCCTCCGAGCGGAAACAGGGGCTGTGACAGGCGTACTTCATCGGCAGTTTCTCTGCCTCAACAATCGAGTCACGCACCACGTTTGTCACGGGTACTTCAGCCGTTGGAATCAGGTAGTAGTGGCGCTCACCGAAAGGTACTTTGAAGAGGTCCTCTTCAAACTTTGGCAGTTGCCCGGTACCAACCAGAGACTCAGAGTTCACCATAAATGGAACATTGATCTCAGTGTAGCCGTGCTCGTCACACTGAGTATCAAGCATGAACTGCGCTAGCGCGCGGTGCAGTTTTGCCATGTTGCCGCTCATTACGGCAAAGCGCGATCCGGTCAGTTTAGCTGCGGTCTCAAAGTCCAGACCGCCAAGACCCTCACCAATACTCACGTGATCCTGTGCTTCGAAATCGAACTCAGCCGGTGTACCCCAGCGGCGTACCTCGACGTTGTCCTCTTCGTCTGCACCCGCAGGAACTGAATCATCGGGCAGGTTCGGAGTGCTTAGTAGAATCTCATCAAGCTTGGTCTGAATCTGACTCAGCTGCTCTTTGGCGGCATCTAACTGCTCGCCTAAAGCACCTACCTCTGCCAGTAGCGGAGCGATATCCTCACCCGATGCCTTCGCCTTACCGATCGATTTAGAACGGGTATTACGCTCGGCCTGTAGACGTTCGGTATCTACCTGTACCTGCTTGCGTTCAGCTTCGAGCGCGTTATAAGCGTCGAGCGGAAAGTCGTAGCCTTTCTTCTTCAGTTGTTCAGCAATAGCTTCAGCGTTATCACGGACCAGGCGTGGATCTAACATGGATCTATTAATTCCTTAAAAAACGGTTCAGAACATGCGTGTCAGGCCAACAGCTAAGGCCAGTGCCGCAATGCACAAAATGACGCTCAATAGTACATAAAAGAGGGCCGCGATTATATGGCCTTCGTGGATCAGCGTCAGGGTTTCGAGCGAAAAAGTGGAGAAGGTGGTAAATGCACCGAGAAAACCGGTCATCAACAGCGGACGCATCTCAGGTGGAAGTTTGGCCTTTTCTAAAATCAGCACAAACATCACCCCCATCAGAAACGAACCCAGCACATTGGCACTCAGCGTTCCCCAGGGCAGTTTTGAGTCGCCAGCATTAAGCCAGCCACTAAACCAGTAGCGTGCCACCGCTCCCAGGGCACCACCCAGTGCCACACTCAATACGTGCATCAATGTGGTTTGCCTCCCGTTTTAGAGAAGCGGGAGTAACGGCGTTTCGGGCTGGACTCGTCCGCCTGACGCAAACGCTCTAGCTTCTCTCGAAGTTTAATCTCAAGTCCACGATTCTCTGGCTCGTAGTAACGCCGTTCGCTGATCTCTTCAGGCAGATAGACCTCACCTGCCGCGTAAGCGTTAGGCTCGTCGTGCGCGTAACGGTAACCCTCGCCCATACCCTGCTGCTTCATCAATTCAGTTGGGGCGTTACGTAGGTGCATTGGGACCTCGTAACTGGGATCTTTCGCCACATCAGCACGGCACTGATTGTAAGCTCGGTAGAGTGCATTACTCTTGGGCGCCATGGCGCAGTAAACAGCCGCTTGCGCAATCGCCCGCTCACCCTCAGCCGGTCCAACCCGCTCAAACGCATCCCAGGCCGAGAGCGCCACCTGCATTGCGCGTGGGTCGGCGTTGCCAATATCTTCAGAGGCGATCGCAACCAAACGGCGCACGATATAGAGCGGATCACAGCCCGCATCTAGCATGCGGCAGCACCAGTAGAGTGCACCATCAGCATTGGATCCGCGCACCGACTTGTGAAACGCTGAGATCTGATCGTAAAACAGGTCGCCACCCTTATCGTAGCGCCGCGCTCCAGCACCGAGCACCTCTACCAACGACTGCTGCGTTACGTACTCAACACCGTCGCGCTCTTCAGCCAGATCGGCAGCGATCTCTAACAGACTGAGAGCGCGGCGACCATCACCGTCAGCCGTACGAGCCAGAGACTCTAAGACTCCATCCTCGAACTCCAGCTTACGCTCACCCAGACCGTTCTCCACGTCGTTGAGCGCCTGAGTAATCAACTTCAACAACACAGGCTCACCTAGGGATTTGAGCGGATAGACGCGAGCGCGCGACAGTAGCGCGTTGTTGAGTTCAAATGAGGGGTTCTCGGTGGTCGCGCCAATAAAGATCAGCGTACCCTCCTCAACAACGGGAAGAAAAGCGTCCTGCTGCGCCTTGTTAAAGCGGTGCACCTCATCCACAAACAGGATCGATTTACGTCCGCCCTGCATGCGATTGTGGCGCCCGCGCTCAACCGCGGCACGCACCTCTTTCACCCCGTCCATTACGGCTGAAATAGAGATAAAGTCAGCATCAACATATTCGGCAATCAGGCGCGCCAAGGTTGTTTTTCCAACGCCCGGTGGACCCCAAAGAATAAGCGAGTGGATGTTGCCCTGCTCTAACTGCTTGCGTAGGGGCTTACCCTCGCCAAACAGATGCTCCTGTCCAAGGTACTGCTCCAGCTTGCGCGGGCGCATGCGTGATGCAAGAGGCTCATAGCCCGCTGGGCTCGCATCGAACAGGTCCATCAGTTGGCCGGCGACTGGAGCGGTTGCGCCTCAATCAGGTCGGTACCTGGTGGCGGCGTGAAAACGAAGCGAGCGGGGTCTATCGCAACAGGAAAGCTCAGATTTTTGAACATTATCAGCGAGCGTTGCCCCAGACCATCTTCAATTAAGATCTCACTAAGCGAGCGCGGACCAAAGAGCATACGCAAGCGCTCGAACTCGGCATTTTCAGACGCTTTGGGCCTTAATTCGAATAGGTTGTCTGCGCCG
This sequence comes from Oceanospirillaceae bacterium, assembly GCA_038137135.1. GTDB lineage: Bacteria > Pseudomonadota > Gammaproteobacteria > Pseudomonadales > Balneatricaceae > Marinobacterium_E. Next base: position 19,908 of record JAYQBD010000005.1, on the reverse strand, counting down.
CCAGCCTCAATCTGACTGACGAAAAAGCGTGCTTCTAATTCAGCGCGGCTGGCTCCGAGAACGCTCGCCGGGGTAAACGCAAACTCCTCGGACAGTGAACGGCGAGTTGCCTGTTCGAGGTCAGGATCGTAAATCCACAGATTATCACCATCACCAACGATCAGTTGCGGAAAGGGCTGCTCTGTCTCCCAGCGCACGCGGTTCGGTGTCTCAATCCACATCCGCCCCTGGCTCAACTCCTCTCGACTACTGCCGTCGCCTAGCGTGTATTGCTGAAACTCAGCAGTGAATCGCTGATGCTCAGCGAGCCGATCAGCGAGTAACTGAGCCGCGTCCTGTGCCTTAGCTACTCCAGATAGCGCAAGCGTTAACAGTGAAACAAGCAGATATCTCATTATTAATCCCTGGGTGGGGGCGGAGCCAAAACTTCGCGCTGACCATTGCTGCCCGCCTCACTGACAACACCAGCCGCTTCCATTGTCTCGATCATACGAGCGGCACGGTTGTAGCCGATCTTCAGTTTCCGCTGCACCGACGAGATCGACGCTTTACGTGACTCAGTGACAAAGGCGACCGCCTCATCGTAGAGCGCATCTGACTCATCGTCGAACAGACCTGCACCGCCACCCGCAGCGCCAGTATCACCGCCACCTTCGTTGAGGATGGCATCGATAAACACCGGCTCACCCATCGCCTTCCAGGCCTCAACGACGCGGTGCACCTCATCATCACCAACAAACGCGCCGTGCACACGGTTTGGCACCGAAGTGCCCGCCGGTAGATAGAGCATGTCGCCGTTACCGAGGAGGTTCTCGGCACCCGCCTGGTCGAGGATCGTACGTGAGTCGATCTTCGATGAGACTTGGAAGGCGATACGCGTTGGTACGTTGGCTTTGATGAGGCCGGTAATAACATCAACCGATGGGCGCTGAGTCGCAAGAATCAGGTGGATACCTGCAGCGCGCGCTTTCTGTGCAATACGTGCAATGAGCTCTTCGACCTTCTTGCCAACAATCATCATCATGTCGGCAAATTCGTCGATGACCACCACGATATATGGCAGGGTTTCAAGGTCTGGCGCGGGCTCACTCGGCGACAAGCCCATCTCCATCGGATTCCACAACGGGTCTTTGAGCGGTGTGCCAGCGGCTTCAGCTTCGCGCACCTTATCGTTGTAACCGGCTATATTACGTACGCCTACTTTTGCCATCAGACGATAGCGTCGCTCCATCTCGGCGACACACCAGCGTAGACCACCTGCCGCCTCTTTCATATCCGTAATAACCGGCGTCAGTAGATGCGGAATACCGTCGTAGATAGAGAGCTCGAGCATCTTCGGGTCTACCAGCATTAGACGCACCTGCTCGGGCGTCGCTTTGTAGAGCAGACTGAGCAGCATCGCGTTAACACCAACGGACTTACCCGACCCGGTGGTACCCGCCACTAACAGGTGTGGCATCTTTGCCAAGTTAGCAACAACAGGGTTACCGGCGATATCGTTGCCCAGTGCCAGCGTGAGCTTCGACGCCGCATCCAGGTATGGTTTGGAGTTGAGAACCTCTGACAAGCGCACCATCTGACGAGAGTGGTTCGGAATCTCGATACCCACCACCGATTTACCCGGAATCACCTCTACAACACGCACCGCAGCAACCGCCATCGAGCGTGCCAGGTCTCGCGCTAGGTTAGAGATTTTGCTCGCTTTCACACCCGGCGCTGGTTGAAGCTCAAAGCGCGTGATAACGGGGCCGGGATTAACTTCAACCACCTCGGCAACAACGCCAAAGTCTTTGAGTTTCTGCTCTAGCAGACGCGAGAGCTGCTCCACCTCCTCTTCGGTGTAGCCCTGGTCGGTTTGTAGCTCCGGTGGATCAAGCAGTTCGAGACTCGGCAGCTTCATTTTCGCCGGCGCGCTCGGTTTAACATCCTTGTCGTCATCGCTCTCTAGCGGCTTGTGAGTCTGTGACAGCGGCACAATCTTAACGTTGCGCTTAGCATCAGCATCGGCCGCTTTGGTAGGCGTGTCCCAAGGCGGGGTATCAGCAGCCGATTGCGCAGCAACAGGAGTAGTCGCCGGCTTCGCTATCTCTGCTTGGGTAACATCTGGCGCAATCGAGACAGGTGCAGGTTTCTTAGCAGCCAGATTCGGATCGGTTGCTGGGCCAAGGTCCATCTCGGGTTCGATGCGATCCACTTTTCGCACTTCAACAGGACGCTCGGCACCGGCACCCGCGACTTTGGCCTTGGGTCGCTCAGGCACCGAGACCTTCACAGAGGTCAGCTTATCGGTCACCCAGAAAACGGCGTTACCTAGACCATCCAACACCTGCGCCCAACTGGTATCAACATAGAGTGTCAGGCCCAACAACAGTGCAATCCAAAGCACGACGGTGGCGCCAATCAAGTTCAACCAATGTACTGCAAACTCTCCAAGCGCTTGACCCGAAAGGCCTCCCGCCGAGAACGGGAATTGCAGCGCCTCGTTGCTGAAGTGCAGCGAAGCGAGTGCTGAGAGCGAGATCAGCATCAAGGTCGCCCCGAAGAGGCGCAGAAGAATAAAGGGTAGCTGTTGCAACGTACCCAACTGACGACGGCGTAACCAGCGCCAGGCCGGCACGATAATCAGCAGCGGCAGCAGGAAAGCCGCGGCACCCAACCAAGCGACCGTATAGTCAGCTATCCAGGCACCAAAATTACCCACCCAGTTATTTACCTTGGCTTGATAAGCGTAGTGTGACCAGCCGGGGTCACGCGGGTCGTAACTGAAGAGAGCGAGCAGTAGCAGTACGTTGGCACCGATTGCTAAAACTAGAGCTGATTCACGCGCGATGCGGCCCAACTGCTGGGCAACGGTAGGTGTATTAGCGTTTTCCTGAGTACTCAACGAGCATCCCTTATGTCGAACAGGATCTATTAGTCGCCAAAATAGCATAAACAGGGGGTGAAGGTCTTGCCCTATCTGGGGTTGAATTGCGGCCCGCCAGCCCCATAAACTATGCCACAACTTATATTTCTATCTTACTCCACTGGACTCCTAGCAATGAGCGAAATTCAACACCACCGCCTGATTATCCTGGGTTCCGGCCCCGCGGGTTACACAGCTGCTGTTTATGCCGCGCGCGCCAACCTCAATCCAATCGTTATTACCGGTATGCAGGCCGGTGGCCAGCTAACCACAACTACCGATGTCGACAACTGGCCGGGTGACGTTGACGGGGTTCAGGGCCCTGAACTGATGCAGCGCATGCAGGCGCATGCGGAGCGCTTCGATACTCAGGTTGTGTTTGACCACATCCACACCGCTGAGCTGCAGAGCCGCCCATTCATCCTCAAAGGCGATATGGGTGAGTACAGCTGTGATGCGCTGATTATCTGCACCGGCGCATCGGCGCAATATCTGGGGCTGGACTCTGAAGAGGCGTTCAAAGGCAAAGGCGTCAGCGCCTGTGCGACCTGTGACGGCTTCTTCTACCGCAACCAGAAAGTTGTCGTGGTCGGAGGTGGTAATACAGCCGTGGAAGAAGCGCTCTACCTCTCAAACATCGCCGCTGAGGTGACGCTGGTGCACCGCCGCGACTCTCTGCGCTCAGAGAAAATTCTTCAGGACAAATTGTTTGAGCGTGCTGAAACTGGCAACGTTAACATCGTTTGGAACCACCAGTTAGACGAAGTTCTGGGCGATCAATCTGGCGTTACCGGTATTCGTGTTAAGAGCACCGAAACCGGCGAGACTCAGGAGTTGGATGCACAGGGCGTATTCATCGCAATTGGCCACAAGCCCAACACCGATCTGTTTGAAGGTCAGTTGGATATGAAAGATGGTTATCTGAAAATCCACTCTGGGACTGACGGGAATGCGACACAAACCAACGTTGAGGGTGTTTTCGCGGCCGGTGATGTGTGCGACCACATCTACCGTCAGGCGATCACCTCCGCGGGCTTTGGCTGTATGGCGGCCCTAGACGCAGAGCGCTACCTCGACGCGCTCGAGAAGTAATATGCTCCCTTGGCTGGATCCGGGATTCCCGGCCTTTCCGCCAACCGAATGGGCTCTTGATGAGCCCAACGGATTGCTCGCAGCCGGCGGCGAACTTAACGCCGACTGGCTGCAAACCGCTTACCCTAAGGGCATCTTCCCTTGGTTCAACGACGGCGAACCGATCCTCTGGTGGAGCCCATCGCCTCGTTGCGTACTCTTTCCCGATCAATTCCACCCCTCTAAATCACTGCGCAAACGGATGCGCCAACTCAATTATGAAGTGCGCATCGACAGCTCCTTCACCGCGGTAATGCGAGCTTGCGCTGCACCTCGCTCAATGCAAGAGGGCACCTGGATTAGCCCGGCGTTTATCAGCGCCTACACCGAGCTTGCCAAACGGGGTGTGGGCCACAGCGTCGAGCTCTGGACAGATGGTGAGTTAGTTGGTGGGCTCTACGGCCTAGCCATAGGCAAGTTATTCTTCGGCGAATCAATGTTCTCAGCGATACCTGACGCTTCAAAGATTTGTCTCTACCATCTGGCTGAAAAACTTGGCCAAGCAGGCTATGCTGTAATTGACTGTCAGGTCTATAACCCTCACCTGCACTCCTTGGGTGCAGAGGAGATTGACCGCGAGCAGTTTGAGCAGCTGCTACTAAGCTGCAATAATCGTCCTGAGACGGACGTCTGGCGTGATCCGATATGGCACCAGCAGTCCGGGAGCAAATAGATGTCTACTCTTCAAACACTGCGTTTTTTTGCCACCCCAGAGCATGAGTGCAGCTACCTTGATAATGAGAAGGCACGCACGCTCTTTGTCGACCCTCAGGCAGATGTAGACGCAGACATCTATGCCCAGCTGACCGATATGGGCTTTCGCCGTTCAGGTTCGCACATCTACCGCCCACACTGCATCCAGTGTGATGCCTGCATATCCATTCGAATACCGGCGTATGAGTTCCAGATGTCAAAGTCTCAGAAACGCATCTGGAACAAGAATCGCGATCTTAGCGTCGAGAGCATCGACCCCGCACTTACGGATGAGATCTACAAACTCTACGAGCGTTATATCAAAGAGCGCCACTCTGATGGTGATATGTATCCCCCTTCGCCGGGTCAGTTCTCTGGATTTCTGGCGGACTCCAACCAACAGAGCCAATTTCATCTGATGCGTGACGCTGAGGGTAAACTCCTAGCTGTTGCCGTCTCAGACAGTCTGCAGCAGGGGCAATCAGCGGTTTACACTTTTTACGATCCTGAGCATGAGCATCGCAGTCTAGGGACCTATGCAGTCCTTTGGCAGTTGATGCAACTGCGTGAACAGCGCGGCGGCTACCTCTACTTGGGTTACTGGGTAAAAAACTGTCGCAAGATGAGCTACAAAGCCCGCTTCTACCCGCTTGAGCGTCTCGAACAGGGCGTCTGGATCCCAGTTGGCGACGCTGAGCGCCAAGAGTCTCTCTAACCGAATCGACAAATTGCTCAGAAAACAGGCAATTCATTTCACATTAGGCTGCGATTAGTGCAGAATATGGCGCTTTCCAAATCCGGGTACAGCGACTTTCGCCCAATCCGGAGTGATGACAAACACCTAAGGTTAAGAGTGAATGGCTAAAGAAGAAGCTTTTGAGATGGAAGGAACGGTTGTAGATACCCTTCCTAACACTATGTTCCGTGTAGAACTTGAGAACGGCCACGTTGTGACCGCACACATCTCGGGCAAAATGCGTAAGAACTACATCCGTATTCTGACAGGCGACAAGGTTAAGGTTGAGCTAACGCCATACGACCTCAACAAAGGCCGTATTGTCTACCGCGCTCGCTAAGCCAAGACTCAGGAGCAGGTGGCCGCCTAAGCGACCACCTCTTCTATCTCCAGTGTTAGCTCGCCATCGGCGCCGACACGAATCTCTACTTCACCACCCTGCTCAGCCAACTCACCAAAGAGTATCAGCTCAGCCAACGGCTTCTTGATCTTCTCTTGAATCAAGCGACGCATGGGGCGCGCACCCATCTTCTCGTCGTAGCCGTGTTCAGCCAACCAGTCACGCGCCTCAGATGTTGCGTGAATCATGACCCGCTTCTCATCTAACTGCGCCTGCAACTCGGTCAGGAACTTGTCGACCACGCCGCGAACGATCTCGAGCGATAGTGGTTTAAACTGCACCACTGCGTCCAGTCGGTTGCGGAACTCCGGCGTAAACAGACGTTTAAGCGCCTCCATCCCGTCGGACGAGTGATCCTGATTGGTAAAGCCGATGCTCGGACGACTCATCGCTTCGGCACCCGCGTTGGTAGTCATCACCAGGATGACGTTACGGAAGTCGGCCTTGCGACCATTGTTGTCGGTCAATGTACCGTTATCCATCACCTGCAATAGCAGGTTGAATACCTCAGGGTGAGCTTTCTCGATCTCATCAAGCAGCAGCACCGCATGTGGATTCTTGGTAACCGCTTCGGTTAGCAGGCCGCCCTGGTCGTAACCAACATAACCCGGAGGCGCACCGATCAAACGAGAGACAGTGTGACGCTCCATGTACTCGGACATATCGAAACGAATCAGTTCGATGCCCATGATACGCGCCAACTGCGCGGTGACCTCTGTCTTACCGACACCCGTAGGGCCGGCAAACAGAAAGCTACCCACCGGTTTGTTCGGCTCTTTAAGCCCAGCACGCGACAGCTTGATCGCAGCTGACAGCGTATCAATCGCCTCGTCTTGGCCCAACACCACCATTTTGAGGCTGGAGTCGAGCTTGCCGAGCTGCTGCTTGTCTGAGGTCGATACACTCTTCGGTGGTATGCGTGCAATCTTGGCTACAATTGCCTCAACCTGCTCAACACCAATAACCTCCACCCGGTCTTCAGGCTTCAACAGGCGCTGATAAGCGCCCGCTTCATCGATCACATCGATCGCCTTGTCTGGCAGATGTTTCTCGTTGATGTAGCGCTCCGCCAGCTCAGCGGCAGCACGCAGCGCCTCATCCTCGTAGCGGATCTCGTGATGCTCTTCAAAGCGCGATTTCAGACCACGCAAAATCTGGTAGGTGTCATCAACGCTCGGTTCCATCACGTCAACTTTCTGGAAACGACGTGCTAGTGCACGATCCTTCTCAAAGATGCCGCGGAACTCTTGGAAGGTGGTCGAGCCGATACACCGGATCTGACCAGAGCTGAGCAGCGGCTTAAGCAGATTGCTCGCATCCATTGAACCGCCGGACGCAGCGCCGGCACCTATAATCGTATGAATCTCATCGATGAAAAGGATCGAATGAGGCTTCTTCTTAATCTCATTGAGCAGCGCCTTGAGTCGTTTCTCAAAATCACCGCGATACTTGGTACCTGCCAGCAACGCACCTAGGTCGAGGGAGTAGACGACAGACTCAGCGATAACACTGGGTACCTGCTCCTCGACGATTAGCTTCGCCAGACCTTCAGCGATGGCGGTTTTGCCGACACCCGCCTCGCCGACGAGCAGCGGATTGTTTTTGCGGCGGCGCGAAAGGATCTGAACGACACGTTCAACCTCAGAGTCACGTCCGACTAGCGGATCAATCATACCCTCAGCAGCCTGCTGGTTGAGATTCACGGCATACTGTTTTAGCGGACTCGAAGCGTCATTGGGGGACTCCTCTGCAGTCTCTGTTGTCTCATCAGCCTGCTCTTCGCTGCTCTGAGTTTCAGAGATACCGTGCGAAATAAAGTTCACCACATCGAGGCGCTCAACACCCTGCATCTGCAGCACGTAAACGGCGTGGCTCTCTTTCTCACTGAAGATCGCTACCAGAACGTTAGCGCCTGAAACCTCAGATTTGCCCGAGGATTGAACATGGAAGACCGCGCGCTGCAGCACGCGCTGGAACCCTAGCGTCGGCTGAGTCTCGGCCTCTGGGGTATTCTCAGGCAACAGTGGCGTCGTCTCTTCGACAAAGCGCTGCAGTTGCTCGCGCAGACGCTCAAAGTCGACGCCGCAAGCGTGCAGCACTTCGGCTGCTTGGCGGTTATCTAGCAGTGCTAGCAACAGATGTTCTACTGTCATGAACTCGTGGCGGCGGTGAAGCGCGTCACGGAATGCACTACTGAGTGTCTCTTCTAACTCACGGTTCAACATATTTCGCCCCTTACACCTTCTCTACTTCACAGAGCAATGGGTGCTTGTTCTGTCGTGAAAACTGATTTACCTGTGTTGCCTTAGTCTCAGCCACATCGCGGCTATAGATACCACAGACCCCTTTACCCTGCTGGTGAACCGCGAGCATTACCTGCGTCGCTTTCTCCTCATTCATTGCAAAGAAGGTCATTAAAACTTCAACGACAAACTCCATCGGTGTGTAGTCATCGTTCAGCAGCACCACCCGGTACATTGGGGGCTGCTTTAACTCGGGCTTTGCCTCTGCAACAGTCGTAAGGGGGTTGTACTCCGGCCCCTGCTCCTCATCGTCCTGTTGGTCGTAAATTCCGAACTCTTTAATGCCGCGTAGATTCATCTTGTTCCAAAAACGCTGTTGTCTCTATCTTCAGTTTCAGGACAGTGCCTGTGTCAATCTAATCGGCTCTGCTTAGCAGTATAGATGGTGATTGAAACCTCGCTATGCAACCCCGGCTGCAAAACCCATGCAAAATTCTCACTTGGTGAAATTGCATGTAAGCCGATAACCGTTACCACTTTCTCTACCGCTCACCTCTTAAAACTACTCCAGTGCGAGCCGAGCCGCAATGGGAGAAGTTCCTATCGGCTAATCCGAGCAGTTTCTCTTGAACTCTTACTATATATCAGTATCTTAGACGCTTAGATGTCCCTTGTGACAGGGGTACGGAAACAGAGGCAGAACGGATTTAGCCTTAAGTACAGATCGCTGATGACTGTTCGTAATTGAAAGTCATTAAACTGCAAGCACAGATGGAGTTTCTGCTATGCACACCGGAACCGTAAAGTGGTTTAGCAACGCTAAAGGCTACGGGTTTATTATCTCTGATCATATCGAAGGTGAGGTTTTTGCCCACTTCTCGGCCGTTCAGAGCGATGGTTTTAAATCGCTGCGCGCGGGCCAACCCGTTCATTTCGAACTGCAGGACGGCCCAAAAGGGATGCACGCAATCAACATCAGTCCTGCAAACTAATGACCAACCCGGTTTTCATGCGGGGTGGAATTGACAGGAAGCACTAGGGGCTAGTAGCGCTCGGAAGGCGCGGGCGCCTCGAGGTTTTAATGTCCGAAATTTACCTGCTTAACAAGCCCTTCAATGTGCTCTCCACCTTTACTGATAGCGAGGGTAGAGAAACACTCGCGGCCTATGTAGACACACCAAATATCTACGCTGCTGGTCGACTCGATTATGACTCTGAGGGTTTGCTTATCTTAACGGCCGACGGCGCGCTGCAGCACCGACTAGCCAATCCCAAGTTTAAATTCGAGAAGAGCTACTGGGTGCAGCTGGAAGGCGAGATTAGCGAAACGGCACTGCAGCAACTGCGCAGAGGTGTGGAGCTCAAAGATGGCAAAACTCGTCCCGCCTACGCTGAGCGTCTAAGAGAACCAGAGCTGTGGCAGCGTAACCCGCCGATTCGGGAACGCAAAAACCAGCCAACCAGCTGGATTGAGCTGCGCATTTCGGAGGGTAAAAATCGTCAGGTAAGGCGCATGACCGCCGCCGTCGGTTTTCCGACCCTACGCCTCGTGCGTGTGGCGATCGGCCCTTGGCGAGTGGATGGTTTACAGCCCGGCGAATGGCGCAAAGAGCAGGTAAACCTACCGACAGAGCGCCCACGCAAACCGCAGAGAAATCAGAGAAGACGGTAGGAGCGATCTGCGCGCAGCGCATGTTCGCGACTGGTCAAGCCTCAGGAAATCGCGTGATGCGGCTTTGCCGCATAACCTTCCTACAACCTCAGGAATGCGTTAGTCCCAGCTATTCGCGGCGTCCAGATCGGTGCCTTTCTGCTCCACCCAAACCGAGCCTTTATCACTCACTTCGCGTTTCCAGAAAGGCGCGTCACGTTTCAGATAATCCATAATGAAAACCGCCGCCTCGAATGCTGCTTTGCGGTGGGCTGAGCTCACACCGACCTGCACTACCTCATCCGCCAGCGTCATGCGCCCAACACGATGCACAATCCAAACGCGCTTAAGTGGCCAGCGTTCGCGGGCCTGATCAATGATCTTCTGCAGCGCCTTCTCAGTCATACCCGGATAGTGCTCGAGCTCCATCGCTTCAAGGTCCGCATCATCGAGCTCGCGCACCAAACCGGTGAAGGTCACCAGCGCGCCAACCCCCTCAGGAGACTCTTTTAGCCAGGCATTGACGTCCGCACTATTCAGACTCGCTTCAGTAACCTCGATATAATCACTCATAGATATCCAATCCTGCGCTAATTTGCTCCGCCCGACGGCGCCAAAGCTGGTATGATATGCGCTCTTTTTATTTTGATAAACCGTCGATGTCGAACTCTAGCAATTCGCCCTACTCTAACCGTTGGACTCCGCGTAGCACCGTCGCCGCGATAATCGAACGCGACGGCAAGTTCTTACTGGTCGAAGAGATGATCAAAGGCGAACGCCTGATTAACCAGCCCGCTGGTCATCTGGAAGAGAACGAGACCTTCGCTGAGGGTATGGTGCGCGAGGTGCTCGAGGAGACCGGTTACCAAGTTGAGCCCGAGGCACTACTGGGCCTCTATGTCTATCGAACCACAGATAAAACACTCACCTTTCATCGAGTCTGTTTTATCGCTCGTATCACTGGGCAGGTCGAAAACGCCGTGCTTGACGATGGAATTATCGGACCGGTCTGGATGACTCGGGATGAGGTGGCAGCAGCCACAAATCTTAGGGCGCATCTGGTGCTAGAGTGCATCGACGACTATCTGCGCGGGATCAATTACCCGCTCGATTTTTTGAAAGATTAAATTGATGACCGAAAACAGCAGTAAGAAAGTAATTGTTGGCATGTCGGGCGGCGTTGATTCGTCCGTCTCAGCCTACCTGTTGCAGCAGCAGGGGTATCAGGTTGAGGGACTGTTTATGAAGAACTGGGATGAAGATGACGGCACCGAGTACTGCACCGCTATCGAAGACCTAGCAGATGCACAAGCGGTCTGTGACAAGCTTGGCATCCATCTTCACACCGCCAACTTTGCTGCTGAGTACTGGGATAACGTCTTTGAACACTTTTTGGAAGAGTACAAAGCGGGCCGCACGCCCAACCCAGACATACTCTGTAACCGAGAAATCAAGTTCAAGGCGTTCCTTGAATATGCACAGATGCTTGGCGCCGATCTAATCGCCACGGGTCACTACACCCGCCGTGCAGAGCGAGACGGCAAAGCTGTACTTCTCAAAGGGTTGGACCCCAACAAAGACCAAAGCTATTTCCTGCACCAGGTTGGCAACGAAGAGCTAGCCATGACGCTCTTCCCTGTCGGCGAGCTAGAGAAGCCCAAGGTCCGCGAAATCGCCGACATGCTAGAACTAGCCACGGCGAAGAAGAAGGACAGCACCGGTATCTGTTTTATCGGCGAGCGGCGTTTTACCGACTTCTTAAAGCAGTATCTACCCGCTCAGCAGGGCAAAATTGTTACGCCTGATGGGGATCAGATTGGCGAACATCAGGGGTTGATGTACTACACCCTCGGTCAGCGCCAAGGGTTGGGAATCGGTGGACTTGCCAACTACCCTGAGGAGCCCTGGTTTGTAGCCGGTAAAAACCTCGACAAAAATGAACTGATCGCGGTGCAGGGCATCGACAACGAACTGCTCTACTCAGACTGGCTATTCGCTCGTGAGATCTTCTGGATTAGCGGTGAAGAACCAACACTGCCACTGCGTTGCAGAGCCAAAGTGCGTTATCGTCAGCCAGATCAGGCGTGTCTTATCGAGGCGATTGAGGGCGGCTACCGCGTTACCTTTGATGAGCGCCAACGCGCCGTAACACCCGGTCAATCTCTGGTGTTATATAGCGATGATCTCTGCCTCGGTGGCGGGGTAATCGAACATAGCTCACGTGATCTTTATTGGAAGTAAGTTAAATGATGCGAGCATCTGTTGAGCAGACCATCGCCCTAGCGGGCGTGTTTCAGGCAGCGTCACTGGTAGACCAGATCGCCCGACAGGGGCTGGTGAGCCAAGACGCTCTAGAGGCGAGTGTTGCCAGTCTCTTTGTTACCAATCCGAATAACACCGAGGATGTCTACGGCGGTGCTGACCAGCTTCGCTTTAACTTGAGCACAGGCCTGAAAGAGCTGCAGAAAACAGTCGATAAAAAGGGCAGCACGCTCACTCCGCATATGACACGCTACGCCCTGAGCATGATTGCGCTGGAGCGAAAACTTGCGAAGAACCCGCAATTTCTGCAGATAATTGGGGAGCGGCTCGATGCCCTGGAGCAGAAAGCGCGTTACTTCTCCTCCACCAGCGATTCTCAAGATGAAGATCTCGGCCCCAGTCGCTACGCGCACTCAGTTGTCATAGCCGGCCTCGATCAGCTCTATCAAGAGACAATTAGCCAGTTCAGTTTCCGTATTCAGGTGCAGGGCGACCCACGCAATCTACAAAATTCGGAAAACGCCGCACGCATTCGCGCGCTCCTGCTCTCTGGTATACGCGCCGCAATGCTCTGGCGTCAGGTAGGCGGACACCGCTGGCACTTTATCTTCCTGCGGGCACGCCTGCGCGCGCCGCTAGCGCAGCTATTGAAGTAGAAGCGATCTGCGGCGCCAGCCGCACGTTCGCGACCTGTACGTAAAGCGCCGGGAAGGCTATTCCATCACGAGCGTTTTTGTCGGGAAATACGCTGCGCGTACATCCCTCCCACAGCACTCCCTTGAGGGTGCTTTTAGCTCCTTAATTTGCTAGAATTCGCACCCTTCGAAATTCACCAATCCGAGACTATTGAGACATGGAACTTAGCGCACTTACCGCCGTTTCTCCGGTAGATGGCCGTTACGGCAGCAAAACCTCTGACCTCCGTTCAATCTTCAGCGAATTCGGCCTTATCCGCTTTCGTGTCGAGGTTGAGGTTCGCTGGCTGCAGAAACTGGCGTCACACACTGAAATCGCTGAAGTTCCATCACTAAGCAGCGAAGCTAACGCCCTGCTGGACGAGCTAGTTGCTAACTTCTCGGTAACCGATGCCGAGCGCATCAAAGAGATCGAACGTACTACCAACCACGACGTTAAAGCGGTTGAGTACTTCATCAAAGAGCGCATCAGCGCTAACGCTGAGCTCGCTGCGATTGGTGAATTCGTGCACTTCGCGTGTACCTCGGAAGATATCAACAACCTGTCACATGCACTGATGCTCAAGAATGGCGTCGCGGTAATGCGCAAAGAGATGGCTGAAATTGAGAGCCAGATCGCGAAGCTCGGTCGCGACTTTGCTGGCCAGCCAATGCTGTCACGCACACACGGCCAGACAGCCTCACCTTCGACCCTGGGCAAAGAGATGGCGAACGTCGCTTACCGTCTGCGTCGCCAGATCAAACAGCTCGATAACATCGAGTTCCTTGGAAAGATCAACGGTGCCGTGGGTAACTACAACGCACACCTCAGCGCTTACCCCGAGATCGACTGGGAAGCGAACGCCAAAGATTTTATCGAATCACTGGGTCTGGACTACAACCCATACACCACACAGATCGAGCCGCACGACTACATCGCTGAGCTGTTTGACCTGGTCTGCCGCTACAACACCATTCTGATCGACTTCGATCGTGATGTCTGGGGTTACATCGCATGGGGCTACTTCAAGCAGAAAACCATTGCCGGTGAAGTGGGCTCATCAACGATGCCGCACAAAGTTAACCCGATCGACTTTGAGAACTCTGAGGGCAACCTCGGTATCGCCAACGCGATCATGGGCCACCTCACTGCTAAATTGCCGATCTCTCGCTGGCAGCGCGACCTGACTGACTCAACGGTTCTACGTAACCTAGGTGTTGGTTTCGGTCACTCGCTGATCGCCTACGCGGCGACACTGAAAGGCATCAGCAAGCTGGAAGTAAACGCTGAGCGCCTGAATGCAGATCTGGATAACAGCTGGGAAGTTCTGGCAGAGCCAATTCAGACGGTAATGCGTCGCTACGCGATTGAAGAGCCGTACGAGAAGCTCAAAGCACTGACGCGCGGCAAAGGGATGACCAAAGAGGTGATGCTCGACTTCATCGAGACACTAGAAATTCCTGAGTCGGCAAAAGCTGAACTGCGCACTCTGACGCCGGGCACCTATGTCGGTAACGCGGCTGAGCAGGCTGCGAAGATCTAATAAACCGTAGGAGGGATCTCGGCGCAGCCGAGGTCGCGACCTCAGCCAAACCCAGCTGGAATATCGCGTCATGCGGCTTTGCCGCATAACCCTCCTACATCGGACAATCCTATGCTCTCGAATATCCGCATCGTTCTGGTTGAAACCTTTCACCCCGGTAATATCGGCGCCGCTGCACGCGCACTTAAAAACATGGGGTTGGAGCAGCTCTGGCTGGTTAACCCTCGTGAGTTTCCGTCTGAAGAGGCTGATTCACGGGCGGCTGGTGCGAAAGATCTGCTAGACAATGCGCGGGTAGTTAACAGCGTTGAAGAGGCGATTGCCGACTGCCAGTTAGTGGTGGGCACGAGCGCGCGTGAGCGCTCCTATGATCTGCCGCTGCAAGATCTAGAGACAGCTTCAGCGCAGATTTGGCAGGAGGCTCAGGAGGGCCAGATTGCGATTCTGTTTGGGCGTGAGACCAGTGGACTCAATAACAGTGAGATGTTGCTGTGTAATCGTCACCTGTTTATCGACGCCAATCCCGAATACCCTGTTCTTAACGTATCCCAAGCGATTCAACTGGTCTGCTATGAGTTGCGCCGAGCGACTCGGGTAATCGATAGACAATCACTCGAACCTGCCCCCTACCCACGTCAGCACGAGATGGTGCTCTTCTTCGAACACCTTGAAAAGGTACTACGCCGGGTTAACTTTATTATTCCGCAGCATGAGGGGCGCGTGCTCGACAAACTCCGTCGCTACTTCAACCGCACCCGCCCGGAAAAAGCCGAGATGGGGATGCTGCGCGGTATTCTCAACGCCGTCGAGGAGACACTCGACAACGAGAAGAAGTAAGACACTTCAATTGCTCAAGCGGCTCGCTAAGCAGCACACCTCAAAACCCTAGACTATATTTCAATCCATTAGATTCTAACATTGATACCGCGCACGCCGGCTGCGGTATCTAGATATAGTGGAAATTCCAAATGAAGCTACTAGGCCGTTTCTCACTCGTTAAGATCAACTTCGCCAGTTCCATTCTAGCTGCGATCGTAATTCTGCTACTCGCCGCCCTT
>JAYQBD010000005.1:0-4511 GCA_038137135.1 Oceanospirillaceae bacterium | reverse complement strand
GTTGATGCCCTCTCAGGCGCCAATGCTTTTGGCTTCTACAGCCAAGCTAACCGTCTCGCGATTGATGCCCTTGGCAGCCTAACCAACGAAATTAGCTCTAACGCGGTCAATACTGACCTGGCAATGGCACAGCTGCTTGGAAAGTTTAAAGAGCGTGCTGGGCAAGTGCGCGGCAAGATCAACGGCACACTTGCACGCGGAGCGATCAACGATGCTACCCGTGCAGAGGTACGGGGATATCAGCAGGAGATGGAGTTGATTGTCAGCTACCTCGAGAATCAGGTGAGCGGCGAGCGTTTAGAGAAAGCTCGTGCAGTGCTAGGCGACTCCACTAGCGAGCAGATCTCCGCGATCCTCAAACAGGTATTGGGCGACTCACCTAACTTCGATCAACTCCCGAGCCCAGCGCAGTGGTTCCCGCTTGCAACCAAGCAGATTGGCGGTGTTAAAAAGCTGCTTGATGAGGAGTGGGCTGCTGTTGAAAGTCAGGCCCAAAAGAGTGCCGCAGCTGCCAACTTGAAGCTTTGGCTGACTATCGGACTGCTGATTCTTGCGATTATTCTTCTGAGTTGGATCAACCTAGGATTCGCCTCCGTGCTGCGCAATTCGCTGCGGCGACTCACACAACAGCTGCAACAGATTGCTGGCGAGAGAGACCTGAGCATCAAACTCGATACCGAATCCAAAAATGAGCTGGGAGAGATTGCTCGGTCCGTTCAGCAGACACTGGATGCAGTTGAGTCGACACTGAAGGAGTTGATCGACTCTGTCAGCGCCAGCGGCACCCTGGTGACCGAACTGGATAGCTCTAGCGATCAATTGCTCGGCAACGCAAGGGAGACTCAGCGCGTCTCCACTAGCATCTCCTCCGCGGTTGAGGAGAATGCAGCAACCGCCTCCGAGATCGCCAACGCGGCTGCCTCCACTCTGGATGCTGTGCGTGAGCTCGGCGATAGCAGCAACGAAAATCAGCAGCGCTTCAGCGACACCTTGCAGAAGATGGACGCACTGCAGCAGAGCGCGCAGGATATCGCCGGACTCAGTAACAAACTCGACTCTCAGGTCGACCAGATAACCGACGCAGTAAAAACGATCAATGTGCTGTTTGAACAGACCAACCTACTGGCCCTAAATGCCTCGATTGAGGCTGCTCGCGCCGGTGAGCAAGGACGTGGTTTCTCGGTGGTTGCAGATGAGGTGCGCAGTCTGGCCCTGAAATCGCTCGAATCTTCTGAGCGCATCTCCGAAGTGCTTGCCTCTCTGCAGCAGGCTAGCGCCGCAATTAGTCGCAGCTCCGAACAGAATGGTGAACTAAACGCTCAGGCTGCCGAGCAGATGCTGGCATCGCAAGCATCGATGGCGCAGATGAACGAGGTGATGGCCAATCTAGAGTCCATGGCGACCAGTGTCGCGACGGCCTCAGAGGAGCAATCCTCAGTTTCAGCGGTGATTGCTCAGGATACAGCCTCTGTACTGGACGCCTCAAACGCCAGTTTGGAACTCTCTGAAAAGTTGCAGACGATGAGTAAAACCTACCGCGACTCAAGCGAGCATATGCTAGGAGTCGCACGCAAATTCAAGGTGTAAAACGCAGAATCAAAGGCTCTGCAGCTCAATCCTGCTGTTCAGCCAGAAACTTATCCAGCGCCGCTTGGGCCACCTGATGGTCCTCTGGCGCTTTAGCTCCGGCAACACCGATGGCTCCGATCGTCTCCCCTTCAACCTGCACAGGAATACCCCCGGCAATTAAGCTCACTTTCGGATTCTGCGCTAATCCCTGCATCACTAACGGTCGCTCGCCAACGATATCGTCCCATTTAACAGTCGGCCAGCCATAGCTCGCTGCGGTATAGGCTTTACGCTGAGCAAACTCAAGCGATGCGTCAGGCGCTTTGGGATTACGCAGGAGTGCCAGGGGCAGGCCGGCACTGTCTACCACAATCACATTCATCGCAAAACCCAGCTCATCAGCACACTGCTGGCCAAGCTGGGCCAATCGGTGTGCAGCCTCCAATGTCAAACTGCGCTTGGTCTCAAATAACGCCATGGGTACTCCCCTCGGTATGCTTGTGTTGTTTATGGTAGAGCTCGATCAGCAGCCCCATCAGCAGCAGCGCTAGCAGTAGAAGCGACAGATAGCTCAGAAAACTACTCGCCATGTCAAAATCACTGCCGACTAGATAGCCCAGCCCAAAATAGATAAATAACCAGACTACCCGCCCAAGCACAGCGTAGCTCAGAAACAGGCGCAAACGGATACCCGATGAGCCAGCCAGTAGGCTCGCAACCGCACTGATGTGAGCCACCAGCGACCGTGTCAGCAAAAGCGTTAAGCCACCCCAACGCTCAAACAGGTGCAGCACGCGTACGCGATTCGCGGCGGTGTAACCGACCCAACGCCCATATCGAACAAGCTTGGCATCATCCGTCTTGCGGCCCACTAAATAGATCAACAGATCACCGGCTACCGCCGCTGCCAAGATTGTTAGAGCGGTCGGGATACCCGACATCAAACCATCAAACGAGAGCACGCCGGTCAACGCCGCCAACGGCCCTGCAGGCACCGGCATTCCGAGCGCGCCAAGAAAGACGATAATGACTAAGACCACTAATCCGTATGTCTGAAGCCAATCAAGGAGTAAGGTCTCAAAACGCTGATAGAGGCTTGGCTCGCCCTGCTCTTCCATCTGCTGTTCAAGCGGTACCAACCGCTGAAGCTGCGTAATCAAAATCAGCTCATCCAGCCCCATCTCAGCGGCCAGGGTTTTAACCTTGGTTACTGAACTCGGCAGCTCGGTGCGCCCCAATGCCTGTAGTAGCGCACTCTCCCTAATACCGAAACGCGAGATCAGCTCGTCGACGCGGGTGTAAGCGCGCAGGTCTGCTGCCTGCTCAACCCCAAGGGTACGTGCACTCGAGAGCACCTGATAGGTACGCCAAGTTTTGTTGGCCAGATAGATTTGCGCCAGCGCCAATAGCATTAGCAGGGAAACAAGCACCTTCAGACTGATAGGGGGCAGGTGCGTAAGGCGATGAAAACGCGGCAGGTGCATTAACGCAGTTTCTTCTGCCAGAAAAGAGCTTCACCGCCAGTTTCACCCACCTCATAGCCTTTGAAACCGAGTCGACGATAGGCTGACTGCGCTCTACCGTTGTCCTCCAGGACCTCTAAGGTGATCTTGCAACAGTTAAGCGCACGCGCCTGCTGTTCAACCGCATCAAACAGCATCTCAAGTGCGCCGGCACCACGCACCGACGGCGCTACATAGACATCATGAATATTGATCAGAGGGCGGGCATTAAAAGTGCTGAATCCGGTGAAAGCGTTGAGCAGCGCGACGGGCTCCCCTTGCTCGCGGACAACAAAGGAGTAGGCACCCGGAACTTTAGCGAGCTCCGCCGGCAGCGATTCGCGCACCTGCTGACTAAGCGAAACTCCACCGCCTAACGGCTCTTCGGCATAGGCATTGAGCAGGCTGACTAGCGCAGCTGCATCTTCAGAATCGCGGTAATCAACTCGTTTAATCTGCATCGTTCACCTCAAAGAAAAATAACGCGCAAAGTGTATCAGACTATGGCTGCAGAAGCGGCTGAGATACACTGCGCACTTCAAAACTGAAACAAGTGAAAAGTAACATGAGCGAACTATATGAGATAAATTGGGGCGAACTAACCCCCGAACGCTTTCTGGCGGAATTCTGGCAGAAGCGACCCGTACTGATTCGCCAGGCTTTTCCTGACTTGGAGCCGGTTCTAGAGGCGGATGAGCTCGCTGGCTTGGCACTTGAACCAGAAGTGGAGTCACGTCTGATCAGCTTCAAACCCCAAACCGGTGCGTTCGACCTACGCAAAGGTCCGTTTACTGAGGAGGACTTTGCCACGCTGCCCGAGTCTCACTGGACTTTACTGGTTCAAGCAGTGGATCACTACGTAGAGGCCGCCAGTGAGCTTTTAGAGAGCTTCAGCTTTATCCCGCGCTGGCGTATTGATGATTTGATGATCAGTTATGCAACGGTCGGTGGCGGCGTCGGTCCGCACTACGACAACTATGACGTCTTTCTGCTGCAGGCCGGCGGCAAGCGCCGTTGGGAAATCGGCGGCATTGAGTCTAGTCAGTCGCCACGCATTCCAGAGATTCCACTGATGATTCTGAGTGAGTTTGAGGCTTTGGAAAGTTACGAGCTCGAACCCGGCGATATGCTCTATCTACCACCTCAGGTTGCGCACAACGGCGTTGCCACCTCACCGGACTGCGTCACCTACTCTATTGGCTTCAGGGCCCCCTCGGATGCAGAGATGCTGAGGTCATTCTCTGATCAAATTGGCGAGAAGCTCAGTAGTGAAGCGCGCTATACAGATCCTGAATTAACTGTCACGGCGAATCCGGGCGCTATCGACCCGGCAGCACTCGCGACGGTCCGTTCACGCCTGAGCGCTCTGCTCGATGACTCTGACGCGCTGGCGCACTGGTTTGGCCAATATGTCTCTGAACCGAAATACCCTGAGGATTG
>JAYQBD010000004.1:0-46991 GCA_038137135.1 Oceanospirillaceae bacterium | reverse complement strand
GGTAAAGGCTTACCACCTGGCGGCCATTTCCTACCACCATGGTTTTGTCGCGTTGTAACAGTAACTGCCAGCAGAACTGCAGCCGTGACGAACTTTCGACCAAACATAAATACCTAACTCCCACAAAACTATTCGATTGGTTATTGGTAGCTACGCAGCAATGTTTATGCCCGAATTCGCTAGAAACCAGTCGAACAACTTGAAATTTATTGAGGTTATATTTTTGTATAACACTTTCTATTGTTTTACATTGGTATAACTAGAAGGAGAGATCTATGACAGCTGTTGCAGTGCGTCAATCCGGTGGCGCGAACATAATTAGTATCCCCAAAGCGATTGTAAAAAGCCTTGGGCTAGAGGTCGGTTCGAAGCTTGATTTGAGCATTATTGATGACCGAATCGTCCTGACCCCCATACGTGATGAACTGACACTCAACCAGGTTCTCGAAGCGAGTCCAAAGGAGTACCTGGCTGTTAGGGATGAGGATAAGGAGTGGCTCGATTCGCCCTCGCAGGGCCGCGAGCTATGAGTTACGTCCCTGAAAAAGGCGACATTGTGCAACTGAAGTTCAATCCCAGCGCGGGCAGCGAAATCATGAAACGCCGTCCCGCTCTTGTGATATCACGCAAAGAGTTTAATGCTCATACCGGCTTTGCCATTGTTGCACCCATCACCAGCACTAAACGCGGAATAGCGCTTGAGGTTCCGCTCGAGGAGACAAGAACACAAGGGGTGGTGCTAGTACACCAGTTACGTTCGCTTGATGTTGAGAGCCGTATGATTGAATTTGTCGAACAAGCTCCGCAACAAGTCAGCGACAAAGTCACTCAACTGGCAGGTGTGATCATTCAGTAGATACTCGCTCTCGGTGCAGGAAAACGCATCAGAGTTGCAGAACTCAGCAGCGGAATTCGTTAAACTTACGCTCTTTTATTTTGAACCCAATTTTTGAACGCGAATTTTGACTGACACAACGCTCTCCCGCCGATTCTCTGTCGCTCCGATGATGGACTGGACCACCAGCGACTGCCGTGTGTTCCATCGTCTGATGTCGCGCCATACGCTGCTGTACACAGAAATGGTAACGACAGGTGCGCTGCTGCACAACGATCCGGCGCGGTTTCTGAGTTACCGCGAGTCCGAGCACCCAATTGCGTTGCAACTGGGTGGCTCAAATCCGGAAGAGTTGGCGCAGTGTGCCAAGCTGGCTGAGGAGTTTGGTTACGATGAGGTGAACCTCAATGTAGGTTGTCCGTCGGACCGGGTGCAGAACAATATGATTGGTGCCTGTCTGATGGCGCATCCGCAATTGGTGGCGGAGTGTCTGGGAGAGATGCAGGCGGCCACCAATATACCTGTGACGGTTAAGCATCGCTTGGGCATCGATGACCTTGATAGCTTCGAGCTGCTGCAGGCGTTCGTTGAGATCGTAAAAGGTTCGGGCTGTAATAGTTTCACCATCCATGCGCGGAAGGCGATTCTGGCGGGCCTGAGTCCCAAAGAGAATCGTGAGATTCCGCCGCTGATCTATGACTATGTCTACCGCATTAAGCAGCTCTACCCGGAGCTTGAAATCGTCATAAATGGCGGCATAAAAACTATGGATGAGTGTGTCACACATCTGCAGCAGGTGGATGGTGTGATGATAGGACGCGAGGCGTACCAGAACCCCTACCCGCTCCTGAGCCAGGTAGATGGCACTCTGTTTGCAGATAATCATGCAATACCCAGCCGCTATGAGGTGGCTGAGCTGTTTATTCCACACATTGAGCGACGTATGGCTGATGGCTGGTCGCTCTACGGTGTGGTGAAACATCTTTTGGGCCTGTTCCACGGGCAGCGCGGCGGTAAGCAATTCCGTCGCTACCTGAGTGAGAACGGCCACAAGCGCGAAGCGGGCGTTGAAGTGTTCCGCGAAGCGCTAAAATTTGTCGAAGATAAGTAATTTCTTGTAAGACCCAACAAGGTAAGGATTTAGAATGGACCAGTTAAGTGCTCTAAAGCAGATGACAACCGTTGTAGCAGATACCGGTGATATCGACGCGATTCGTCAGTTCACACCGCAGGATGCAACCACTAACCCATCACTGCTACTTAAAGCGAGCCAGGACCCTAAATATGCTCCACTGCTGGACCAAGCGCGCGCTTGGGCGCAGACACAAGGCGGCTCAGACGCTGAGATGCTGGCGAATATGACCGACTACCTGGCGGTGCTGATCGGCACTGAGATAACAAAGATCGTTCCGGGCTACATCTCTACTGAGGTTGATGCGCGCTTCTCGTTCGATACCAAAGCGACACTAGACAAAGCACACCGCCTGATCGAGCTCTACGACGCTCAGGGTATCAGCAAAGATCGTGTTCTGATCAAGATCGCCTCTACTTGGGAAGGTATTCAGGCAGCGCGTGAACTCGAAAAAGAGGGTATCCGCTGTAACCTGACTCTGCTGTTCGGTTTTGCTCAGGCCCAGGCCTGTGCTGATGCAGGTGCCTACCTAATCTCTCCATTTGTCGGCCGTATTCTGGACTGGTACAAAAAGCAGTCTCCAGATGCAGATTTCAGCGGTGATAACGACCCAGGCGTGCAGTCGGTTACGCGCATCTACAACTACTACAAAGCGAACGGCTATGACACGGTTGTGATGGGCGCGAGCTTCCGCAACACAAGCGAGATTATCTCGCTGGCTGGTTGTGACCGTCTGACAATTGGGCCTGGCCTGCTTGAAGAGCTGGCAGCAACTCAAGGTGAGGTTGAGCGTCGTCTGGACGCGGCTAAGGCTTCTAGCAGCGATGTGAAACATGGTCCATCTGAGGGCGAGTTCCGCTGGGCGCAGAATGATGACGCCATGGCGACTGAGAAGCTGGCTGAGGGTATCCGTGGTTTTGCGGCGGATCAGGTTAAGCTGGAACAGTTGTTGGCGAAGTCGTAACACCAGTCGCGACCTGCAGCTTTGCTGCAGATCCCTCCTAGAGAGACGTTTGTGTAGGAGGGTTATGCGGCGCAGCCGCAAGACGCGACAATGAGTTGGTCGCGAAATACGCTTTGCGTACTTCACTCCTACAAAAAATTTGGACGAACTGATGCTACTGAACGCAGATCTCGGTGAAAGCTACGGCGCTTGGACGATGGGTATGGACGAGCAGCTTATGCCGCTGCTCGACCAAGCCAATATCGCCTGTGGCGGGCACGCTGGCGATCCGCTAACGATGCGACGCACGCTTGAGCTAGCCAAAGCGGCTGGCGTTCAAGCGGGTGCACACCCCTCCTACCCCGATTTGCAAGGTTTTGGCCGGCGCTCAATCAAGATGAGCGCCGACGAACTTGAGGCGCAGATTCTGTTTCAGATTAGTGCGCTGGACGGCATCGCCCAGAGCCTCAATCACCCGCTCGCTTACGTCAAACCACACGGTGCGCTGTATAACGACATGATGGCCGACGCAGCTATTCGCGCCAGTGTGATGCGTGCGCTCTCATCTTACTACCGCCCGCTCAAACTGATGCTGTTAGCCACCGCCGAGCAGGAACAACATCTCATAGAAGCGCAGGATCATGGTTTGGAACTGCTGTTTGAGGCCTTTGCTGATCGAGCTTACACCGATGAGGGTAAGCTAGTTGCGCGTTCACAGGCGCATGCAGTACACGGTGAAGATAAGGCGTTAGAGCAGGCACTGCTCCTAGCTCAGGATCAGCTCGTTGTGACTGAGTCAGGCAATCGACTCGAAGTGCGTGCAGATACGCTCTGCGTGCATGGAGATAATCCTGCGGCCTTGGCACTCGTTAAGAGAATTCGAGAAGCGTTGTAGGAGATGTTTGTAGGAGTGATGTACGCGAAGCGTATTTCACGACCATTCACGACTTTTCATGCAGTAGATATTTCGGGAAATGCGCTTTGCGCACATCCCCCCTACTAACTGCATTCTAGGGCGGTGATGAGGTCTTTGAACTCGTCGCGGTTGGCGTCGTTGAGGCTAATCAATACGCGGTGGGCGTCTATGATGCGCTGCTTCACCTGCTCTTCTGACTCCTGCACCACCGGCACCTGGATCAGGTCCTTACAGCTTGCTGGCATCTCCTCCAAAAGCAGAAATACCGAGTCGAATCCCATCGCGTGCAAGATACGGGTCACGTCGGGATTGGTTGATACCAGGGTCGGTTTAGGGAGGTTACATTTGGCGCTTTTGATGGCCAGTTTGGCGATGAGGCCAAGGGAGGTGCTGTCGATGTTCTTCGTTTCGGTTAGGTCGATCAGGGTTTCAGTGATATCGTCACGGCGCAGAATGGAACGCAGATGCTCATCTAGGTTAGAGCAGAGCGTTAAGCGCACATCGCCCAGAAACTTCAGCACATAGTGCCCATCCTGAACTGCAAAAAGAATTTGACCTGAGTCGGCGATCATCTACGTGAAACCATCATTACTGCAACATCATCAGGCTGTGTCTCCACCTCGGCCGTTACTGTTTGCAGTATGGCTTCCGGTGTCTGGCCCGCCTGTTCACACAAAGTGCGCAGATTTTGCTCCTTCTCGTCGAGATTGTCACCCCCTAGTACCTCAAGAATGCCATCGGAGAAGAGGAAGAGTTCAAACTTCTCATCTAATTCTACCTGATGGCGCTCGAAGCTAGGCTCCTCAAAGAGCCCTATCGGCATACCACGCCCCCCTAGAGAGCGTGCTGCGCCACCCTGCACGAGTATTGGCATCGGGTGATGGCCACCAATCGCGTAGTCGAGCGAATTGGCATGTTGGTCAATCAGACCGACAAAGATCGTTAGGTGTTTGCCTAAGCTGGTCAGCAGCAATTCGCGATTGAATAGCGCCAAAAGTGCATCGGGGTTATCCGGTGTGGTGGACTTCTCGTTGTGGTAGGAGCGCATCACACGGCTGGTGATGTTTTTTAGTAGTACAGTCACCAGCGCGGACGAGGCACCATGACCGGAGACGTCCGCCAGATAAAAGAGAACCCTCCCATCTCGTAGACGCAGGATGTCGAGGAAATCGCCACTAAGTACCAAGGACGCCTGCATTGCATACTCAATATGCAAACCTTCAATATCTTCGACATCATCCGGCAATATGCGCTCCTGAATCTCGCGCGCAGCGCGCTGATCCGCTTTGAGCTCTTCTAGGCTTTTACTTAGCGTATCGCGAAGATAGTCAGTCTCATCAATCCGCGCGGCACGCATCAGTTGTCGCTCGATACAATAGACCAGTTGCGCGGGGGACTCAGCCATTTCAAACTGAGTAAAAACCGAATCAGCACCATTACGCATTGCCATCAGCATCGATTCAGCCGTGCCCGCTCTAACGATCGCTATGGTCGGTTTGGGACTCAACTTGTAGGCGATACGGTCAATCTCTTGGGCTGAGACGTCGTTTTCCATATCGACAAATGCAAGTGCGCAGTCGTGGTGATCAAAGAGGGTTTGCAGCTCGCTCTGGTCACGGCAGACCGATATTCTCAACAGTCCGCCCTCACAACGTTCACACAACTCAATCACTCGGTCGATAGTATCGTTATCGTCCGAGTAGATGAGAATACGCTGTTCTTGCGGGTTCATTCGGTGTTGGCTAGAAATCGTCAGCGTTGAACTTGACCTGACCGTCGTTTATTTCGAATTCACGACGTTGCAGGTAGGCATCACGGATGAAGGTGTAGCGGTCACCACTAATGACACCCTCTGCTTCAAGCAGCTGTGAGCGGGTATCGATCACGCGCAATACCTGCAGGCCTAAACGCGTATCGTCGTCGCTGACCTGCTGCACCGGGTCAACCATCATATCAGGAATGCGACCGATTCCGTCGCGAACACTAGACGGACCGAAGAGAGGGAGAACCAAATAGGGACCAGACTCTACACCCCAGGTGCCCAGTGTCTGACCAAAATCCTCATCATGCTTCGGTATGCCAAAGGTTGTTGCGACGTCGAACAGGCCACCGATGCCGATAGTTGTGTTCACAATCACACGACCCAAATCCTCACTTGCCTCTTTAGGTTTACCCTGTAAAACATTGTTAAAAAACGTTTTAATGTCACCAATGTTTTCAAAGAAGTTGTGCACGCCCTGCTCAGCGAAGTCGGGCATAATAAAGCGGTAGCCCTGAGTCACCGGTTTTACGATGGCTCGATCAAGCCCCTCATTAAAGCTGAACATTGCACGGTTGAAGCCCTCCCAGGGGTCAGTCTCATGCGTCTCTTCAGCCAGCACGGGTGAGGAGATCAGTGCAATTGAGAGCGCTATCACTCCAGCTGTGTGTGTCGCTTTTCGGGTTGGGAACGCCATCTGGTATACCTAAAACCTATCTGAATTCTGATTGTAGTCATTGCGCCATATTGTGCAATGCAGCTACGACCTATTATTGGGCATTATTCGGTCACCTCAGTGAACCGCTGCTTAAGACGTTTCTCACTGATCTTAAAAGTCGTACCTAGCTCCTGGGCGAAGAGTGAAACACGGTACTCCTCCAGCCACCAGCGCATATCTAATAGCTCAACGCTAACCGCTCCACGTGTCTCGGCTTTTGCCTTGGCAGCCTGCAAGCGCTGTGCCCACTGCCCTAGCTCTTCGCTCCAGAGTACCTGTTGGCGCAGATTGCGCTGATATTTCTCCAAACGCACCTCAATCGCCTGCAGATAACGTGGAACCTGCGCCAACCACTCCGGTGGTGTCTCGGCCAAATAATGCGGATAGATCAGGGCACTGAGCTGCGCCCGTATGTCATTCAGCACCGGCACGGTCTGCAGGTTCACCTTGCCACTCAACTGCTTATTGATACGGTGATAGCTGGCGTGCAGCTCAGTCACAAATTTAACCCGCCCAACAGCGGTGTCGAACAGCTCGGCGCGCACTGTGTCACGTAGCGATTTGAACGCCGCCTCTGACCTTGGCAGTTCTGCTTGAGCAATCAACTGCAGTACCGCCGAGATCATCAGCTGATCCTGAAGCAGACGCTCGTTAAAGACTTTATTGGTGTACAGCACTGCCTGGGCCAGCTTGGGAAGGCGATGACGCACCTGGGTAACGTGCGCCTGCATACTGATCAACATCAGCCTTGCCACACCACGCAGGGTCGCCCGCTCAGCATCCAGCAGATTCATCTCTAGCTTCAGCTCTACCGAGTCACCTGCATCTACCAGTGCAGGATAGGCCTCAACTTCAATACCCCCAGCATGACGGACTACCACCTGCTTATCGAGGTTACCAAAGCTCCAATCCGTCAGACCGGTCTCGCCCCAGTGCTGCTTCGGTGCTCGATCCAAAGCCTCCTGCGCCGCTCCACCAAACTTCGCTTGTAGCTCTTCCCAATCGCGCCCCTGTCCCAGCAACTTACCGCTGGCATCCAGCACGCGAATATTGGTTTTGTAGAGCGGGTCGAGCTTCACCTCTCGCAGCAGCTGCGCGGGCACACGGCGTCCTGACAGGCGCAGAAGCTGTAGAGAAATCGCCTCACACAGATCGCCTTCGCCAAAACTGAGCTTTTCACTCAGCTCTTTGACGTAATTGGGAATCGGCACAAAGTGTTTGCGCTCCTGTTTCGGCAGACCTCGCAGAATTGCCTCA
Organism: Oceanospirillaceae bacterium; assembly: GCA_038137135.1. Lineage (GTDB taxonomy): Bacteria > Pseudomonadota > Gammaproteobacteria > Pseudomonadales > Balneatricaceae > Marinobacterium_E. Next base: position 39,431 of record JAYQBD010000004.1, on the reverse strand, counting down.
AGCTTCTCTGCCAGCATTCCGGGTACTAGCCAGTCGAGCTTGTCGGTCTCCAGGCGCGGCAGTAGAGGTAGAGGCACATCGATACTAATGCCGTCATGCTGTTTACCGGGCTCGAAGGCGTACTCAAGCCCCAGCTCCACCCCTTCCAGCTGCACCTGATCCGGATACTGCTCGGCGGAGACGTGCTCAGCCGTGCGCTGCATTACATCCTTCTTGGTAAAGAAGAGCAGTTTTTTGTTATCGCGCTCAGCCTGTTTGCGCCAGGCCTCAAAGCCTATGCCGTTGACTACTTCAGCACCACCATTCTCATCTAGACGGTCGGCGTAGAACTGGTACAGACTCTCCTCGTCCACAACAATATCACGCCGGCGCGACTTATCTTCCAGCGCTTCAACCTGCTCAAGTAACGCTTGGTTGTGCGCAAAAAAGGGCGCATCGGTGCGGTACTCCCCCTCCACCAATGCGGAGCGGATAAATATTTCGTGCGATACCGGCTTATCGATCGCGCCGTAGTGCACAGTGCGACCGGGCACGATTGTTAGGCCATACAGGCGCACCTGTTCCTGGGCTACCACCTGCGCGCGCTTCTTCTCCCAGTGCGGCTCCAGATAGGTACGCTTCACCAGGTGTTTGGCGATGGGTTCAATCCACTCAGGCTCAATCTTCGCCACCGTATGGGCGTAGAGCGCGCTGGTCTCTAGCAGCTCTGCAGATACCAGCCACTTGGGATTCTTCTTAAACTGGCCCGAACCCGGGAATATCTTAAAGCGCCGGTTACGCGCACCCAGGTACTCATTACGTTCGTGTTTAAAACCGAGGTTACCCAAGAGGCCTGAGATCAGCGATTTATGGATCGACTCGTAACTCGCTTCGCTCTCAAGCTCTTTAAGATCGAGCTGCTTACAGCTGATGTGCAGCTGACGGTGCAGATCGCGCCATTCGCGCATACGCATAAACGATAAGAAGTGCTTCTGACACCATTTGCGTAGCTGCGACTGGCTCAGCTCTTGGCGCTGCTCCTCGTAGGCGTTCCAGATATTTAGCAGAGTAATGAAGTCCGAATGATCATCTTCAAACAGTTTGTGCTGCTGGTCAGCCGCCTGGCGTTTCTCTGCCGGGCGCTCGCGCGGATCTTGAATACTCAAGGCACTGGCAAGAATCACCAACTCTTTGAGTGCGCGCTGACGGTGACCCTCCACCAGCATGCGCGCTACACGGGGATCCACCGGCAGGCGGGCCAGCTGTTTACCCAGCCCGGTGATGTTACGCCGACTATCAACCGCCTGCAGCTCTTCCAGCAGCTTATAACCGTCATTGATGAAGCGTTTATCAGGCGGGTCGATGAACGGGAATTTATGAATATCACCCAAGCGCAGCTGTAGCATCTGCAGGATTACAGCAGCCAAGTTGGTGCGACGGATCTCGGCATCGGTAAATTCAGGCCGTGCTTTGAAATCTTCCTCCGAGTAGAGGCGAATACAGGTACCGGGGGCAACGCGACCACAGCGACCCGAACGCTGGTTAGCACTCGCTTGTGACACCGGTTCGATTGGCAGGCGCTGAATCTTTGCACGATAGGAGTAGCGCGACATGCGCACTAAGCCCGGATCGATAACGTAACGAATGCCGGGCACAGTGACAGAGGTCTCGGCCACGTTAGTGGAGAGCACAATTCGTCGACCCGATCGACCAGAATTGCTGAACACCTTGTTCTGCTCTGCCAGTGATAGACGTGCATAGAGTGGCATCACTTCGGTGTGGCGCAGCTGCGCTTTGCGCAGCGCCTCTGCGGTCTCACGAATCTCGCGCTCACCCGGCAGGAAGATCAGAATATCGCCGGGCCCCGAGCCACCTTTTGCATGGTCTATCTCAATCAGCTCATCCACCGCCTTGAGAATCCCCTGCTGCATATCGATCGCCCGCTCATCCTCATCCTGCTGATCCAGTAAGGGACGATAGAGCATCTCCACCGGGAAGGTGCGTCCAGACACCTCAATCACGGGCGCATTGTCGAAGTGCTCAGAGAAGCGCTGCAAATCGATAGTGGCTGAGGTGATGATCAGCTTAAGATCAGGGCGTTTTGGCAGGATGCGTTTGATGTAACCAAGCAGGAAGTCGATATTGAGGCTGCGTTCGTGCGCCTCATCGATAATGATCGCCTCATACTTCTCCAGATAGCGGTCATTCTGCGTTTCGGCCAGCAGAATACCGTCGGTCATCAGTTTAACCTGAGTCTCGTCACTCACCTGATCGTGGAAGCGCACCTGATAGCCGACACGCCCGCCCAGCGGCGTCTGCAGCTCCTCTGCAATTCGGTTAGCAACAGTGCGCGCAGCCAGGCGGCGCGGCTGGGTATGACCAATAAGACCTTTGGTGCCCAATCCCAGTTCCAGACAGAGCTTAGGTAGCTGTGTGGTTTTACCTGAGCCCGTCTCGCCGGCAATCACAATCACCTGATTGTTGCGCAGCGCCTCAAGTATTGCCGGACGGTGCTCAGAGACAGGGAGATCAGGGTAGTTGATCGGCTGCTGATTTAGCAGTTCAAACGCCTGCACGCGCTCCATCGATGCAAGAATACGATCCTCAACCTTAGCCCGTGCCTCGTCATCGCCCTCCTGCAGGCGTCCAATAGCTTGGCGCAACGGAAAACGGTCGGCGATACGACAAGCATCAAGTTGGTTGTAGAGGGGTTTTAGCGACATGGCTCAGCTATACGGCAAAAATAAGGGGCAGGATTCTACCGTACTCACAGTTTTACGCCCAGTTCAGTTTTTAACGGGCTGCTCGTCGTCAGCCGGAGTCTTCGTCAGCTAGAACCTTCGTCAGCGAGGGCTCCGGCAGACTCTCCTGCACTAGGCGAGCACGTTGCAATCGACCCGAGGCGCTGTGGGGTAGCGAGTTTCTAAACTCAACCAGATCCGGCACCTTGTAGCGTGTCAGGCGCTGGCGACAGTATTCACGCACCTGCCGCTGAGTGAGACGCCTATCGTTGGTGACAACAAAGAGCTTTATCCGCTGGGTGCCATCCTCATTGGGCAGGCCCACCGCCGCACACTCCAACACACTAGGATGTTTGCTGACGATAGTCTCGACCTCCGAGGGGTAGACCCTGAAACCGGGCACGCGAATCACTTCGGCCTGGCGCTCAATCAACTCGAGCTCGCCATCGGAGTGAAGTCGACCAATATCCGCGGTGCGCAGCCAACCATCAGCGGTAAACGGGAAGAGACCGCGTTCGCTCTGCCCCACGTAGCCCCGCATCACTTGCGCCCCCTGCACTTGTATCTCACCTTTGGCACCGGTGGGAAGCACCTCGCCCGCATCATCAACAATACGAATTTGAGTTTGGTAGAGCGGTTTACCCAAATAACCTGCCACGCCACGCATCTCGATATCGAAGGTGATCACCGGCGACGCCTCGGTTAAACCGTAACCCTGAGCAATAGGCGAGCGGGTAATTTCGCGCCAACGCTGCGCAGCGCGCTCGTTCAGTGTGGCACCGCCGCAGATAGTGTACTGCAGCTCTTTAAAGCTCAGTTGCGGGAACAGCGGATCCTGACAGAGCGCCATGAAGACCGGGCTAATTCCCACAAACACCTCAGGCACAAAGCGATCAAACTGCTCGGCGATCAGCGCGCTGTCACGGATGTTCGTCACCAGCGCTACAGCCCCACCGCGCATCCAGTTGGTTAGCATCAGCATTAGGGGGTACGAAAAATAGAGCGGCAATGAGATCAGCATGCGCTCTTGGCGGCTGGAGCCCGCACGGCTCATGCACTCGCTGAGCTGCATCATATTGGCAACCAGGTTGGCATGCGACAGCATCACCCCTTTGGGAGCGGCCGTAGTACCACTGGTGTACTCAATCAGTGCCAGGTCACTGCTCTGGGTGTTGGGCCAGGCGTGGAAGATCGAACGACCGTACTCCAAGCCCTCCGACAACCACCGCACCGGGTGGTCTCCGACTCGCATCTTAAACGGCCGCATCGCCTGGCCTAACCGGCGCTCCAGGAGGTTGCCAAAATCGAGCCGGCCGCTAAAGATAATTTTCGGCGGTTGTTCAAACGCGTTAAAAAATGCCAGATGCTCCGCCTGTTGAGGTACTGAGATGGTAGCTTTCGCGCCCGTTTCACGAATTACGCGTTCAACCTCCTGGGCACTGGAGTTAGACGACACAAGCACCGGCACCAAACCTGCGCGTATCGCGGCGAGGAGTGTAACTGGCAGATGCAGGTCGTTGGGCAGGCGCACAACAATACGCGAATGCGGTTGCAGGCCCAGCTCACGGCTAAACCAGAGCGCTAGGCTGCGGGAGTACTCATCCAACTGTTCAAAAGTTATCGAATCATCACCACAGACCAGCGCTGTCGCATCGGCTTGGCGCTCGGCCAGCCAACTAACGAAATCGGAGAGGTTGGTGAAGGCCAACCTAACTTACCTCACTGCTTTGCATACGTTGCGACAGCTCACCGTGGCGGAAAACGAGCAGTTCTCCGGTCTGCAGCGCTTGCCACTGCTCGTTATCGGTCAGCGGCTCAGTTGCGATGACAGAGACCACATCATCCGCATGGGTCTCGCTACAGAAATCCACAACCAATTCGGTATCTTTAAGCTGCGCCTCGCCAAAAGGGGCTTTGCGGGTCAGCCAATGCAGCTTAGTGGTGCAGTAACAGAACAGGTACTCAGATTCACTCAACAGCATATTGAACACACCCAAAGCACGGAGTTTCGCTGCACAAGTCTCGATAAAGTGCATCAGCTTTGCCATATCTGCCGGCCGCTCGGGAAACTCTTTACGAATCTGCCCCATCAACCAACAGAAGGCGTACTCAGAGTCAGTGGTACCGACCGGTTTGTAGAACTCTAGCGGCCAATCGAACAGGGTCTTATCAAGCTGACCATTGTGGGCAAAGGTCCAGGTAAAGCCCCAGAGCTCGCGACTGAACGGGTGGGTATTCTCTAGATTCACACCGCCAACATTTGCCTGACGAATATGACTAATTACTGTGTGGCTCTTGATCGGATAGTTGCAGATCAACTGCGCTATGGGCGAGTCAAAACTGGGATTGGGGTCATGGAAAGCACGCAGCGCATGCCCCTCATAAAAGCCGATACCCCAACCGTCGCGGTGAGGACCTGTGGCACCCCCGCGTTGCATCAGACCGGCAAAACTAAAACAGATATCGGTCGGGACGTTGGCGCTCATACCTAGCAGTTCACACATCGATCTTTCTTAACCATCCTTGAGTGTTATTTGAGTGGGCAGCGAGTCCAGCAGGTTATCCAGCGTCACCTCTGGGTCACCGTCTTGCTGAGCAGACATGGGTTGTTCCAGCAACTCATGCACTTCTTCGATCACAGTCGCTTCCAATCCGGGGTAGATACGCTCCCCTAAAAACTCGGAATGCTCTTCGATCTGGAGCTGTTCGCACGCCACGCGCCCGCGAAATACGCCGCCCTTGAAAACATGCAATCGGTCACACTGCAGCTCACCGTCGAATTGACCGGTTAACAGCACCTCGTGCGCCCGGGCACGCCCTTTGAATACACCACCGCGCCCTACAATAAGACTAGAGTGTGTATCCAGCAGACCATCGAACTCGCCATTGATATGCAGTGAGCCGTCAATCAACAACTCACCTGCAAGGCGCGCGCCCTTGGGTACTATTGTGATGCTGTTGTTGCCATGCGAAGCGGATATTGCTTTCCTAAGGAATCCCACTTGATCTCTCCAACCTGCTCAAACAGCTGCTCGTAGTTATCCAGCGACCAGCTCATAAAGGGCGCCGGGTCCAGTGCCGTCCAGAGCTGTCGTACCTCATAGTGTAGATGAGGCCCGGTAGAACGCCCGGTACTGCCACTCTCAGCAATCTGCTGCCCTTTAACCACATATTCGCCCGGGCGCACCAACAGCTTGTTTAGGTGAGCATAGTAGGTCCTAAAACCAAAACTGTGCTGAATGCGGATTATCTTACCGAACCCGCCCTTATTATCGGTACCGGCGGTCTCCACTATACCATCTGCAGTCGCGTAGACCGGTGTCCCCCTCGCCATCTTCAGGTCGACCCCGCGGTGCATCGCCTTCTTCTTGGTCACTGGGTGGATACGTGAGCCAAAGTCGCTATTTACCCGCTCAAATTGTGCTGGCAGCCCATTAGGGATCATATTCAGCAGCAACCTTCGCTCCCGGGCACGCGCTTCGATTAATGCGGCACTGGCGGCTGCATCCAATCCCTGAAGCTGATCGGTAAGACCCAGAGTTGCGCCCAGCTCAGTCAGACTCTGCGTCAGCTCCTCATTCTGGTTCTCCAGCGCAGCACGCGCGCGGGCTAATTCATCAAGTGCCGCGAGCTGCTGATCCATCAACTCGTTATCTTGCAAGCGCGCCTGGGCCAACTGCTTCATCTCAGCCTCGAGCGTCTCACGCTCGCTGGCTATACCTTCCATCTGTGCTTCGAGCGATTCACGATCCTGCGCTAAGGATTCGAGCCGGCCAGTCAGACTATCTAACTCAGACAAGTAGAGCTGCTGGCTACCGAGGGCCTCTTGATACCGTACCTCCAGTGCCTCGCGCTCCACCTCAAGTAGGTTACGTTGCTCCGTTACCTCTTCCAACGTCATATTGAGCTGGTCATATTCAGAACCCAGGGCCAGATGTTCAGACTCCAGAATCTGCAAGTCGTCAGTCGCACGGATGAGGAGGTAGTTGGAAAGCGCAAAGGCGCCACCGGCGACTATCAATAGGATGAGGATAGCGTAGCGTGCAACCTGCCCCAATGTTATCTGGCGAGTACCATGGAGCGTTGTCAGTGTGATTACCAGTTTGCGGCGCACGTTGTTCCAGCCTGCCTGAAGTGCCGAAGAATAGCCCTCTACTATAAAGATTAACTAACCGCCCTGAAAGTTCCGGTCTACACTGAATAGAAATAATCCGGACAGGCCAATCAACGTCGATGCTGCCCTTATCTATCTATCTGTCAGATGAATACTCAGTACTGGATCTGAAGACTCTCTACCGCGCTATTGAGCACTATCTGTATATGCCGGATCCTGAGCTCGAAGAGGCGTTAGGGGCCTTCCTTATTTACCCGCTCGAGCCCCAAAGCCCCGAACTGCCCTCGCTCGCAGAGCTTGAGATGTACGAGCCAATCGATCACGCAGAGGCCAATCGAAACTTTAACCGTTATCTGACTGAGGCAAGTGATACCTCTCCACTCTTTATATATCCACAGCATCTGCATCCGCGATTTAACGCGTTGATATACCCTCGCATCGAGAAGGACCTGCTCAAGCGTCTGATGCCACTGATCCCGGATGAGAGCGATGACCCCGTCTATCTGGCACCGATTGATGAGGAGCGCCTATCGGTTGAACTACAACTGCTCGTGCAGCTTATCCAGTCCGGCGCCTATCGCGATCGAATCGGGATCTGCATCAGTTGTGCGTCAAAGCGCGCGATTCCCACTCTGGGTTGGTTACAGAAGCTGGCCCAGAGCGAAGGGATCCAGATTCCGATCTGTCTGTTGCGTGGAGACAATTTAGAGCAACAGAGCCGCAGCGCACTCATTGAAGCACTGCCGGACTATCCGATTCTGCGCTCCAGCGCACTTATCGATGCCCAATACCGTTTCGCTTTCGAACTTTTAGCCAGTGAATCCGGCTCTGAGCTAAAGCCGATGTTAATCGACCCTCCCGCCGATCTGCTCGGACGGGCTCAAGCAAACCAGTGGCCCTGTTTCTGCGCACCACACTGGAGTGCAATCGATCCGCAGCTGGACAACCTACCTACGCCACTGGAGCTCTTCGCAGACGAACGCCAGCGCGCTGAGGGTTTTATGCTGAGCCAGCCCGGCTTGGCCGATGCAATAGCGACTCAGGTCGAAACACTATGCACTGATGATCGACCTGTTCAGCCAGTCATCAATGGCACCCTGCGCAAGAGCAGTGAAATTGTTGATATCTGCGCGACCCAGGATGTGAATCAAATTATAGGTCAGCGCATGATCCCCAACGAAGATCAAGTGCGCGAGGCCCTTGCCGTGGTTGAGGAGGCCCAGACAGCTTGGGATCTGCAGAGTGTGGAGGAGCGCAGTCGACGGTTAATGGAGTTCGCTCGCCTGGTTAATGAGAAGCGCTTGGAGATCGCGACACTGCTCGCCTATGAGACCGGCAAACCCATCAAACATGCGCTGGGTGAAGTGCGCGATGCAATAGACCTCGCCTATTACTACTGCAGCGCTGCCAAGGAACAACTAGCCGACCGACCGCTGTTTGAAGATCAGTTCTCACAACATCAGCTCGAGCTGCACGGTCGCGGAGTGATACTCGCGATCCCAAGCAGCGAAACCCCTGTCGCAGAGCTGGTTGGCTCGGGCACCGCGGCGCTGCTTGCGGGTAATGGGCTGGTCGTCAAGCCGGCTGAAAACGCCTCAATGACCTCGATGCGACTGTTTGAGCTCCTGCTACAGGCTTTGGTTCCGACAGCGTTGGTTGCTTTTTTACCCGGAGGTCTGCGTGAGATCGGAAACTGGTTGCTAGAGGACTACCGCGTCAGCGGCGTGATCTACACCGGGCTGGGGGTCAAGGGCTCAGAGATCAGTGCACAACTGGCTAACCGACCCGGCGCCCAGCTGATCCCTGTAGCCGTTAACTCCGAAGGTCAGTCACTGGTGATGATCGATCGTGATCAGGAGATCCACGCCAACCTGCCACGCCTGCTACACGAGTCCTTCAGCGCATCGAGCCAGTACCCTCTCTGCTCACATGTTGTCTACCTCGAGGAGGAGATTGCTGAGGAGTACGAGAGAGCCATCATCAATGCGGTTTCACTGATACAGCTGGGTTCACCGCTGAGTCTGCAGACAGACCTTGGCCCGGTAAGCAGTATCTATCGGATGAACGCCCTGCATGATTTGATCGAGCGACTGCGGGTTAAAGGTCGGATCTTAGCTGAGCAGCCCACTCAGGAGCAGAACGAACAGGGTCTCTATGTCTCGCCAACTGTTATTCGACTTTACACACTCGATGAGCTGCAGGAGGTGATTCCGGGCCCGCTACTCTATCTGATCCGCTTCAGTCGAGACGATATCGACCGCGTCATCAACGAGATCAATCGTACGGGCTACGGGTTAAGTCTGAGCTTGTTTAGTGACAACCCAATATTGAGGCACAAAATTGAGCGTCAGGTGCGCGTCGGCAATCTCAACTTCAATCACCCTGAACCACGCGCCAGTGGCGGCGCACTGCCCATGGGGGGCACAGGCCCATCGGGCACTGGGCCGCAGATCGGTGGCCCCCACTATCTACGCCACTTCACCAGCGAACGCACCGTCGTAACCTACAGGCGCTCTTAAGGTACGCAAGGTCTAACAGGCCAGTTCGAAACAGGGAACGTACGAGCTGTAGTCGATCTTCATTCGGCGCTGTTCGATAAAGGCTTTGAGTAGCTTATCCAACGCCTGCATGATCTCTTTATCACCGTCCAACTGGAACGGACCAAACTGCTCAATTGCCCGAACACCGGGTTCTTTCACGTTGCCAGCGACTATGCCTGACAGTGCTCGGCGCAGCTCTGAGGCCAGCAGGTAATCAGGCTGATCTTTATGAAGATTCAGCCCCGCCATGTTGGCGTGAGTCGGGTCAAATGGATGTTGTACCTCATCAGGGATAAACAACTCCCAGTTGTAGTGGTAGGCAGTCCCAGCCGCCTTGCGATGTTCGGTGACTGCATCCAGTCCCTGCTTCATCAGTTTGGAGACGCGGGCTGGATCATTAACGACCACTTCGTACATCGAACGTGCTCTCTCGCCCAAAGTGGCAGCAATAAATTCATCGATCTGTTCAAAGTAGGCTTCGCTCCCCTCTGGACCGGTAAAGATAAACGGATAGGGAATATCCTGGTTCTCTTCTCGCAGCAGAATCGAAAGCATGTAGAGAATCTCTTCAGCTGTACCCGCGCCGCCGGGGAATACGATGATGCCGTGGCCCAAGCGCACAAAGGCCTCCAGGCGCTTCTCGATATCTGGCATGATAATCAGCTCAGACACAATCGGGTTGGGGGACTCCGCCGCAATGATCCCAGGTTCCGTGATGCCAATGTAGCGCGCATCTTTAACACGCTGCTTTGCGTGAGAGATCATCGCCCCTTTCATCGGGCCTTTCATCGCGCCAGGGCCGCAGCCAGTACAGATGTTCAGGCCTCTAAGGCCCAACTCGTAACCCACACTCTTGGTGTAGTCATACTCAAACTCACCAATGGAGTGGCCACCCCAGCAGACAACAATATTAGGATGCACATGCGGCGCCAGCGCATCGGCGTGACGCAGAATATGGAACACCAAGTTGGTGAGCTGAGCACTTTGAGCCAGCCCCTGCCCCACCTCATCGAGCTCATCAACCACATAGATCAGGTCACGCAGGACTGAAAAGAGGTGCTCGCGGATACCCTGAATAATCTCACCGTCAACGAAAGCACGCGCCGGTGCGTTCTCCAGCTCTAGCTGGACGCCCTGGTGTTTGAGCGAGATGTGGACGTCGAAATCTTTGAATAGCTCGAGGACTTCACGCGTACTATCCATATCACTGCCGGTATTTAGGACCGCGAGTGCACACTGACGAAATAACGGATAAACCCCAGAATCGCTGCGATCCTGCAGGCGTTCAACTTCATGCGGCGAGAGCATATCCAGACTTTCCAGCGGCTTGACGCTGGCGTTTACAAAAGCTTCATTCATGTATCTCTCCTTCGGCTCAAAAAAGCCCTCGATACAAAGCTGCGCTTCTCTATAACTATGACTCAAGCGCACTATTTAGCAAGTTATTTAGGCCGCAGTTAAGCCCATCAAAATTACATTAAGATGACATTTGTAAAAGTCGCTGCATTGGATTAGGTTGTAAGTGACGGAACACTCCTAGCCTACCGCCGATAAGGAACTGCTGATGGCTGCAACCAAGCTGTATATCCTCGATACCAACGTACTTCTCCATGACCCCAAGTGCCTGTTTGAGTTTAAAGAGCAAGACATTTGCATCCCAATGACCGTGCTCGAGGAGCTCGACGACATAAAAGACCGAAAGAAAAGTGTTGCCGGCGAAGCGCGCGCTGCGATTCGCCAAATCGATCGCATTATCTCAGCAGCCACCAAGCCCGAGCAGATCAAAAAGGGGGTACAGATCAGCTTTGAAGGTCAACCGTCCGACAAGCATGGCCAATTAAGTATCTTCCCAGACCACGAGCTTGGCGCGCGCCAAGGGTTTTTGCCGAGTGATCACAATAAAGATAACCGCATTATCAATTGCGCTTTGCACCTGCAGTCGACGCTAGCACAGCGCGAAGTGATACTGGTTACGAAAGATATCAACATGCGCTTGAAGGCCCTCGGTGCAGGGCTTGAGCGTTGTGAGGATTACCGCACCGATCAGTTGGTTTCGGATATTGATCTACTTCCCGCCGGACATAAGCATCTCGACCACCCCTTCTGGGAGGATGTAGAGAACGTCGAGAGCATCAACAAAGAGGGACACACCTACCACAAGGTCGCCCGCTCTGTGCTGCCGGACACTTACCCTAACGAGTATATCTACGACGACACCAAAGACTTTGCCGCACGTACTTCGATTGTCGATGGTGAGAACGTCATTCTTGAAGATCTCGGCTACGATCACCTGATGAATCAGAGCTGCTGGGGGATCTCGCCGATCAACATCCAGCAAGCGTTCGCGATGCAGGCAATGCTTGATGAGGAGATCGATCTGGCCGTACTCCTCGGTGCTGCAGGTTCGGGTAAAACCTTGATCGCACTAGCTTGTGCCCTAGAGCTCGTTATCGAAGAGCAGCGCTATAACAAGATTATTGTGACCCGTTCCACGCCACCGGTCGCTGAGGATATCGGCTTCCTGCCCGGCACCGAGGAGGAGAAGATGACCCCTTGGTTGAGTGCAATTCAGGACAACCTAGAAGCGATGCACGAACAGGATGAGCGCCCACAGAGCAGTGTGAAGTATGCGATCGAGAAGGCGAATATTCAGTTTAAATCACTCAACTTCATTCGTGGACGTTCAATTCAGAACGCAATTGTACTGATCGATGAGTCACAGAACCTAACCCCACAGCAGCTCAAAACGATTCTGACCCGCTGTGGCAAGAATACTAAGATGGTCTGCCTTGGTAACTTGGCACAGATAGATTCAAACTACCTGACAGCGACCACTTCGGGTCTGACCTACATTGTGGAGCGCTTCCGCGACTACGAGGGTGCGGCGAGCATCCACTTCGAGGGTATCTTCCGCTCACCTCTGGCCGAATACGCCGAAGAGCACCTCTAATCGCTGTATACGCCTAAGGAACCAGCGCCTGAATCCCATCCGGGGTCAGGCGTTGGCGTCTGTGCCCTTCGCGTCGCAACTCGAGCCAATCAATTTCGGTCAAATGAAACCTCAAAATCGCTAACTGGGGGCCGACGTGCGCGGCAGAATTAACGTCCAAGATTTCACCGGGTGCTTGCGGCGTCAGATAGTCTTGAGCGGCGTGAGTATCCTTGATTCTCTCCCAAAGCTGATCAGTCTCTGCACCTTGGGCGATCACCTCAGTCGTCGCATCACAGCGAAACTGCCAGCGTTTCTCGCGATCCCACAACAGTAGCTGCGCCCGAGGCTGACGCCTAAGCTGATCCACCTTCGGTGAGCGCTTGTCAGTGTATACAGTTAGCGACCAAGCGTCGGCCTCGCGCAGTATCACCGAGCGCGCTTGAGGCAGCCCTTCGCAATCGATCGTCGCAAGTGTGATCACTCGAGCTGAATTGGATGAATCCGCTGCGATATCAGCAAGATACCCCCAGAGAAAGTCAGGTTTAGCGGTCGAAAAAGGATCCATCAGCGCTCCGAACGAACTATACATTGGTGTAAGAGATCAACTTTATTACAGCTGTAACCTCAACAAATACGGGCGTTAGATTCTTTCAGACTTGGCTAATAACAAATATTAATAATAAGTCGACTTATACTCAATGCTGCGGCGCAATATAATGCGCCAAAATTCGCAAACCCGCGAAGAGTGGTTTAGCCGAGCGTGCATCAAAAGTGTACCGCCACACTAAGCCAGCTCACTTGTGTAACTGCAAAGGGGTACAACAGGTATGAATGAGCGTGAAGTAGACGTCCTGCTAGTGGGCGCCGGTGCCATGAGCACTACGCTAGGTGTAATGCTGCAGGAGTTAGATCCTGAGCTGAAAGTTGCTATGGTAGAACGCCTTGATCATGTTGCCTATGAGAGCACGGACGGTCTCAACAATGCTGGCACAGGCCACGCAGCCTACTGTGAGCTGAACTACACACCCAAACAAGCCGATGGCAGCGTAAACTGCGATAAAGCCTACGCGATCAACGCGTCGTTCGAAGTGAGCCTGCAGTTCTGGTCATATCTGGTTAACAAGGGCGCTCTGCCCTACCCGAGCAAATTCATTAACCCGACGCCGCACTGCTCGTTTGTTTGGGGTCAGGAGAACGTCGAATTCTTGCGTACGCGCCACGCTGCACTCTCGGCACATCATCAGTTTGCCGACATGGAGTTCAGCGACGATCCTGAGGTGATTGAGCAGTGGATGCCGCTGATCATGCAGAACCGTCCAGCCGGCGAACCAATTGCAGCGACACGTGTACGTTACGGCTCGGACGTCAACTTCGGGGAACTAGCGCGTTACCTGGTTAACTACCTTGAGCTTAAACAGAACTTCGAACTGATGCTCGGTCGCTACGTAACCGATCTGAAACAGAACGCCGACAAAACCTGGACTGTTGGCCTCAAGCACAGCTCTAAACCCGAAACCGAGAAAGTGCGTGCCAAGTTCGTCTTCTTAGGCGCAGGTGGCGGTGCACTGCCACTGCTGCAGAAGTCTGGCATTCCTGAGGGCAACGGCTATGGCGGCTTCCCTGTCAGCGGCCAGTGGCTGATTTGTAAGAATGACGATGTAATTGAGAAACATGCAGCCAAGGTCTACGGTATGGCTCCGATCGGTGCACCACCGATGTCGGTTCCTCACTTGGACACACGTGTGATCAACGGCAAGAAAGCGCTGCTGTTTGGACCTTTCGCCGGCTTCACAACCAAGTTTTTGAAAAAAGGTTCATTGATGGACCTGCCGATGTCGATCAGTGCCGATAACTTCCTACCGATGATGTCAGTCGCGAAGAACAACTTCGACCTCACCAAATACCTCGTCTCTGAAGTGATGCAGACGCATACCTCACGGGTTGAGGCGCTGCGCACTTTCTTCCCCGACGCGAAAGAGGAGGACTGGGAGCTCTCATTCGCCGGCCAGCGCGTGCAAATTATCAAGCCCGGTGTAGATACCAAGGGTAAACTCGAGTTCGGTACCGAGGTGATCTCATCTCAGGACGGTTCTCTAGCCGCTTTGCTTGGTGCTTCTCCGGGTGCATCGACGGCAGCTGGAACGATGATCTCGATCATCGAGCGCTGTTTTGCAGAGCGTCTGGATCAGGGTTGGGGCGAGCGCCTCAAAGAGATGGTGCCATCCTACGGTGAATCTCTGACTGAGAACGCTGAACTGCTCAATTCCATCCGGCAGAACACCTTGTCGACACTGCGACTGGATTCAGCGGCTAACTAAGCCGCTGTCTCTGCTGTCCAAATCCACCACCTCTGCGTTGGCTGCTCTCGTTGGCAACTCTCGTTGGCATTTGGGGTCCCTACCGCTAATATACGAGCCAACGCGGAGATCCTCTTTTGAAGCAGCTACTGAGCGCATTCCTAATCTTACTGGTACGTGGTTATCAGCTCTTTCTTAGCCCAATCATGGGCCAGAACTGCCGTTTTTATCCAACCTGCTCTAGCTATACTATGGAAGCGATAGAACTCTATGGCCCATTCAAAGGGCTATGGCTAGGAATCAAACGGATCAGCCGCTGCCATCCTGGCTCGGATGGGGGCATTGACCCCGTACCGGGCACCGAAGAACAGTACCAGCTTGAAGAGCCCAGCTGTGAAGAGCCCTGCTGTGATGAACGCAAAAAGTCTCGCGACGATGCTTGAATAAGGACGCCGACCAATGTTCTCAACCCTAACACTGTCGATCATCACACTTAGCTACCTCGGGCTACTATTTGTTTTGGCGGTCTATGTGGAGAAGCGCGCACGCGTGCGTGGCGGTTTTACCAATTCACCTTGGGTATACGCACTGTCGCTGGCAGTCTTCTTCACCAGTTGGACCTTTTACGGCAGTGTCGGCTTTGCGATTAATAACGGCCTGCAGTTTTTCGCAATCTACGTCGGTGCAATAGCCGGCTTAATCTTCGGTGCCAAAGCGCTTAAGCGGATGATTCTGGCAAAACAGAACCTGCGCCTCACCTCAGTAGCGGATCTGATATCTACGCGCTACCGTCGTTCTCAGCGGATCGCCGCACTGGTAACTCTGGCCTGTTTGATCGGCTTAATGCCCTATATTGTGCTGCAGTTGCGTGCCATTGGCAGTGCTGTTGATCTACTCACGCCTAGCACCGAAACCATTGGTTGGAGCCTTGATGGCGTATTGATCACACTTATGATGGCGCTGATCACTATCATCTTTGGGGTACGCCGCTTGGATCCGACCGAGCGCCACGAGGGGATCATCGCAGTTCTGGTTGCCGAGTGCCTAGTTAAGCTCTTTGCGCTGCTCGCACTCGGTGCCTATGTCACCTACGGGGTGTTTGATGGCTTCAGCGATATACTGCGTCAACTTGACCAAGCCGGACTGCAGCAGGTCTACTCCTTTGGCTCGGAGGGTGCCGGCTACAGTTGGGTAGCGCTGATCCTACTTGGCGCCGCTGCCATTGTGTTACTGCCGCGTCAGTTCCACGTCACTGTAGTCGAAAATTCCAACCCGGAACATCTAAGCACGGCGGTCGGCCTTTTCCCCTTCTATACGATTCTGATCAATCTGTTTGTTATCCCACTCGCTGGCGCCGGCCTGTTGCTCGGATTACCGGCCGAACAGGGAGATCAATTTGTGCTGCTGATACCGCAGTTACTTAACTCACCCGCGCTTACTCTCATCGCCTATATCGGCGGTTTTGCGGCAGCCACCGGCATGATCATTGTCACCACACTGACATTGGCCACAATGGCATCCAACCACCTGGTGATACCTATCTGGCGCCGCTTGCGACCCGGTACTAACCTCGCCAGCTCACTGCTAGAGATTCGCTGGGCGCTAGTTGTACTGATACTGATGCTCTCTTACGGTTTCGCCGCTAGCCTGCATGCGAGCTATATTCTAGTCGCGCTTGGCCTAATCTCTTTTGCCGCTATCCTGCAACTCGTACCTGCCGGATTGGTAGGGCTGTTTTGGCGTGGAGGCAACTCGCTCGGCGCAGCCCTAGGGTTGCTCGTGGGCTACGGTCTTTGGGCATTCACTTTAGTAATACCCGCGATGGTGCGTGAGGGCTGGATTGATGCCTCGCTGATGACCGACGGCCTGTTTGGCCAGTTCTGGCTACGTCCCGAAGCCCTGTTTGGTTATGAAGGCCTACCGTCGTTGGCGCACTCAGTATTCTGGTCATTGGGCTTTAATCTTCTCTTCTACATTGTCGGTAGCCTCGCTTACCGTCCCCACAAGATGGAGCGCAGCCTACGAGTCGAACTTTTCGATACGATGGAGAAAGGTGAGTCTACTGTGTTCCGCCACGCCAGACCAACGGGGCTGGAGTCCTACATCCTGCGCGAACCGAAGATGGTTGAGGTTGAGCAACTACTCAAACGCTACCTAACCGGCGATAAAGCAGATCTCATGTTGCAGAGCGTCTGTGAGGACCTACAACTGGGTAGCAAGTCGACCCTAACTATTATCGAGCTAATGGAGCTTCACCGCATGATCGAGCAGCGCCTAGCGGGTTCTATAGGCGCGGCCTCGGCCCACTCGGCGATTGAAGAGGCGATTGACTACTCTGAGCGTGAAGCAGCTGATCTGCGCTCGCTCTTCAGCCACCTCGCAAGCGAACTTAACGCCTCAGTTATCGAGAACGATTCAGACGGCGAAGGGATTGATATGCTAGCCCGCCTGCAGGAGTCCAACGAAGAGCAGACGCAGAAGCTCAAGAGCCTTCAGCGTCGCGTGGAACAGCTTGAGGAGACAGTGGACCGTCAGTACAAAGAGATCTTCGATTACCGAGTGACGGCCCAGCGTCTGCAGGTGGAGCGAGAGGATCTGATCAAGAAGCTGGACCGGCGCGGCAAGCCCGCGGAGTAACGCCACAACATCAGTAGGAACGATGTAGCGCGTAGCGCTATTTCGCGATAACCATCAGGGGGACAAATCGGGAAATAGCGCTGCGCGCTTTCTCCCTCATACAGAATTACTCTGCGTCGCGTTTCACGTGCACATCCATCTGGGGATAGGGAATTGAGATACCCTCTTCATCAAAGCGCAGCTTCACTTTCTCGGTGATATCCCAGAAGGTAGGCCAGTAGTCTGCAGTGTTCACCCAGGGGCGCACGATAAAGTTAACGCTGCTGTCTGCTAGAGCACCCACCGCAACTACCGGTTCTGGCTCAGGCAATACTCGCGGATCTGCCTTTACGATCTCCATCAGAATAGTTTTCGCTTTGCGCAGATCATCATCGTAGCTAATGCCAAACACCATATCGACACGCCGTGTAGGGCGACGGTTATAGTTGGTAATGGTATCTGAGTAGATCGCTCCATTTGGCACTATCACTTCACGGTTATCTCCGGTACGCATTACCGTACTAAAAATCGTGATACTTTCAGCAATGCCTGAGACACCGGCAACTTCAACAAAGTCTCCCTCTTTGAATGGACGGAAGAAGATCAGTAGCACACCCGCGGCGAAGTTTTTCAGTGAATCCTGTAGCGCAAGACCGATAGCAAGACCTGCAGCACCCACCAAGGCGATCAGCGAAGTAGTATCAACACCCAGTTGTCCGAGCGAGGCAACTACGACCACCAGTGTCAGAAGTACAGACACTATCGACAGAATAAAGCGCACCAACATCTGATCGAGCTTGGTGCGCTCGAGCACTTTCTTCAACACCTTGCCAAGCAGACCGCTTATCCAACGACCGGCAATAAATATGACGAGCGCCAGGCCAAAGTTGATTCCCCAGGGCACCACGTAAGTCTCTAGTAACACATCTAGTTCAGGCATGGTTCGTTTCTATCTCCAGTCGGGCTAAAATAGTCTGTCTTATCTGCATGCGGCAAATGTTGTTAAGGTTTGACTCATACGTCGCAGTATAGTTTAGTCAACAACTGTTTGGTCACTCAAAGTTTCGATTATTGTTGTTTGATTTGCTTGGTTAATTTTTTCTGGGTTGTTTATGTTAAAACGTCTTATCTCCTCTTCTGCCCTCGCCTTCGCCCTGTTTGTAGCTCCCGTTCAGGCTGCTTTCATCGCTGATGATGTACAACTGTTTATGCACTCAGGACCCAGTTACGAGTACCGTATCAGTGGGCGTGTACGCAGCGGTGAAGCGGTGGAGATCCTCGAAACCTCAGGAGACTACACCAAGATCCGACTCGAGAGTGAACGCGAGGGCTGGGTCCCAAGTCGCTACGTTGCAGAGGGCCGCAGCGCGCTGGAGCAGCTTCCGGTGCTGCAGCAAACGCTTTCAGAGCGCGAAGCGCAGGTAAAACAGCAGGCTGACGAGATCCAAATTTTGCGCGCACGCGTTACAACACTAGAGAGCGAAAATGGTGACTTCACCGAACAGGTCGTGAAGCGTGATACCCAAATTAGAGATCTGCAATTTGAACTGCAGAACATGGATCAGTCCAATCTGATGCGTTGGCTCACTCATGGCGGCATCATCGCCCTAGCCGGTGTCATTATTGGTTTGATCATTCCAAACCTGCCGAAACGCCGAAAGCCACGTGATGAGTGGTTCTAACGCGACTGCAGATGTTGGTCTAAGCTAGGGATTAAGAGTCAGGTATAAGGAGAAGCATCCAATGGAGGCGATTATGTCTTTGTTACTGGTTACAGCAGCTCTGGCTGCAGTTGTTTGGGTTGGTCTGAAAAGTCTGAAGGCAAACTCTGAAAAAGCGGCACTGCAACCTATTCGCATTGAGGATGAGCAACGTCAACGTCAGTTGCGTCAGCGCCGGCGATAAACCTAGCACTCAAAGTTAGAACAGCGATCCTGTCATCGAATCCTCTTCGGGATCGCTTGGGCTAGGTTGTACAACTGCCTCTGCTTCCATAACCCTGATCCCGGCATCTTGGAGCTCCCGCTCCGCCTCTTGTAGAGCGCCTTCACCGGTCTGTACTTCCAACTCAGCGCCGTCCACAGGCGCTGAGCTGACTCCTCCATCTACCATCGCCTGAGTCACTGGTACGGGTGTAAATTCGGCAAAACCACCTTCAAGGGTCCACTCCGAGTGCCCCTGCTCCACACGTACAACACCTTTGAAGCGTTGCTGTAGATACGGCACCACATCCTCCATTGTCTCGATGTCACAGAGAATAACGCCGCCGCGCCCATCATCAGTCGTAAAGAGGTAGGACTTCACTCAATTGCCTTCTTAAGAAAACTGGTTCTGAGCGCCAAGTTTAAAGCAACTCCCCCACCTCAGCCAGTCTCTGGATTCGGTGCTAGACTGAAAGGGTTAATAAGAACCGCTTCTCCAGCTCAGGATCTTCAGATGAATGTTAGTGACCTTCTAGCGATCGTAATCGAGCCCTCAAATATGCAGCGTAAACTGATTGTTGCCGCATTAGAGCGCCAAGGCGTAAACGATATTGAGGAGTTTGATGCGGCTCTTCCAGCGCTCGAGCGTATGAAAACCGTCACGCCTGATCTGGTGCTCTCGTCGATGCATCTAAGTGATATGACTGGCTCGGAACTGCTACACGAGATGCGCGAGACAGAGCGTCTGGCCGAGGTGACTTTCCTGCTGGTCTCATCCGAGACTCATTACCGCTATCTAGAACCAATTCGTCAGTCCGGCTCTATTGCAATTCTGCCAAAACCCTTCAAAGAGGAGGACTTGGCACGCGCTCTCGCCAGCACCCTCGCCTACCTTGATGCTCAGCATGAGGAGGGAGATGAGGAGTTTGAATTCCTGCGCGTTCTAATTGTTGATGACAGCCGAATGTCGCGCCGCTATGTGCACCAAATACTCACTTCCATCGGCATCAACGAGGTCGCTGAGGCAGAGAACGGAGCAGAGGCCCTGCAGTTGCTCAACGATCGAGAGTTTGACCTGATCATCTCGGACTACAACATGCCCGAAGTGGACGGTCGTGAGTTAGTGGAGCATATACGCCAGGACTCAACCCAGGCGACTCTGCCGATTTTGATGATTACGTCGGAGCAGAATGAGGCAAACTTGGCGGCTATTCAGAATGCTGGGGTCTCGGCACTCTGTAATAAGCCCCTCGCGTTTGAGGGGCTCAGAGGTTTGATCCGCAATCTTATTGCGGAGCATTGATTAGCCTTCGATTGGGAACGCTGGCAGTGTACAACCGCTGATCTGACGCGCGAGACGCAGCACCTGACAGCTGTAACCAAATTCATTGTCATACCATACGTAGAGCACGCAGCTCTTACCGCTCGAGATGGTTGCCAACGCATCCACAACCCCTGCAGAGCGCGAACCGACAAAGTCCGTTGATACCGCTTCAGGCGAATTAGAGTACCCCACCTGCTTCTGCAACTTAGAGTGCACCGCTACGTTGCGCAGGTAGTCATTGAGTGACTCACGATCCGACTCTTTCCCGAGGTTGAGATTCAGAATCGCCATTGAAACATTCGGTGTCGGAACGCGAATCGCATTACCTGTAAGTTTACCTTCAAGCTGTGGCAACGCTTTAGAGACAGCTTTAGCGGCGCCCGTTTCGGTGATCACCATGTTCAGCGCAGCAGCGCGGCCACGGCGATCGCCTTTGTGGTAGTTGTCGATCAGGTTCTGATCGTTAGTGTAAGAGTGTACCGTCTCGACGTGACCATTCACGACGCCATACTCGTCATCCATCGCCTTAAGCACAGGAGTGATGGCGTTGGTTGTACAAGAAGCTGCTGACAAAATTGTGTCTTCAGCGGTGATATCGGACTGGTTTACACCCATTACGATGTTCTTCACGCCCTTACCTGGCGCGGTAAGGATCACGCGTGATGCCCCTTTGGATTGTAGGTGGCGAGACAGCGCCTCTTTGTCACGGAACATGCCGGTATTATCGATCACCAGCGCATTGTTGATACCGTAGGCGGTGTAATCCACCTCTTCAGGTGCGCTCGCGAAAATTACCTTAATCAGGTTGCCGTTAACGATCAGCGCTTCGTTGGCTGCATCAACCTGAATGGTGCCGTTGAATGAACCATGCACTGAGTCACGGCGCAACAAGCTGGCGCGTTTCTCTAGGTCGTTCTCCGCCTTCCCTTTACGTACCACAATAGCGCGTAGTTTGAGGGAGTGATCTGCACCCGAGCGGTTGATCATCAGACGCGCTAGCAGGCGACCGATGCGACCGAAACCGTAGAGCACAACATCCTGGCCATCGTTCTCGTCGCTTTCCATTGCTGGAGCAAGCTCTTTAGCTAAGTAGGCACCGAGATCACCACCGCCCTGTTTACGGAAGTTAACTGCAAGCTTGCCCAGATCCACATGGGCGTTGCTGATACCCATCTGTGCGACGCGTTCAAGTACCGGAAAAGTATCAACGACAGAGAGCTCTTCACCCTCGATCTGACGTACATAGCGATGTGATTTGAGCAGATTGATTACTGAATTCTTTACACAGAGACGACCAAAGATAGAGGTCTCTACATTAGATTCGCGGTAGAGGCGTCCGATCAATGGGATCATCGCCTCAGCAATTGATTCACGGGCATTCCACTCTGCTAGCATCAGTTCTTGAGTCACGTCAGGCTCCAAATACAAGTCTGTGTTGGTTGGGTTTAGAGGCAGATTGCCACAGCCTTGACAACTCCGGCCACAACCCTCACAAACACTCAAATTCCTGTTTTTGTTGTAAAAATACGCATCAAATATAAAAACGCTGACCGCTCGACGACGGTGCGTAAGTAAATTACGTATCTCTTACCAAACTCAGCAATAAGTAGGCCAGAATGGACGAAAAATTATTTATACCAAAGTAGGCAAAATTGCCGATTTTATTGAGATACAACGGTTAGATAAGAATCATTCTCAACTAGACTACAAGAACCTATATATCAGCCGAGACGCAGCATAATCTTGCGCAGAGTACGCTCTGCCTCATCAAAATCCTGCTCTTCGATTAACTCTTCGAGTTCAAGGTGCAGTGCACTGAGCTTCGCCCCTTTTAGAGCAGGCTTGAGCTCATTCAGCGTTAGAGCAGCGGTCTTCGCCTTACCCGATGACAATTCATCCTCCAACTGCGCCAGCTT
This sequence comes from Oceanospirillaceae bacterium, assembly GCA_038137135.1. Lineage (GTDB taxonomy): Bacteria > Pseudomonadota > Gammaproteobacteria > Pseudomonadales > Balneatricaceae > Marinobacterium_E. The sequence goes on along the minus strand of JAYQBD010000004.1, from coordinate 17,050 downwards.
CAGCTCCAGTGGATCGATCTGAGGCTCTTGCTCGACGGTTTCGGTAGTGTGTTGAGCTTGGTGCGAAGAGCCCGAACCCTCAGCATCCTGCTCAAAATAGGCATGAATTCGTTGATGTACCGCTGCGTCGCGGTAGCGCAGCGTTTGCAGCTGGGCATCTAGATCATCAAGTTCCTCTTTGCGCAGGCTCTGCTCTACGGCGGCAAACGCCTCAGAGAGGCTTTGGGCCCCGAGCATTGCGCTAACCGACTTAACGTTATGCGCCAGATCTGCCCCTACCTGCCACTCCTCTGCAGCTACAGCCTCACTGATTTTCTCGACGGTTTCATGGAAGCGATCGCGATAATCCTCTAACACCTCTTCGATGTACTCTTCCAGATTGGCGCATGAGCGCTTCATGCCAACGATAGGATCAATCTCAGGCGCCAGCTGTTTGGCTAGCTGTGCAACCTCAGGATCAAGGTGGTCCACTTCGGGAATCACTTCAGCGACGGCCGCTTCCGCCTGATCGGCAGACTGAGCAACCTCGGGAGCGAGCGCACTCACTAAGGTTCGATAGAGTTCACGACTGTCGATAGGCTTGGATATGTGCTCGTCCATACCTGCAGCCAGACTTTCAGCCCTCGCTTCAGAGCTCGCATGAGCGGTCATTGCGATAATCGGTAGTTTGGCAAAGCCGGATTTGCGTAGCTCGCGCGTCGCAGTTAAACCATCCATGCGGGGCATCTGCACGTCCATCAACACCAGGTCAAAGTGTTGCATCTCAACCCGCTCGATAGCCTCGATACCGTCAACTGCCAGATGGACGATTAAACCGAAGCGCTCAAGGAATGCCGTCGCAACGCGCTGATTCATCTCATTATCTTCAACCAGCAGTACCTCTTTGCCATGCAGCGGTTTGGTGTCGGGAGCATCGGACTCAGACGGCAGCTTCACCGCCGAGGCGGGATCTATCAACGGTTTCTCGCCGGGTTCAAGCGGGATATCAAAGCTAAAACAGCTACCCTGACCTAACTCACTCTCAACGCAAAGCTCGCCCTGCATCAGATGCACTAGATCCACGGAGATAGTCAGCCCCAAACCGGTACCGCCAAAGCGACGCGTCGTGCTGCCATCTGCCTGCTCAAAGGGTTTGAATAATCGCTCTCTGAGCTCAGAACTGATCCCAATACCGGTGTCGCGCACACTAAAGGCGACTCTGTCGCCAACGGGGCGTTTAACGTAGTCAATTCGAAGCGCTATCTCCCCCTTGGCAGTAAACTTAGCCGCATTAGAGAGCAGGTTGACCAACACCTGGCGCAAACGTGTTGGGTCGCCACGCAGATAGCGCGGCAAATCTCTATCCAGTTCCAGACGCACATCGACGTTCTCGCGGCGTGCCTGAATACGAATCGAATCCAGCGCCGACTCTGCTAGGTGGCGGAGCTCAAAGTCGATACGCTCCAGCTCCACCTTACCCGCTTCAATTTTGGCAAAATCAAGCAGATCGTTAATCACGTTCAGCAGGCTGGTCGAGGCTTCATGGATACGCTCAAAGTAACTGCGCCCACCGACCGCTCGGTCATCATCTATCGCAAGCTCCGACATGCCGATAATAGCGTTCATTGGCGTGCGGATTTCGTGTGAAATGTTGGCAACAAACTCGGATTTAGCTCGACTCGCAGTTTCGGCCGCGTCGCGAGCCTGAACCAGGTCATTCATCGCAGAGCCTAGCTTGCGGTTGCTCAAGCGCAGGTTGTTCATGATCACAAGGTTACGGTTGGACAGGCTCGCGATAACAAAGAAGGTGACAACAAAAGAGGTCACTATGAAAGCGATCAGCAACAAAACGCTTGAGCGCTGCTCTTCTGCGAGGTGGATAATCGGTACTTGAACCACCTGTATACCGCGCACATCACCGACCACCCAATCTTTTTTCGGTGAGTCCGGATGGGAGTTGTGGCAAGCAACGCAGCCTGCGGTCATACGCAGAGGCAGTGCGAGGTTGAGGATGTCCCGACCATTCTCCGGAATGTACTCCAAATAATCTTTCTCGCCTCGCAGCACCGAGAGCTCGTTTAACGCACGCGCTTCGAACCCTTCCAGACGCTTCTGCTCGCGCCAGGGGAAGGGGTAGTTGCTAACAATATCAAAGCGTATGTCACCGCTGAACGAGTTAGCGTAATCGGCAAAATCTTTTGACAGGGTCGCCGGGACTGGCAGGGCGTTGTCTCGCTGATGATAGTCGTGAGTAATCTCTATATTGGAGCCGCTGACGCTCGGTAGGATCTCTTCAGCGTAGAAGTTGCGCAGATAGGAGATCAGGCTGGCATATTGCCGCGCAGTGTAGACCAGAGAAGAGCGTTCAACATTGCGCGTATGCCAGTAGGTAATTGCAAGTAGACCGGTCGTAACCATCAAAGTAGCCACAACCATTATCACTAACAGTCTGCGACTCGACTGGGACGCGATCATTCGTTCAACCCACCTTTTCGGTCCGTCATCTTACTCTCCTCAGCATCACGAATGTAACGTTCCGTCATGCTGAGGGATAGGTACCACACGGCCCCTACCATCACCACCAACACCAGAAACATTGCTAAGGCCAACATAAAGCTCAGTTCACTAGCGGAAGCGCGCACTGCGTTCATCTCTTCAGTTCGATCAGCATAGATCTCTGCCACGCCAATAATCCGCCCGGCAGCGTTTGCCCCATCAACGGAACGCCTTACCGGTACGTAACTGGAGACCACATCACGGTCGTATACCACACCGCTGTAGCCGCCAAACTCAGAGCGCAGTTCAGAGACTGAGTAGGAACCGCCACGCATCGCAGCTTTAAAGCCCGGGTTGGCAGAGTAGTCCGCGCCGAGCTGGTTAGGATCCGATGAGTAGAGCGTTGTGCCACGCAGGTTATACAGCTTTATCTTGAGAAAATCGGTGCCCAGCATGAACTCGCGAATACGACCGTTAATCCGAGCGTACTCCTCGGGGCTAAGCGCGTTATTCTGCTGAGTAATATCGGAACTGAGCCTAACGGCGGGCTCAATCGCATCATACAGATCGTTGATGAATAGTAGCGTCAGATCCTGATTGGCTGCTTCACTCGCGGTCACTACCGCACTCTCCAGCCGCTGCGCAACGAGGCGGCTGGCAAGCTGATGAACCAAGATACCCGCGAGTACAACTGACGCTAGGGTCGCTAGCAGAGAAAGTGATGATTTACCGGACGCTGTCATAGGGATTCGAGTGCAGAGACATCCATATCTTTGTGTTTATGTAGAGAAAGATAGACCGGCATCTGAGATTGCGCCAATTATTGTCTTGAATGTCGTAAAAGACTTTTCTTACAGACCTACTGCTCCTCTCCATTGGATTTAAAAAATGTGTCACAATTCTGACTTATTATCTGGCGTAGTTCTGCATATGCCCGTCTCAAGAGGATAAGTCTGTGGCTGTTCGTGTTGGTATTAATGGTTTTGGTCGTATGGGTCGTCTGGTGCTGCGCACAGCATTTGACTGGCCAGAATTTGAATTTGTACAGATCAACGATCCTGCCGGTGATGCTGCAACCCATGCCCACCTGCTCAATTTCGATTCCGTTCATGGTCGCTGGGCATCTGAAGCGATCAGCGAAGCCGATTGCATCATGATTAATGGACGTGCGATCCAAGTGACTAATAACCGATCTATCGCCGAGACGGACTGGAGCAACTGTGACCTAGTTATTGAGGCGAGCGGTAAGTTCAAAAGTCTGGATGCGCTGCAGGCCTACCTAGACCAGGGTGTAAAACGCGTCGTCGTGACAGCTCCGGTTGCCGATGAGGGCGCACTGAATATCGTGTATGGCGTTAACCATAACCTCTACAATCCTGCTCAGCACCGTATTGTGACTGCAGCCTCGTGCACAACTAACTGCCTGGCGCCCGTGGTCAAGGTGCTACAAGAGAAAATAGGTATAGTGCACGGTTCAATGACCACCGTACACGATCTTACCAACACCCAAACGATTCTGGATGCACCGCATAAGGATCTGCGTCGGGCACGTGCTTGTGGCACTAGCCTGATTCCGACTACAACAGGCTCAGCCAAGGCGATCACTAAGATCTTCCCAGAGCTTACCGGCAGACTGAACGGCCATGCCATTCGTGTGCCGCTCGCTAACGCCTCACTCACCGACTGCGTGTTTGAGCTCTCTCGCGCAACCTCGGCAGAGGAGTTAAACGGCTGGTTTAAAGAGGCTGCCGAAGGTGAGCTGAAGGATATCCTCGGCTACGAAGAGCGCCCACTCGTCTCTATCGACTACAAAACCGATCCGCGCTCGAGCATCATCGACGCACTATCCACGATGGTGATAAACGGCACCCAGGCGAAGATCTACGCTTGGTATGACAACGAGTGGGGCTACGTTAACCGCACCGCTGATCTGGCCCGCTACGTAGCGCTACTCGAGCAATAAGCTTGCTTAGCCAGTTCTCGCCAGGTGTACGCCAGTATCTGCTTGTAACAGGCAACTACTGGGCATTCACACTCACCGACGGCGCCCTGCGTATGTTGGTGGTGTTGCACTTTCATACGCTCGGCTATTCGCCGCTCGAGATCGCTCTGCTGTTTCTCTTCTATGAGTTCTTCGGTGTGGTCACCAATCTGGTGGGCGGATGGCTCGGTGCGCGTATCGGCCTGAACCGAACGATGAATATCGGACTGGGTCTTCAGGTGGTCGCGCTCGCGATGCTTCTGGTACCCGCAGCAATGCTTACAGTTCCCTGGGTGATGGCGGCTCAAGCACTCTCAGGCATTGCTAAAGACCTCAACAAAATGAGCGCAAAAAGCGCGATTAAACTGTTGATTCCTGACGGGGCCAATCAGTCGCTCTATCGTTGGGTTGCGTTTCTTACCGGCTCTAAGAACAGCCTTAAAGGTGCGGGCTTCTTCTTGGGCGGGTTCCTGCTTTGGTGGCTCGGTTTTCAGGGCGCTGTGCTGGCAATGGCAACATTGCTCAGTTTTACTCTGTTCTTAAGCCTCGTAAATTTGGGAAGGGATTTAGGCGTTGCTAAAAGTAAACCTAAGTTCTCTCAAATCTTCTCGAAAAGCGGCAATATCAATATTTTGTCAGCCGCACGCCTGTTTCTATTTGGCGCGCGGGATCTCTGGTTTGTCGTGGCCCTACCGGTTTATCTGAGCGCAGAGCTAGGATGGGCGCACACCGAGGTAAGCAGTTTTCTGGCGCTCTGGGTTATCGGCTATGGTGTTGTACAATCCTTGGCCCCCTACATCACCGGCAAGCGCAGTAACGCGCAGCCCAACCGAGCCCAACCTGTGCTCTGGTCGCTGATGCTGCTCGTGCCCCTGTTAACCCTCGCAACACTATTACCCACTAGCTCAGACCCCGGCAGTTGGTTAGTCATTGGCCTGCTCGTCTTTGGAGCCCTCTTTGCGATCAACTCCTCACTACACTCCTATCTGATTGTGAACCTTGCTGATCGTGATGCAGTTTCACTCGATGTTGGCTTCTACTACATGGCTAATGCTGCTGGGCGACTAATCGGTACGCTGCTATCCGGATACCTTTACCAGGCTTATGGACTTGAGACCTGCCTATGGGGCGCTGCACTCTTCATCCTCAGCTGTACATTCCTATCTAGCCAATTGAAATTTGACGGTTTTGCAAAGCAGTAATGATCGTTAAACTGTGCGCTCTATTTTTCGAGCTGCAGGAGCCTGACATTGAGCGCCCCCCTCCCCTTTACGCCCCCCACTAAAGCTGGCGACCTCAGACGGGTCGGTTCGGTGCAAGGCGCCGCGGCAGGTTGGTTAGTAGAGCAGCTTAGTCAGGCTGAAGAGCGTCCGATCCTGATCCTCTGCAACGACTCCGAGAGTGCTAGTCGACTGCGCCGTGAGATCCGCTTCTTCGCTGGCGAACAGCTTCCTGTGCTGCTCTTTCCCGATTGGGAGACGCTGGCCTATGACAACTTCTCTCCGCATCAGGATATCGTCTCTCAGCGTTTAGAGGCCCTGTACCGGCTACAGGCGATGCGCCGCGGCGTCTTGGTGGTGCCGGTAGCAACTGCTATGCAACGTATTGCACCTAAAGAGTATGTAGGCGGCAATGTTTTCTGGTTGGAGGCGGGCCAACAGCTCGACCCCGATCAGATGCGCACTCAGTTAATTGATGCGGGCTATTCGCTGGTTGATACCGTATACGAGCATGGTGAGTTTGCCGTGCGCGGTGCCATCATTGATCTCTACCCAATGGGTAGCAGTGAACCACTGCGTATCGACCTGTTTGATGATGAGATTGATACACTTCGCACCTTTGATCCAGAGACTCAGCGCTCCGTAGAGCAGGTCGAGCGGGTGCGCATACTGCCAGCACGCGAGCACCCCTTCCACAAAGAGGCGATTGATCAATTCAAAGCGCGCTGGCGCCAGCGCTTCGATGTGGACTACGGCAACTGCCCGATCTATCAGGATGTCTCTTCAGGTCTTGCACCGGCCGGTATTGAGTACTATCTGCCACTCTTCTTCGAACAGTGTGCAACGCTATTCGACTACTTACCTTCAAAAACGCTTATTGTTCAACATGCGGGCGGACATGATGCCGCAAAAGCTTTTGAAACCAGCGTACGCAACCGATTTGAAGAGCGTCAGGGCGACCTGACGCGTCCGATTTTGTCACCTGATGAGCTGTTTCTCACGGCCGATACACTTGCCAGTCAGCTGAAAAACTGGCCGATGGTTAGACTGAGTCTGACACCCGAAGAGATTAAGCCGGGGCGTGATAATCTGGAGAGCTGTGAGCCACCCAGCCTGAGTGCGGCGCCAACCGCAGCAGAGCCACTGCGGCCACTGGCTAATTTGATCAGTACTGCGGCTGAACCGGTGTTGATCTGTGCTGAATCCGCAGGCCGGCGTGAAGCACTTCTTACCCAGCTCGGTGCCATGGAGATCAAACCCAAGCTTTTCGACTCCTGGGCAGCCTTCCTGAAAGCACCAGAGAAGGTCTCGATCTGTGTTGCTCCGATCGAACGTGGCCTCTATATTCCTGGTTCCGTGCAGCTGATAACCGAAGCGCAACTGTTCGGTAATCAGGTATTCCAACGCCGCCGACGCGACAAAGCCAAGGTCGACGCTGATCAAGCGATCAACCACCTGTCAGAGCTCACCATCGGTAGTCCCGTAGTGCACCTGGATCACGGCGTGGGCCGTTATCTGGGCCTGCAGACGATCGATATAGACAACTCACCAACCGAATTCCTCACGTTGGAGTATGCTCAGGGCTCGAAGCTCTACGTGCCGGTGGGTTCACTCCATCTGATCAGCCGCTACTCAGGCGCAGGCGATGAGAGCGCACCACTCCACAAACTGGGTACTGAACAGTGGAGCAAAGCACGACGTAAAGCCGCAGAGAAGGTACGTGATGCCGCAGCAGAGCTGCTGGATATCTACGCTCGACGCGCCGCTCGCGAGGGCTTCCAGTACAGTCTAGATGATCAGATGTACGAGCAGTTCTCGCGTGGATTCCCATTTGAGGAGACCGCCGACCAGGCGATGGCGATCGAAGCAGTTCGCCGCGATATGCAGGCTCCACAACCGATGGACCGCTTAGTCTGTGGTGATGTTGGCTTCGGTAAAACCGAGGTAGCGATGCGTGCCGCCTTTATCGCTGCACAGGCTGGCAAACAGGTCGCCGTGCTAGTGCCAACGACACTGCTGGCACAACAGCACTTCGAGAACTTCCGCGACCGCTTCGCTGACTGGCCAGTTAAAGTGGAGCTGATCTCGCGCTTCCGTACCAGCAAGCAGCAGGATGCGATCATCGATCAGGTCCAGAAGGGGCAGGTAGATATCCTGATTGGCACGCATAAGCTGATTCAGGGTGATATCGAGTTCGCCAACCTTGGCCTACTGATTATCGATGAGGAGCACCGCTTCGGTGTGCAGCAGAAAGAGCGCCTCAAATCTCTGCGTTCTGAGGTCGATATACTCACGCTGACTGCAACGCCAATTCCGCGAACCCTCAACATGGCGATGTCTGGTATGCGAGATCTGTCGATCATCGCGACTCCGCCGGCGCGACGCCTGTCAGTGAAAACCTTTGTACGTCAGTACGATGCACCCCTTATCAAAGAGGCCATCCTGCGTGAGCTGTTGCGTGGTGGTCAGGTCTATCTGCTGCATAACGAAGTGAAAACGATTGAAGAGACCGCACGTAAGCTGACGGAGATGATTCCTGAGGCTCGCGTCGGCGTGGGACATGGACAGATGCGCGAGCGCGAGCTCGAGCAGGTGATGAGCGACTTCTACCACAAGCGTTTCAATGTCCTGGTCTGTACCACCATTATCGAAACCGGTATCGACGTTCCCAACGCCAATACCATTATCATTGACCGGGCGGATAAGTTCGGTCTGGCTCAACTGCACCAGCTGCGCGGTCGTGTGGGTCGTTCGCACCACCAGGCCTACGCCTATCTGCTGACGCCACACCCCAAAGCGATGACCAAAGACGCCTTGAAGCGGCTCGAAGCGATTGAAGAGGCAAGCACCCTCGGTGCTGGCTTTACGCTGGCGACCCATGACCTCGAAATCCGCGGTGCCGGGGAGTTGTTGGGTGATGAACAGAGCGGTCAGATGCAGACGATCGGCTTCAGTCTCTACATGGAGATGCTCGATCAGGCTGTTAAAGCGATTCAGGATGGCAAAACACCGAACCTCGATAAGCCGCTGCGCGGCGGCTGCGAGATCAATATGCGCTTGCCTGCATTGATTCCCGATGACTATCTGCCAGACGTACATAACCGACTGATTCTTTACAAACGCATCTCCGCGGCGAAATCGGATGAAGCGCTGCGGGAGTTGCAGGTAGAGATGATCGATCGCTTTGGTCTGTTACCACCATCACTGCAAAACCTGATACGTCAGACTAGTATTAAGCTCAATGCTGAGCGCTTGGGTATCGATAAGATTGATGTGGGTGCTGAGTCGGGTCGCCTTGAGTTCGGTGAGGAGACTGAGGTCGATCCGTTGACGCTGGTTAAACTGGTGCAGAGCAAGCCAACAGTCTATAAACTGGATGGAGCAACGGCGTTGCGTTTTAACAACTCGATGGCGCAGCCGGAGACCCGCTTCCAGACTTTGGAAGCGCTGTTGTCAATGTTAGAACCCAAGGCAGCCTAGCTAGATAGATAGCTGGATAGCTGGATAGAAAGCCAGGTAGAGAACTGACTAAACAGTTAGAGAGAAGCAACTAAGGAGTAGAGTGAGGATGAAGTTGAAGCAGGCCACTGCTGCGCTCTTAATGGGTCTGAGCCTGAGCACGGCAGCCGTGCAGGTGCAGGCCGAGGATGAAACTGTCCTGCCGCTAGCCCCTGAACTCAAAGAGCAGGAGAATCTCTACACAGTTGAGATGGTTCTGTTCAAACAGAAGATTCCCGCCTACACCGAAGAGAGCTGGCCAACTGATCTACCAGCGATTGACTTCACTAACGCTCGCCTGCCGATTCCCAACGATGGCATGCCGCTGAGTGCAAATGAGGAGCTCGAGAAGAGTGACTATGCGCTGACTGATGAGGCGGCTCGCCTGACAAGCCAGGGCTATGAAGTGCTCTACCACAACTCTTGGCTAGAACAGTTCAACCCCAATACAGAGACCACACTGATGCTGGTCGACCCCTTTGGTGCATTCGAAGGAACTGTACGCATCGAACGTCTGCGCTACCTGCACGTCTACCCTGAGGTGAACCTCTACACTGCTACTGGCGCGGAACAGGCCGGCAGCGTCATCCGCATGCAGGAGAGTCGTCGCATGCGCTCAAAAGAGACACACTACATCGATCATCCGGTGTTAGGGATGTTGGTACTATTTCGCCCCGTTAAAGACGCCGAGTCTTAAGGTTTTTGTATGAGGGATCTCGGCGCAGCCGAGGTCGCGACAGCCGAATTACCGATCGCGAGTTGTCGGGCCAAGACCCGATCTACTGAGGCTTTTGTAGGAGGGACTTACGCGAAGCGTATTTCCCGACTTAAATCCACATCGGATCGGTGCAGGATCAGGAAATAGCCTTCTGCTGCCTCCCTCCTACTCTCATCACCAAATCGCACCATAGCGCTCCAGGTGCGCAAGATAGAGACGCACCTCAAACTCTAACTGATGATAATCAGGCTCCATGTAAGCGCAGAGTTTGTAGAAGGCCTTGTTGTGCTCTTTCTCACGCAGATGCGCTAACTCATGCGCCAGAATCATGCGCAAGAAGGGCTCCGGCACCGCACGGAACAGCGCACTGATCCTGATCTCATTCTTCGCCTTGAGTTTTTTCCCCTGCACCCGTGATACAAACGTGTGTAACCCCAACGCATTTTTGATCACATGAATCTTATCGTCATAGATCACTTTGGAGATCGGCGACGAACTGCGCATAAACTGATTTTTCATCGTTTGCGCATAGTCATAAAGCGCCCGCTCTGAGCTGAGCTGATGCGGCTCTGGATAGCGTTTTAGCAGCCATACGCCCGCTCGATTTGCATCAAGCATGGCGATGGCCTGCTGCTGCACTTCCGGAGAATAGGGGCTTAGATAGTTAGGCATGGTTTTGTGTAGGAGGGACCTGAGCGTAGCGAAGGTCGCGACCTTCGGCTACGCCGAAGATCCCTCCTACACCTCCGCCTCGGGCGTTGATGCAAGATGCAGGGTCTGAGTCGGGAATGCGACCTCCGCGCCATGTGACGTGATGACTTCCATAATCTTTAGCAGCACGTCCTGTTTGATCTCATGAAACTCCACCCAAACCGTGGTCTTGGTAAAGGTGTAGATCAGGATATCGAGCGATGAGGGACCAAAACGATTCAAGTTAACGATCATTGTTTGGGTCTGATCTATATCCGCATGTTGCTCAAGCATCGACTTGATGCCTGCAACGATCGACTCAACCTGAGCGGCATCGTCGTAGCGAACACCAATGGTCTCGTAAATCCGACGGTTGGTCATACGAGAAGGGTTCTCAACCGCGATATTGGCGAACGTCGAGTTGGGCACATAGAGTGGGCGCTTATCGAAGGTACGGATACGCGTCAGACGCCAGCCGATCTCTTCAACGGTGCCCTCTATCTCCTTATCGGGTGAGCGGATCCAGTCGCCCACTTTAAATGGACGATCCATGTAGATCATCAGCCCACCGAAGAAGTTAGCCAATAGGTCTTTAGCTGCGAAACCGACAGCCAAACCACCGACACCACCAAAGGCGAGGATACCGGAGATACTAACCCCCAGATTCTGCAACAGGGCCAGACCCGACATCACCAGCACACTGAGACGAATCAGCTTAGCGATAGCATCTGCGGTGGTACGATCCATCCCAGGCTTGCCGGCCTCACCCTGCACTAACCGCGCTTCTATACGCGTTACCAGTCGAATAAGCGCCCAAGCAATCAGTAGAATATAGGCGACGCTACGGAAGTGCTCGGCTGCGTCGAGTGTAATGTCATCGAGCGCCTTAGCGGCAATCTGCAGCGACAGCGTAATCCCCACCACCCAAACCAGAACTGATAGCGGTCTGCGTACACCATCGAGAATGAGCTCGCTCCAACGCGGGTGTCCCTGACCAAGTCGACGGACAATCCGCGCCAGCAAAGCATTCACCATAAACCCAACGATACCGGTGAACAGAAGAATCAATAGACCCTGCAGTGCCCAGGAGTAGACCTGTAGCGAAGGGATCAGCAGGAACAGCGGGTCGAGCATCCAGCTCAATAACACATTCATACAGCACTCTCCGCCAGCGCGACGAGCGAGGCCGCCAACGTGCGGGCTCGCGCTAAGCGTTCCGGATCAGCTTGGCGCTTGGGACGTGCACGCATGCGGGCGATGCGGTGCGATGCCGGTTCCGTGCGCGCAGCCAAGTAGCCGAGTACTTCGCTCGCAGCCTCGGGCGCGTTACATACCAATACCATGTCACAACCGGCAGCGAGAGCGGCCTCTGCGCGCTGGGCATAAGACCCCATTCCAGCAGCGCCCTCCATACTCAGATCATCACTAAAGATGACACCGTCGAAGCGCAACGCCTCACGCAGTTGCCGCCGCAGCCAGAATTCTGAAAAACCGGCCGGTTGCGAGCAGACCTGGGTGTACTGAATATGGGCCGGCATAATTGCATCTAAACCACGGCGAATAAGCGCGCTGAAAGGCTTAAGATCCTGGGCTTCAATTTGCGCAAAGCTGCGCTCATCAACCGGCAAACCATGATGCGAATCAACCTCAACTGCGCCATGTCCGGGGAAGTGTTTTCCGGTGGCCGCCATGCCCGCTTCATGCATACCGGACATCAGCGCACCAGCCAACTGCTCTACACACTCGGGCGACGCAGCAAAAGAACGATCGCCAATAACGGTAGAGACGCCGTAGTCTAAGTCCAAAACAGGGGCAAAACTGAGATCGATATCATACTCACGCAGCTCGGTAGCCAATAGCCAACCCATCTCATGCGCCTGTGCGATAGCGCTGCCGGCATCCTGCTGCCAACGCTGCCCCAGCACCGCCATTGGCGGCAGACGGGTAAAGCCCTCTTTGAAGCGTTGGACACGACCACCCTCTTGATCGACCGCAACCAGCAGATCTGGACGCACCGCGCGGATCTCAACCATCAGGGTACGTAACTGAGCTGGCGACTCGTAGTTGCGCGCAAAAAGAATCAGACCACCCACCTCGAGACGTTTGAGCTGCTCAGCCTCCACTTTCGTCAATTCTGTGCCTGCGATATCAAGCATCAACGCGCCAGTCGTCATTCTTCAATCCTTACCAGTGTGTTGGTATCGACCTGCTCAAAGAGCTCCAGCAGGTTCTCATTTCTCATGCGGATACAGCCATGCGATGCCGGCTGGCCCATAGGTTCGGTATCAGGTGTGCCGTGAATATAAATATAGCGCCGGAGACTATCGACGCAACCGCCGCGGTTGTGTCCCCACTCCTGACCCTGAAGCCAAAGTATTCGAGTGAGTATCCAATCGCGCTCTGGATGGCGAGCGGCTAGCTCTGGCGAGTAGACCTCTCCCGTTGCTCTGCGACCCACAAACACCGCATTCTCGGGTGCGCCCTCACCTATCTTCAGACGAATGCGATGCAGGCCGGTCGGCGTACACCCGCTCCCCTCTTGCTGCCCTGCCCCAGCACTGGCCGTAGAGATCGACCAATGCGCAGCGGGGCGGTCGTCACGCAGCAGCGTCAACGTCTGCTCAGTGATTGAGACTTCGATTCGCTGTTGCGCCATTAGCGCGCCCAGAAACGGCTCTGTGTCAGGCGCGACCAGAGTTTACCGATACTGGCGTCGACCACATTAGCGCCCATACCTTGAAGCTTCTCCTGCAAAGAGCGTTTCTCTTCATAGGTTACTTTATAGATATCAGCCTCTTCGACAGCGTTGAAGAGGTAGTCATCAGAGGTCTCAATACCATCTATTAGGCCGTTCTCAACCGCACGTCGGCCAAACCAAACCTCACCGGTCGCGACTTTTTCGATATCGAGATTCGGGCGGTACTCACTGACAAACTGTTTGAACAGATCGTGGGTGTCTTCGAGCTCTTCAACAAACTTTTTGCGACCCGCTTCGGTGTTTTCACCAAACATCGTCAAGGTGCGTTTGTACTCACCCGCAGTGAGGACCTCGTAATCAACATCATTGCGCTGTAGCAGCCGATGGAAGTTCGGGATCTGCGCGACTACACCGATCGAACCAATCAGTGCAAAGGGCGCGGCAAGCAGTTTATTGGCGATACAGGCCATCATGTAGCCACCGCTCGCAGCGACCTTATCGACACAAATGGTCAAAGGAATATTGCGACGACGGATACGCTCCAACTGAGAGGCCGCAAAGCCGTAGCTGTGCACCAGCCCCCCAGGGCTCTCTAGGCGCACTACAACTTCATCCTCTTCACGGGCCAGGCTCAGTATGGCGCTCACCCCCTGACGCATGGATTCAGCATCTGAGGCGTGAATATCACCATCAAAATCGAGAACATAAATACGTTTACGATCTGGCTCATCCTCACCTCTCTTTGCCGCTTTTTTGCGCTCTTTAGCTTCGGCCTTGTCCCGCTTCTTCTCCTCTTTGGCCATCTGCTTGAGGCGAAACTCATCGAGTACCGAATCTTCCAGCGCATGCTGCATATCTTCAAAGTGCTCGTTGAGAGAGTGCACCAGAATCTCTCCATCGCGATCCTGCTTGCGTCGCGCTGCAGCACCAGCAATCAGGGCAATCACTATCGCTATAGCAACCACAATGGTGATTGTCTCCGCTAAAAAGATTCCATATTCAGTCAGAAATTCGGTCATTCAATCCTCAGTCAATGCTGTAGATACACTTTGGGGTAGGTTACCATAGCGCCAACGATTTGCCGCCAACTCAACAGGTAAAAGATGTCAAACGAGATCAATGTTCAGCGTATCTTCGCTAAGTTAACTGAGCGATTCAATGCCGATAACGCCGCGGGCCTCGAGGCGGTGTTCCAATTTGCGCTTGAAGATGCCGACTCTTTCTATCTCGACGTACGCCAGCAGCAGTTAACAGCTGACTGGGGTGACCACAAAGACCCTGACATCACCTTGCGTCTCAATGAGGAGACGCTGGTCAAAGTGATCATGGGTGAGCAGGATGGTATGAGCGCTTATATGAAGGGTCTACTGCGCGCTGAAGGTAACGTCATGCTGGCGACACGCCTCGGCAAACTGTTCAAGTCTTAGCCGCTTTTTGGCGAGCAACCCAGTCGTCGATAAGCTGGCGTGAGATTGAGAAGGGTGGTGGAAGATCCACAGTGTCCAGATCCTCAACGGTAAACCAGCGCGCTTCACTGATCTCAATACCATCTGGTTGTAGCTCGCCACCGGCGTACTCAACATGAAAGGCGAGCATCAGTGAATCAGGGAAGGGCCAGGCTTGCGATTTGAAGTAGCGCAGACCCTTTACCTCTACCCCGACCTCTTCACGAATTTCACGAGCAACGGCTCGTTCCACCGTCTCACCTGCCTCAACAAAACCCGCCAGCGTACTGAAGCGGTTGGGCGTAAAGCGAGAGTTGTGGGCCAAAATCGCTCTGTTCTCATGTTCAACTAAAACAATGATGCACGGCGAGATGCGCGGGTAGACCCGGTTGCGGCAGTGATCTGAACTACAGACCAAGGCCATCTCATTGTCAGCCTGCTCCATCCTGTCACCGCAGCGGCCGCAATGTTGATGCTGCAAGCGCCAACTAAGCAGCTGTTGTGCGCGCGACACCCAGCGATACTCATCCTCGCTTAGCAGCTCAAGGGCCGATCTCAGGTCAACCTGCTCCAGCTTGGCCGGCATACGACTCAACCGCATCAGCTTGACGCTCGGTTCAACGACTAACGTCTCCAAAGGCGATTGATAACCGACATGACTCTCGACACTCTCGAGCCCATGAAACAGACGTTGGTTGTTATCAATCAATAAACGATTGTTATAAGCGAGAAGATAAATCAAACCTTTTCCTATGCTATAATCCGCGCGCCTTTCAGAGGCGGGCCTTAGACGGTTACTCCTACTCTAACAAAATTACACGTCCGACCACCCGCTAAAACTACAATTTTTTAGAGTAAGGAAACCTATGGGCCAGCAAACCATGTCTGGGCTGTGGCGCAACTTCTTGGGTAATTCACCTAAGTGGTACAAACAGCTTATTATTCTGTTCCTCTTCATCAACCCGATTCTCTTGCAAGTGGTCGGCCCGGCTGTCACTGGCTGGATCCTCATCTTCGAGTTTATCTTTACGCTCGCAATGGCACTGAAGTGTTACCCACTTCAACCGGGTGGCCTGTTGGCACTCGAAGCCATCCTGATCGGCATGACCAGCCCCGATTCGGTCTACCACGAGGTTGAAGCCAACCTAGAGGTCATCCTGCTGCTGATGTTCATGGTAGCCGGCATCTTCTTTATGAAAGATCTGCTGCTTTGGATCTTCTCGAAGATACTGGTAAAAGTACGCTCTAAATCAGCACTGTCGATGCTCTTCTCGCTTTTTGCTGCTTTTCTGTCAGCCTTCCTTGATGCACTAACGGTAACTGCTGTACTCATTACCGTCGGTGTCGGCTTCTTTTCGGTCTATCACAAGGTTGCCTCAGGTAAGCACTTCTACGACTCACACGACCACTCATCTGACAAGGCTGTAAAAGAGGAGCGCCGCCAGGATCTTGAAGATTTCCGCGCCTTCCTGCGCTCACTGCTAATGCACGGTGCTGTGGGTACTGCGCTAGGTGGTGTATGTACGCTGGTTGGTGAGCCACAGAACTTGCTAATCGCACAGCGCGCTGGTTGGGACTTTGTGGAGTTCTTTACTCGTATGGCACCGATCACTATTCCTGTGTTGTTTGTCGGTCTGGCGACCTGTTGGATGCTAGAAAAGACACGCAAGTTTGGTTACGGTGCACGTCTGCCTCAGACCGTTCGCGCGATTCTAGTCGATTACGCTCAGTCTCAGTCTGCAAAGAAATCGAAAAACGACCGCGCGGCGCTGCTGGTCCAAGCGTTGGTGGGTGTGTTCTTGATCTTTGCTCTAGCGCTGCATCTAGCCGAGGTGGGTCTAATCGGCCTGACAGTTATTATTCTACTGACCTCGTTTAACGGCATTACAGAAGAGCATCAGATCGGTAAAGCCTTTGAAGAGGCGCTGCCGTTCACCGCTCTACTGGTGGTGTTCTTCGCTATTGTTTCAGTGATTCACGAGCAGCACCTGTTCGAGCCGATTATTGCATATGCTCTGTCGCTGGACGTCTCGGCCCAGCCGGCAGTATTCTTTGTCGCGAACGGCGTGCTTTCTGCGATCAGCGATAACGTTTTCGTGGCTACTGTGTACATTAATGAGATCTATGCAGCGCTGAATGCTGGTGAAATTACCCGCGAGCACTTCGACTCTCTAGCTGTGGCAATCAACACCGGCACCAATATCCCATCAGTTGCAACGCCAAATGGTCAGGCAGCCTTCCTGTTCCTGCTAACCTCGGCTATCGCACCACTGATCCGCTTGTCATACGGCACGATGGTTTGGATGGCACTGCCATACACTGTGT
>JAYQBD010000003.1:32677-48479 GCA_038137135.1 Oceanospirillaceae bacterium | reverse complement strand
GATGCAATTTATTGGGCGACTAAAGCCAGAGATCGGTGTCGCTCACTAAAGTGAGCTCCTACAGTCAGTTCCTACAGAGGCGTTTCAGATTAGTGTTTAGGCTGCTCAGCCGCCTCTATCTGCGTGAAGGGTTGGGTGATGTCGTACCAGATTAGGGCGCTGTAGTAGTCGGTTTCGCCGTGCTCTTCCATCTCGTAATTGACTTCAACCGAGTAGAGCTTGCGTAGGCCGTAGGTGTGGATTTTAGTCTCCAACAACTCAAGTGCGCGCCATTGTTGACGAGCCGCCATTTGCTGGATGTGGTCTCGCATGTAGGCGGTGACCTCTGATGACGTGGTATTTTCGCTGGCTAGGACCTCGAAGGGTTCATTGGGCATACCGGTGCCGGTGGTCAGCTGTATCTGATTCTCTTGACTATTCATTTGGAAATAACCGCTTTACTATTCCTCTGTGGTTGGTTGCTGTTTACTATTACGTGATTGCTGGCCCTTCTGATCTTCAATTATTGGGTATTTAGAGGGCATCACATTCTCATCCATCTCATCATGAGGTATGGCGTTGGCAGCGTTTTTTCAAGGGTTTGTTCTTGGAGCGGGACTGATTATTGCGATCGGTAGTCAGAACGCCTATGTGCTACGTCAGGGTCTCAAGCGTGAGCATGTCTTACTGATCTGCCTGGTCTGCGCGCTCTCCGATGCTCTGCTGATCACCATTGGTGTGTCGGGCACTGGAACCTTGGTTGCGAGCTCTGAGACGCTTTTGACGTTAGTTCGTATAGGTGGAGCGCTCTTCCTATCTGTCTATGGGGTTCGCGCGGCTCAAGCGGCCATCAAAGGTGAGTATCTGGATGCAGCGAGTGGAGCTCTAGTTCCTACTCCGTTAAAAACTGCACTGCTTACCACGCTGGCCTTCACCTACCTCAATCCCCACGTCTATCTCGATACGGTCATCTTGCTCGGTAGTATTGCTGGACAGTACGGTTGGGTAGAACGGGTCCAGTTTGGAGCGGGGGCCATTGTTGCATCTTTCGCTTGGTTCTTTGCGCTCGGCTATGGTGCTCGGTGGCTGGCACCGATGTTTAGCAGGCCAATTGCATGGAAACTACTCGATTCATTGATCGCCTTGATTCTGTTTGGTCTGGCCATATCGTTAGTTCTGCCTCTACTTAGCTAATCAAAACGCGCCCCCACTGCGTATCTCTGAACATAATTAGAGGTGTATATATGCAGTTGCCTGACTATTTTATTGACCATCAGCCCGGTGTGATCACCTTCAAAAATGCCAACACCACGCTTGGTTTTGTGCGCTATACGGCTGAAGCTGAAATTGAGTATATCTTTGTGCGCCGCCACTATCGTGGTCAGGGTTTAGGGCGGCGCTTGCTTGGAATTGTGGAAGCACAGACGGGTCGACTGCCGAGTCCTCAAGAGCCGATTAGCCCACTGGGAGCGGCTCTTTTCGATAGTTATCTTGCTAATGCGGTCGCTTAAAGTAACCGCATGGAGAGGTCGATTGCGCGGCAGTGTTTGGTGAGCGCACCAATCGAGATGTAGTCCACACCTGTCCTGGCGTAATCCAGTAAGGTAGCATCGGTGATATTGCCTGATGCTTCGAGCTTTGCTCGGCCATTTACGGTTGCGACAGCCTCGACCATCTGTTCTGGCGTAAAGTTATCCAGCATGATGATATCCGCGCCAGCGTCCAGCGCCTCATTAAGCTCGCCGAACCCCTCCACCTCAATTTCGACAGGTTTGCTCGGATGGTTAGTTTTGGCCGTGCTGATTGCGGCTGCTATGCCGCCACTGGCGAGGATATGGTTCTCTTTGATCAGGAAGGCGTCAAACAGCCCGATACGGTGGTTATAACAACCGCCACAGGTCACAGCATACTTTTGCGCCAGGCGCAGGCCAGGAATGGTTTTACGCGTATCCAGAAGGCGCACCGCTGTCTCGGCAACTCTGTCCGCATACTGCGCCGCAACTGTAGCGGTACCGGAGAGGGTCTGAAGGAAGTTTAGGGCAGCTCGTTCACCGCTTAGTAGGCTGCGTGAACGACCTTTGAGTGTAAATAGCGTTTGATCTGGCTCTACCCGGTCGCCATCCTTAACTTGCCAACTCACAACAACTTCAGGATCAACTTGACGGAAAACCTCATCAACCCAAGCCGTGCCAGCAATCACCGCCTGCTCACGCGTGATAATGCGTGCTTCACCCTGTTCTTCCGCGGGGATCAACTCTGCAGTGATGTCACCCGAGCCTATATCTTCGGCGATTGCAGCCTCTACGTTGGCGATGATGGCGGGTTTAAGCTGATCTAAGGTTTGCATTTACAGTCTCGCTGGCGGTCAATAAACTGGGCGCATTGTACGGGATTCGTACTGCAAAAGTTAAGGAGCTAGGTGTTGTTTGAGCGTGAAACTGAGCTCGGTATCGATCAGGGTGTGTTGCAGGGGGTACGCCTTCTCCCCTCGCCGAACTTCAACGAGCGCCCCGAGGGAGAGATCTCGTTGCTGGTTATTCACAACATTAGCCTACCGCCGGGGCAGTTTGGCTCGGCGTCCATAGAGCAACTGTTCACCAATCAACTCGACTGGGATGCCCACCCCTATTTTCAGCAGATTCGCGGTCTCGAGGTGTCGGCGCATTTGCTGATCGACCGATCCGGTGAGATTACACAGTTTGTGCCCTTTGATAAGCGCGCCTGGCATGCCGGTGCATCCTGCTATGATGGGCGCGATAACTGTAATGACTTCTCTATTGGGATAGAGCTAGAGGGAACCGATGATCTGCCCTACACCCAAGCACAGTATAAACAGTTGATTCGGGTGTCAGAGGCATTGATGGAAACCTATCCCGCTATCACTAAAGAGCGGATAACGGGTCATCAGCATATCGCCCCCGGTCGTAAAACGGACCCTGGCCATCTGTTTGATTGGGACTTTTATCTAAATAAGCTGTTAAAAAGTTCTAATTGATAATCAATATCATTTACAATCCGTCTAACACCTCCGACCATTAGGGATATTTTGTGTCTAACGCGCCGCTTCTGCGCCTAAACAATGTTCACTGCACGCTGGGTAAGACTACAATTCTTCCAGGACTCAGTTTCGAACTGCAGCAGGGCGAAATCGCCTGTCTGCTCGGTGCGAGTGGCTGTGGTAAGACTACGGCACTGCGCGCAATCGCAGGGTTTCTTGAGCCCGATAGTGGCACGGTCGAGCTAAAAGGTCAGGCTATCAGTGCCCGCGGCGTTATGGTTCCTCCAGAGACCCGCGGTATTGGTATGGTGTTTCAGGACTACGCGCTGTTTCCGCATCTGAGTGTCGCTGGCAACGTAGCGTTCGGTCTGAACGGAGTCGACAAGAGCGAGCGGGATGCGACCGTTCACGAGATGCTCGCTCTGGTTGGTCTGAGCGACAAAGCTGAGGTCTACCCGCATGAACTCTCTGGCGGTCAACAGCAGCGTGTTGCCTTGGCTAGAGCCCTAGCCCCCAAGCCTGATCTCTTGTTGCTCGATGAGCCCTTTTCGAACCTAGATGCGGATCTGCGTCGCCAGTTATCGCTGGAGATGAAGCAGATTCTCAAGCGTCAGGGTATTGCGGCTATCTTGGTGACCCATGATCAGCAGGAGGCGTTTACGCTCAGTGATAAAGTAGGCGTCATCATTGGCGGCACTATCCATCAGTGGGGCTCGCCAGCCGAACTGTTCTACCAGCCGGCCACGCCGCAAATTGCGCGCTTCCTGAGTATGGGGGCGCTGATCGACGGCCTAGTCTGCGATGAAGCCTGTCTAGAGACTGAATTAGGTGTGATCGAGTTTGCTGAACCGGTGCAAGCAGCAGTGGGCGAGACCGTAAGTATCTATCTACGTCCGCTCGATTTAGCGCTTACGGAAGAGCTCGATGCTCCCTGTCTGATCGAGCAGATTGAGTTTCAAGGGATACACACGCTTTATCATCTACGCACTCGCTCTGGTAGGACTCTACAGGTAGCAGAACAGGGTATTAGTCAGTTTGAGACCGGGCAGCATGTCGGTGTGCATGTGAACGTCCACCGTCCATTGATCTTCTCAAAATCTGCTTAGAACGCTTACAAGCTACCCGTCGAGCTGCCCAAATAGTAGTTAAGACGCATCGCGCGTTGCGGTAATCGTACGGCTTAGCAGAATCACCGGAATGATTCCCACTAATACGATAAGAAGCGAGCCCGGCGCTGCCGCTTCTAGCTTCTCGTCAGACGCAAACTGATAAACCGCTGTTGCCAAGGTATCGAAGTTGAACGGCCGCAGGATCAGCGTCGCGGGCAACTCCTTCATTGAGTCGACAAACACCACCAGTAATGCGGTTAGCAGACCGGTGCGAATCAGCGGCAGATGCACGCGCTTGAGTGTATCAAAGGAGTTCGCCCCTAGGGAGCGCGAAGCCATATCCATACTTGGCGTCACTTTAGCTAGAGAGCTTTCAATGCTACCTGAGGATACCGCGAGAAAGCGCACGGAGTAGGCGAATAGAATCGCAAATGGGGTACCACTCAGGAGCAACCCTGTGGAGATATCAAAGGTGTCGCGCATCCAGCTATCGAGCGTATTGTCGAAGGCAGCGAACGGGATAATTACGCCGATGGCCAAGACTGCACCTGGCAGGGCGTAACCCAAGTGCGCTAGTTTTGCTGCAAACCTGAGCCCGGTAAGGTTTGGGTTAAGGCGCTGAGAGTAGGCGAGCAGTAGTGCAAGGATAGCCGTAAAGATGGCGGCTCCGCTGGAGAGCAGGAAGGAGTTGCTTGCCTGCTGTAGAAAGCGCGAATCACTGAACTGATCTAGGTGGTTCAGCGTCATACTGCCCAGCTCGGCCAGAGGGACCAAAAAACCGAAAAGAACCGGGGCCAAACAGAGTAGAGTCGCTGCTACGGCTTTACCACCCCTAAGATTGTAGCGCTCAAGGCGTTTGAAGCGATCAGCGCCACTGAACTGCTTGGCTTTCGCTCGGCTGGTGCGCTCGAGCCAGATAAATAGCACCACGAACAGCATCATCAATGTGGCGATCTGTGCTGCCGCACCCAGGTTGGACATGTTAAGCCAAGCATCGTAAATACCGGCAGAGAGACTCTTAACCGCGAAGAAATCTACGGTTCCGAAATCGTTGAGTGTCTCCATCGCAACCAGCGCCAAGCCCACAGCAATTGCTGGACGTGCAACGGGCAGCGAGATGCGAAAGAAACTCTGCCAGGCGCTGCAACCCAGCGTACGGCTGGCATCACGGATATTGATCGACTGCTCGAGAAAGCTGGAGCGTGCCAGCAGGTAAACATAGGGGTAGAGCACCAGGCTGAGCATCAGCACAGCACCGCCGAGCGATCGTATCTCTGGGAAGCTGTAATCGCGTGCGCTACTCCAACCAAAGAACTCACGCAATCCGCTCTGCACCGGTCCTGCATACTCGAGTAGATCAGTGTAGATGTAGGCGATCACATAAGCGGGGATGGCAAATGGGAGCAGTAGCGCCCACTCAAACACTCGGCGCCCCGGAAAGTTGCAGAGGGTCACGAGCCAAGCGGTAGAGACGCCAATAAAGAGCGATAGCGCGCCGACGCCAGCCAGTAACAGCAGAGTCGACTCCACATACACTGGCAGCACGGAGCTAATGAGGTGAGGCCAGATATTCTCGCTGGGGTTGAATGCCAGCCAGATAACCGCCGCTATGGGCATAATTACAAGTAACGCGACCAGCCAACCTAGAGCGGTCCAATTACTGGGTAAGCGCAGTCCTGCAGTGCGCACTGCCGGAGCCTGAGTGTTTAGCTTGGTTTCAATGGTCTGCATATAAAGTGGCCCGGAGTGTTAATGCCCCGGGCCTTGCTTAGGCTTTAAGCCCTTTTCAGTTAGTTATCGAATCCGACACGGTCGACCATTTTCGCTGCAGCACTGCGGTTGGCAGCAACGCGCGTCAGGCTAACCTCATCGGCTTTGAATTCGCCCATATACTCGTTGATCAGCGCTGAACGTGCAACACCGGGACGCACAGGAAACTCGTAATTAACCTCTGCGTAGATACGCTGCGCTTCCTCGGATGTCAGAAACTCCAGCAACGCTTGAGCTGATTCGGGATTGGGTGCATTTGCTGTGATAGCTGCACCTGAAATATTCATGTGCGCTCCTCGGTCGGCTTGGTTAGGGAATAGCAGGTTAACCGAGTTGGCCCACTCTTTCTGTTCTGGCTCTTTTTCGTTTGTGAGCATCGCACCGAAGTAGTAGCTGTTACCCAGGGCTACGTCACACTGCCCCTCTTTTACTGCCTTAACCTGTGCACGGTCGTTACCCTGAGGCTTGCGTGCCAGATTAGCCTTCACCGCTTCCAACCAGGCTTCAGCTTCGGCCTCACCCTTGTGCTCAATAATCGAGCCAATAAGTGACAGGTTGTAGGAGTGCTTACCGCTGCGAGTACAGATGCGACCCGCCCATTTGGGGTCTGCCAGATCTTCGTAGCTGCCGATCTCACCTTCTGCGACACGCTCTTTAGATGTGTAGATGATACGGCTGCGTGCAGTCAGACCCACCCAGGTACCATCGTCATCACGGTACTGTGCAGGAACGTTGGCGTTAATCTCTGCTGAGTCTATTTTAGCCAGTAGGTTACGCGCTTTAGCGTCGTGTAGGGGGCCAATGTCACTGGTTAACAGAATGTCAGCCGGGGTGTTGCGCCCCTCATTTTCGATTCGCTCTATCAGGCCTTTGGACGCGTATATGATGTTTACATCAATATCCGTCTTCTCTTTGAACGCATCCAGTAGAGGGCGCAGCAAGAACTCTTGACGGTAGGAGTAGATATTAACTTCATCCGCCAGGCTCGCCTGTGGGGCTGCGGTGAGGACTGCGAGGGAACTAATAGCAAAAACAGTAGACAGTGGCTTAGTTGAAACAACAGACATCTTGCTCTCCAATAAAGATAACGTAAACGATAATGAGAAAGATTATCATTTATATTTAGACTGTCAACCTAAATGTTAATGATTCTCATTTGATATCTCTAAATGACCGGAAAAATTCGGCTTGCTATAACAGGGATCGCTGTTTCAACGCGCAGTATTCGCTCCCCGAGGTGAAACGCAGAGAGGCCTTGGCGCTGCATCAGCTCAACTTCGTACGCTATAAAACCGCCCTCTGGACCAATCGCCACCAAGGATTGATCTAGGCTGGGTTCCGGGCAGGGGGATGCATCATAGGGGTGAGCAATGAGTGCACGTTTACCTTCAGCCAAGGCTGGAAGCTCATCCTCGACAAAGGGTTTGAAGCGCTTACGTAGATGTAATCTTGGCATCAAGGTATCGCCCGCTTGCTCCAGTCCAAGCTTGAACAGCTCGTCAACACTCTCCGGTTGCAGTATCGGGGTGGACCAGTAGCTCTTATCGACACGATAGGCGTTGATCAGAAAGATCTCTTTAATACCCAAGGTTGCACAGTTTTGCAGGATGCGTTTGAGCATTTTGGGTCGGGGCAGGGCCAATACCAGAGTCAGAGGCAAAGGGCTTGGTGCATCATGAGTTAGCTCGACAGAGAGTCGCGCCTCGGACGTGTTGATCGATTCAACGAGGGCGTGGCCGCGTCGACCATTAACTACACCGGTACGCAGTTGGTCGCCCTGTTCAACGCGCTGCACCTCCAACATATGTTTGAGGCGTCGGCCGCTGAGTAGAACTCGATTTTCTGCAACAAAATCTGCGGGTTCGAGTAGAAGTAGGTTCAAAAAGGGTGCCTCCATCGTCTAAGGTCGTTATTCTACCCATCTTTACTTGGGGTCACCTAATGGACGGGTGGTGCCGATTCACTTTCGATAAGCTAGCAAGAGCGGAATGAGCAACGCACCCGACCTGATTCAAGATCCGATCCGACCGACCCTGGTGCGTATGACCGTGCCAATGATGTTCGGCATGGTCAGTCTGATGCTATTTAACCTTGCGGATGCTTGGTTTGTGGGGCAGTTGGGTACCGATCCCTTGGCGGCACTATCGTTTACGTTCCCAATCAGTTTTTCCGTTACGAGCTTGGCGATCGGGCTAGGCGTTGGTACTTCAGCGACCCTCGCGCGATTAATTGGCAGCGGTCAAACCGCACGTGTAGCTCGGGTAGCGACTGATAATTACCTAATGGCTATTTTGATCACGGCCCTTGTAGGTCTGCTCGGACAGTTTTTACTCCCGACTCTGGCGCAGCTCTTGGGTGCACCTTATGCCCTCTACCCGCTGATAGAGGGGTATATGAGTATCTGGTTCTTCGGATCGATCTTTATGGTGCTGAATATGGTGTGCAACGCCACTTTCCGAGCTTCAGGTGATACCCGTATTACAGCCGTGATCATGCTCGGCTCATCGGTGATGAATTTTATTCTTGATCCCATCCTTATCTTTGGTTGGGGGCCAGTTCCGGCGTTGGGAATTGAAGGTGCCGCCTTGGCCAGTTTGATCGCTTGGGCAAGTACTTCGTTTGTGGCGCTTTATCTACTGAAACGTCTGAAGGGATTGTTGCTGCTCGAGTGGCTGCGCTGGCCCGATATCTGGGATAACTGGCGCTCTGTTCTGCGCATCAGCCTGCCCGCAGCGCTCTCTAATATGATGACTCCAGTCGCCAATGGCGTGCTCACCGCGGTTGTTGCCCGTCATGGTCCAGAGGCAGTAGCCGCCTTCGGTGTCGGTAATCGTCTGGAGTCGCTCTCTCTACTTGTCTGTCTAGCGCTTTCGATGACGCTACCACCGTTTATCTCGCAAAACTTTGGTGCCCGATTGATACACCGAGTGCAGGGTGCCTATCAGAGTGCGATCCAATTTGCGCTGATATGGCAGTTGCTTGTTTATCTACTGCTGGCACTTTCAGCAGGTTGGGTGGCACAGCTCTTTACAGATGACCCTGAAGTACTGCGTTGGCTGACACTGTGGATTTTGGTTGTGCCCTTGGGGTTTGGTTTTCAGGCGGCGACCTTTCTCTCCTCCTCAACGTTCAATGCACTACACCAGCCACTGCGTGCCTTGCGCATCAGTCTGGTGCGACTGTTTATCCTCTATGTACCGCTCGGTTGGCTGGGTAACCATCTGTTCGAGCTCAAGGGGATGTTTGTGGCGCTGGTCGTTGCAAATGCACTGACTGCGCTCTTCGCCTGGTTCTGGATGCTGCGCGTGCAGGGCCGCTTGATTCGAGAAGTCCAGCAATAGAGTCTCTGGCTGAAAGTCGAATCCCCTTCAACTGAGTGTCATGTTAGTGTCACAAAAATGCTGCATTCTAGTGCGAATTTTTCTTAGGCTTGCACTACAATAGCGCAGCAATGCTGACAAAGGCACGCTACAGACCCCGTTAAGAGTGGTTTGCGGAGCCTGACAAGGTTCGTCAGGTTGGCATAGTTCTTGTTATTCGAAGGTAGTTTAAACCGGCGAAGAGACTCAGGGATTAGGGAGCTTCCGCTAACTTTCAGGCAGGTAAGGAGTACCTGTCTTACTCAAACCATGGGGTGTTAAAAAGCTATGAGCCAAAAAATCGCACTAGTAACCGGTGGTACCGGTGGACTGGGTACTTCTATTTGTCGTGAACTTGCAGATGCAGGTTTCAAAGTTGTCGCAGGATACAACTCAGGTGGTAACCACGACAAAGCCAAAGCCTGGCAGGAAGAGCAGCGTAAAGATGGTTACGAAATTGAGGTCGCTTACGGCGATGTAACTGATGCGGAATCTTGTGCGAAATGTATCGAAACCGTTGAGTCGCTGACGGGCGGTAGCGTTGATGTGCTGGTGAATAATGCCGGTATCACGCGCGATGGTATGTTTAAGAAAATGAGCTGGGAACAGTGGGACGAGGTGCTCTCTGCAAACCTAGACTCGATGTTCCATATGACCCGTTTGGTGATCAATCCGATGCTCGACAAGGGCTTTGGCCGTATCATTAACATCTCTTCTGTAAACGCACAGAAAGGTCAGTTTGGTCAGGCAAACTACTCTGCTGCCAAAGCGGGTATTCACGGTTTCACCAAAGCGCTGGCGCAGGAAGTCGCTCGCAAAGGCGTAACGGTTAACACTGTATCACCCGGTTACATCATGACTGCGATGGTTGCCAAGATTGATCAGAAGATCCAGGATTCGATTACTTCAACTATTCCTGTCGGCCGCTTTGGCCAGCCGCATGAGATCGGCCGTACTGTCGCGTTTCTTGCAGATGATGAGTCAGGTTACATCACCGGCGCAGACTTCTCCGTGAACGGCGGTCTGCATATGTTCTAAGGCGTTCGCCGAAGAATCTGAAGAGAGGCGTCTGCGAAAGTGGGCGCCTCTTTTTTTGGCTATTTATCGCTATTTGCTCACCTCAACCTGGCCATCAACATAGAACCACTTTTCGCCCTCTTTGCGAAAGTTAGAGCGCTCATGCAGACAGCCAGCACCGGAGGGCGCGATAAAGTAGGCGTTGAATTCGACCACACCGGTAGCGTCCGTTGCACGACCCGCCAGCGTATCGACGATCTCCAGTTTGACCCATTGAGTCTGGCGCAACTCCTGCTCCAGCATCCGACGCTCGTTGGGGGAGCGCCGCTCTGGAGCA
The DNA here is from genome assembly GCA_038137135.1 of Oceanospirillaceae bacterium. GTDB lineage: Bacteria > Pseudomonadota > Gammaproteobacteria > Pseudomonadales > Balneatricaceae > Marinobacterium_E. The sequence goes on along the minus strand of JAYQBD010000003.1, from coordinate 37,910 downwards.
AGTGTTGAGATTAAGTAGTCTGCTGCACCTAGAGCAAATGCACTGTAGCGCGAGCGCATGAGCTGCTCTGCTGTGGGAGCGAGGCGCTCTTGGCTTAAAAATGGCCCGCAGCACTGTTTGAGTGCTTTCTCTGAGCCGCAGGGGCAGGGCGCGTTATCTTCAGTCGACATGTTGGTACTCAATAATTTGATGTTTAAAACGGGGTACTCTTAGCCAGACGCAGTTACGCCTGATACTCTTTACGCATTATTTTGAGCGCATTATCACGCGAACAGAGTTGATTGAATAGGAAATGACATGGCCGGCGGGCAGATAGATACATTTTTTTGGCACGATTATGAGACCTCTGGCACTGATACTCGGCGCGATCGGCCGCTGCAGTTTGCTGGCGTGCGCACGGACGCTGAGCTCAACCTAATTGAGGACCCATTAGTTATCTACGCTCGACCGGCTGATGATCTGTTACCGCACCCAATGGCTTGCCTAATTACCGGTATTACGCCACAAAAAGCGCTGGATGAGGGGTATCCGGAGACGGAGTTCATTGATCTGATTCATCAGCAGATGGCACGTCCCGGTACCTGTTCAGTCGGCTATAACTCTCTGCGATTCGATGATGAGGTAACCCGCAACACCCTCTACCGTAACTTCTTTGACCCCTATGCTCGTGAATGGCAGAACGGCTGTTCACGTTGGGACATTATCGACATGTTGCGCTTGACCCGTGCACTGCGTCCCGACGGTATAAATTGGCCTCAGTACGAAGATGGTACTCCGAGCCTCAGACTTGAGGATCTGACTGCAGCCAACGGACTCGATCACGCTCAGGCGCATGATGCGCTCTCCGATGTATTGGCAACCATCGCTGTGGCTAAGTTGGTCAAGCAGGCGCAGCCGAAACTCTACGATTATGTGCTGCAGAACCGAACTAAACAGCGGGTGCAGGCGATGCTTGATACGGAGCGTATGAAGCCTATCCTGCATGTCTCATCGAAGTATCCGATTGAGCAGGGAAATCTCGCCCTAGTAGCGCCAATCGTTAGCCAGCCGGGTAATCCTAATGCGACGCTCGTTTGGGACCTGCGCGCTGACCCTCAGCCGCTCTTTGATCTGCCGCCTGAGGAGCTGCGCCACTTGCTATTTACTCGTCATGATCAGTTGCCTGAGGGTTCACCGAAGATTGCGCTGAAGGCGGTGCATGCGAACCGCTGCCCAATTCTGGCTCCGGCAAATATGCTCAGTGCCGACGAGGCGAGCCGCTTTCAGATAGATGGAGAGACTTGTCGCCGACATCTTGCGATGCTGCGCAATGCGCCCGGTTTAATCCAAAAGGTTCAAGCGATCTACGATGAGCAGCGTGAACCTGAGTCTGACCCGGATCTAGCGATCTATTCGGGTGGTTTTTTCAGTGCTGATGACAAGAAACTGATGGATAAAGTTCGCGCGGCTGATGCCGATACCCTAGCTACACTGGATCTGCCATTTCAGGACACGCGTTTGGAGGAGATGTTGTTGCGCTACAAAGCGCGTAACTACCCGCATACGTTGTCGGAAGAGGAGAGTCAGCGCTGGGAGGAGTACCGCAGTCAGAAACTGCTAACAGGCGAAAATGGCCATCTCAGCTTTGAAGCCCTCTATGCCGAGATGAATCGACTGGCGGCGGACCCTGCGACTACTGATCAGCAGAGAATGATTTTGGAGGAGTTGGCGCTCTATGCCGAGTCGATCTATCCGATGGAGTTTATCTAAGCCGGGCCCAAGCGCGCGCGAACACACCGGTTGGCGATGCGCGATATCGCTAGCTGCGATCTGTTTGATCAGCTTGCAGCCAACGATCGCCGCGGATGATACCCCCGATATAGATCTGGCAGAGGACCCGCTCGCTGCGGAGTTCGCGCGTCAATATGATCAACGCCTACTGCTGCGCGAAGATTACTACGTTCCGGACTCGCAAGAGTATAGGTCAGTCGTGGCGGGTGAGGATCCTCTGCCGCCTATGCTGGAAATCCTACCTTCACCCAAGCAACTTCCGACGCCAACCATCGTTCCTCCGGGTGAGCCAGCATTGATTGCAAACCAGCCACCCGAGTGGATTCTGTTTGAACCCCAGGCAGCACCGTTGGAGCCTGAGTGGCTGCTTTACCAGGCTAAGACAAACGGAGTGGCAGATGAGGAGCAGGTACTGGCCCAAATCGATCTGGACTACAGAGTGGGGCTTGAGGGCGCGGGCAGCATAGAGCTGCCCCCATGGCCAGAGGATGAGCGAACATCCAAGCCCAGCTTTGAGATTTTTGAAACTGAGCTGATCTCACCCTTCTCGCCAATCCCTGAGCTTGACCAGCTGCCTTTCCCCGACGCCTAATTAGTTTTGGGCGACGACGCTATTGGTCTCAACCCAGGCGCGCCGTTCTAGCAGCTCATCAATACGTTGCAACAGTGAAGCGGCGTCAACTTCATTCAACGCCTGCAACAGTTGTTCACGGGTATCGAAGCTAGGATTATCGCGGTCTATCTCACGCCACAGTCTCGCGGTCTCATCACTGAGGCGTTGTGAAGGCGTGCTGATACGTGACGCCAAGCTAGCTTTGAACTCATCTAAGCGTTGCTCCAGAAGGTTCGGCAGATCTCTACGCCAGTCGTCAAGGAATGCTTGGAACGCTGCGCGCAGCTCAGCACTGTTCGCGACCGGTGATTGCGCGACCAAAGCGATGCCCGGTTGCTCGCTCATCGGCAGATAGTTACTGAATACGATATATCCGAGTTGCTGCTCTGTTCTCAGACTGGTGTAGAAGGGTGCCGAGAGCATCTCGTTTAACAGCGAAATCTCTGCTCGTTGCTCTAAGCTCTTATTGCTGCCCTGCAAGTAGAGCAGCAGTGCTGTGTCTGTGTGATCAACGCTGACTTGCAGTTCTCGCGTCTCACTCAGTGGCTCCACTTTAAGTTGCGGAGCAGGGATAGGCTGCATCTGACTGAATTGGGCCTCTACCATCTGAGCGAGATTCTGCGCCTCTGATTCCGTCAGGTTGCCGTGAACGAAAAGTTTGAGGCTACCTTCAGCGAGCAGGCGGTCACGCTGCTGATTGAGCTGTTCCAGACTGACGTCTGGAAGGACTGCCAATCTCTCCTCAACACTCCAACCCTCCATCAGATTATCGAATAGCAGCGCGAAAGTGCGGTTGTACGGTTTATCTTTTAGGCTGTTGGCAAGCTCTTCTGCATAGCTCTGTTTGAGACGCTCAAATAGAGCGATGTCAGTAAGCGGTGTGTTGAGGGAGTCGAGCTCTGCTTCAAACAGTGCGGGTAGGCGGTCATCATAGCCGCTGACTTTGATGGACAGGCCTCGCAGGTGTGGGTAAAGGTCCGCTTCGAGTCCCGCTAAGGCGGCATCATAGAGTGTCTCGTTTGCCAGCTCTTTAAGCATTCGGGTTAGCAGGGTGCTCGCGACTGCATTTTGTGGAGACGCAGTAACCTGCGGTGTGAAAATTGCTAGGTTGATAGCGCCTCGAGGCTGACCGAAGTCTCGATCTTGTAGATGCCATACTTCGAGTAGATCGGTCTCCACCAAGCGTTGCGGTTTCTCAGCAATGTCTCCCGGTTTCATATCGAAAGCGGTTGCTACAAAGGGGTTGAGCGCTTTGATCTGCAGTGCGTCGATCTGCTCAGGTGTTTGCCACTCAGCTATCAGGCTCTTATCAGGTTTCGAGATGCGGTACTCAATGCCGTAGAAGGCTTCGGTTGCGTCGGTCTGCGCCTGATCGGAGTAGCGTGACAGAATCATGCGCTCAGGCCGCATCAAATCGAGGTAGGTGCTGATCTGTTGTGGATCGAACTGCTCAAACAGATACCCTGCGTGCAGCAGCTCTTCGGCGGGATACTCGGCTAGCATGCGCGCAAACCGTGTTACTTCATGCGAGGGTTCGCCCGGCTGTTGAAAACGGAAGTCAATTTCGGCGAGCTGGCGTTGCTCATCGTATAGTGCCTGCTGCAGCCCCTCTTGACGCATCAGTTCCAACTTGGCGAACAGCGCCTCTATGATCTTCGCTTCATTCTGTTGGCCCTCGGGTGTCAGATCAATGTTGATATCAAAACGACTCTGGTTATCGAGATCTATACCTATCCAAGCGCCTAGGCTCTCAGCCCAGCCTTGTGCTTTGAGATAGGAGAGCAGACTGCCCTCACCCTCATAACCGAGCTGGTTTGCGATGTAGTAGAGGGGCTTGGTCCTCCAGTGAGGCGTTCGCTCCGGCAGCGGAAAGGCGATGCTCAGTTGCTGCATCGCTTTGACAGTTTTTACGTCCAGCTGTAGAGGCAACTGCTGCTCATCATAGAGCGGCAGTCGGTCAATGTAGGGTTCAACATCTCGGTCTTCAATAGGACCGAAGTAGTTGGTAGCCAGTTGCTCGAGCTGGTCGATTGATTGCGGTCCGATGAGCGCGGCGGTCATCAGGTTGGCCGAGTAGTAGCGCTCGTAAAACTCGATAAGGTCCGGGCGGATTGGATTGTCGGCATCGTTCGACAGCGTATCCAGGTTGCCGACGGTAAACATTGACCAGGCGTGGTCGGGGTTCATCAGTAGCTTATCGGCTACATAGTTGCGTCGGCCATCCTCCAAACGCTTCGACTCAAACTCCGAATGCACCGCTTTGCGTTCTCGCTCGACGTATTCTGGTGTAAAGAGTGGGGCGATGAAGAACTGTGAGAATCGATCGAGTGCTGGCTCTAGTGTGTCCGCTTTGATGTCAAAGAAGTAGGTAGTGTTGTCGTAAGCGGTAAACGCATTGTGGCTACCGCCGTTAGCACTAATAAAGCTTTGGTAGGCGTCGACCTCAGGAAACTTCTCTGTACCGAGAAAAAGCATGTGCTCGAGAAAGTGGGCGAGCCCCTCGCGGCCCCGAGGATTCGCGTTAGAGCCCACACCTACGCTCAGTGAAGCAGCAGCTTTTTGCAGACGCTCGTCGGATACCAGCGCAACTTTAATTCGGTTATCAAGTTCGATGACTCGGTATTCGCGCTGATCGAGTTCGCTCTTGATCACCTCTGCCGCAGAGATAAACGGAGCAGTAGAGATCGCAATCGTGGTAACAAAGATGTTTAACAGCTTCACAGACAACTCCTATTCCAACTTCTACTGTATACGAGCGAGGCTCTGAAAAGATTAGGTCAGAGATTAGAGTTTCTAGTTTTCAGCTGAAATGGTTATGAATTTCCTTTGACCTCGGAGCAGGAATTCTGC
>JAYQBD010000003.1:0-32577 GCA_038137135.1 Oceanospirillaceae bacterium | reverse complement strand
GCGCCAATTCTTTTGAGATTGTGCTAAGCGGAAAAACTAGAATCGAATACTATGCTTCGGCTAGCCGAGTTTTAAACCGATGAGGAAACCGGTGGTGGCACTGGCGCCTCGGGCGGTGAAGGTGGAGAGGCGATCCATGAGGAAGCTGCCGGATTGGCTAGCAAACTCGGTCGCTGCGGTTGCGGCCTGTTCGATGCTCTCATCGCTGACGGTGGCGATACCGTAATTCTCGGCGGCAAACATTAGAATCAGTGCGCCACCGCCGATAAGAAGCGCTAGTTTTAGCATCTTTTTCGCAAAGTAACCGACGGCCAGACCGATGACGAAGGGTGCACCTACGTTACCGAGTATGAAGGTGCTCGAAAGAAAGTCAGTGTCAGCGGTGGTTGTTGCTGCTGTTTGTGGTTCCATAGCTGATCAGCGGCCAATAAAAATGATACCGCCTAGTTTGAGCAATTTGTCAGCTTAATTCCACCAAAAACAGCAGTTTACCCAGATGCTGTAACAGATTATCTGGTGTAGTCTTGGTGTCTAAGTCCAATAAGGAGATTCGAATGAATCGTGAAAAGGTTATTTTTGCCTTTTTTATCGTACTGGCGCTGACCCTAAACGTCGGCTTTGTTGTGGGTGATGTCGACAATCCGGCGCACCACGAAGTGCTGGAACTCTTCTTCGCTATTGTAGTGTCTCTCGTTTGTACCGTGCTCAAATTTGGTGATCGCAGTCACCTCGGGGCGCTGATGTTGGCGACCAGTCTGGTGGCTGATCTGCAGTTGATCGCAGCGGGGGCCATTTGGGGCTATTACGCCCATATTGCCGCAGCGGGAATGACCGGTGATGCGATGGCCAGCGTGGTTTCGTTTGCAGCTGGCGCACTTGTGGCTAACATTATTTCAGTCGTGCTGCTGGTTATCGAAACAGTTTTGGTGCGCCGCTAAAGCATGAATGCGCTTCTCTACGTGATGCTGCGGCGGCTGCGTATGCCGCTGATCGTGCTGATTTCAGTTTACGCCGTCTCAACTTTGGGGTTGGTTTTGATTCCTGGAGTTGATGACCAGGGACAGCCCTGGCGCATGGATTTCTTCCACGCCTTCTACTTCGTCTCGTTTATGGGGTCGACCATCGGTTTTGGTGAAGTTCCTTATCCATTTACACCGGGTCAACGCATGTGGACGTTGGTCTGCATCTACGCCACGGTTATCGCTTGGCTCTATGCGATCGGTTCGTCACTGGCGATCTTGCAGGACAATGGCTTTTTGCGTTTGATGCGCTCGCGCCGCTTTGCGCAGAAGGTGAAGGCCCTGCAGGAGCCTTTCTATCTGGTGTGTGGCTACGGCACGACAGGCCGTGAAGTGGTGTTGGGACTTGAGCGCCGCGGGATTCGCTCAGTGGTAATCGATATACGCCAAGAGCGCATCGACAGTGTTGAGCTCGAGGAGTGGGCGCTGCCCGCGTACAGCCTCTGTGCTGATGCGTCGTTGCCCGACAATCTCGATATGGCTGGCCTGCGTAAATCAAATTGTCTTGGTGTGTTGGCGCTGACCGATCGAGATAACGTCAACCTCGCGATCGCGATTGCGAGCAAGCTAGTGATGCCGCAGCGCCTGGTGATTAGCCGCAGTGAGAATCAGGTAACGACGGCGAATCTCGCCTCCTTCGGTACTGATCTCGTGATCGACCCGTTCAAAGAGTTCGCGGACTATCTCGGCTTAGCCGTGCGCCATCCGCACCAGCATCTGGTTATCGACTGGCTCCTGAACCCTGACCACCGGCCGCTCTCGAGTATCTATAAACATGCGAAAGGGCGCTGGGTGCTCTGTGGTTATGGTCGTTTTGGGCAAGCATTGGCGCGCGCGATGGCGGGGGATCAGACTGAGATCACAATCATTGAGCCTGATGCAATGCGAGTCGAAGAGGGGTGTGACTATGTGCAGGGTGTGGGAACAGAAGCGGTAACACTCGAAGCCGCCCGCGTTGCTGATGCTGTCGGTATCATCGCCGGTACCCCAGATGATGCAGATAACCTCTCAATCCTGATGACTGCACGTGAGCTAAATCCCAAGCTGACCACCGTGGTGCGCCAGAATCACGCTGCGAACCGATTGATATTCGACAACTCAAATGCAGATTACGTGATGCAGCCTGGGCATACTGTCGCTATTCAGATCCTGGCACACCTGCGTACGCCGCTCTTGGGGCTTTTTTTTGAGCGCCTGCGTCAGATGGATGAGGTGTGGTCACATACATTGATTAACCGTATCTCAGATGCAGTTGGCGACGCACGCGTGGATAGCCGCAGCTTCATTATTAGCGATGAGCAGACACCAGCCCTAGCTGCCGCTATCAGAGCGGGAGAGAGCGTCAACTTGCGAGCTCTGATGAAGCGGCCTAATGACCGGACTAAAGATCTGGAGTGCTTTGCCCTGCTGCATAAGAGAGAGGCTGAGGTGCAGTTGACTCCCGGCGAGTTGCTGGAGCTGAAACTCGGTGATGAGTTGCTCTTTTGTGGTCAGTACGCGCACTTGAAATCTCAGCTCTGGACGTTAGAGAATCATCAAACGCTCAGTTATGTACTGACTGGTCAAGACGACAACCCCAACCCCGTACTTCGCTGGATTCGGAGCTTTAACGCCTGATGGCTTACCTTCTGCTGATACTGACCCCGATGTTCTGGGCCGGTAACTTTATTAGTGCCCGTGCAATCGCACCTGAGACTGATCCATTGCTCTTGGCGCTGTTGCGTTGGCTGGTTGCGCTACTGTTGATACTGCCCTGGTGGTGGCCGGTGGTCAGACGCGAGTGGTCGGCGATGCGGCAGAACCTACCGATACTCTGTTGGCTCTCCTTCTGGAGTGTCGCTGTCTTTAATACCATGATCTACCTGGGGGTTGAGAGCACCACGGCCAGTAATGCGGCGATCTTTCAGGCGATCATTCCGGTGTTGATCCTGCTACTGAGCTGGATGTTCTACTCCGAGCGAGTCAATGCCCTACAGGGGCTGGGAATACTCCTATCGATTAGCGGTGTATTAGTAATCGTCTCCAAGGCAGAGCTATCGCGCCTGCTGGGTTTTCGGATGAATCCGGGAGATCTGTGGGTTATGGTGGCAGTGGTCTCTTGGGCGATCTACTCGGTGACGCTGCGTCATCGTCCGACAACAGTCAGCCCGTTCGGTTTTTTCGGCTTCTCTGTCGCCTTCGGTGTTGTTGCCCTTCTGCCTTTCGCTATATGGGAGCAGGGTGGTTTGGTGGTGCCGCACTGGAATACATGGGTTTGGGCTGTGGTTGGCTACATAGCGATCTTTCCATCGATCTTAGCTTACCTTTTCTGGAATCGTGGTGTGGCTGAGATCGGCGCAGCAACGGCCGGCTTATTCATTTATCTGATCCCTGTTTTCGGTTTAGTACTCGCTATCCTCTTCCTAAATGAGTCCCTTCATGGGTATCATTTGGCCGGAATTTTATTGATTGCTGCTGGAATCTTGTTGGCGATGATTCGCCGTATCTCTGGATATCTAAAGCAGCGACGTGCAAAGGAGTTGTCATGAAAAGTTTTTTGATCGCCTGTTTCTCATTGATGTTGGTTTTAGGAGTGCCGCAGCAGGCTGAAGCGAAGCGCTTTGGCGGCGGTTTTTCGCTGGGTAAAAGTTTCAGTACACAGAAAAAAGTAGCGCCTGCACCCACTAAGCAGACCAGCACAACCAAAGCTGATGGCACCAAAAGTGGTGCTGCTACGCAACCGGCTAAGCCGGGTATGGGTGGTCTATTTGGCGGTCTTCTTGCTGGCGGACTTTTAGGTGCGTTGATTTTTGGCGGCGCCTTCGAGGGTATTCAGTTAATGGATATTCTACTGATCGGGTTGGCGATATTCTTTTTGATGCGTCTGATGGGCGGACGGCGTGAGCCTGCCTATGCTGGCGCAGGTAACAACAGTGCCAACAGCACCAGCGCTCAGCAGCAGTATCGTCAGAGCACGACTTCAGCACCCTCCGCGTCGGGGGATGCTGAGTTTGAGCAAGATACCAGGGTAGTCGAGACGCCTGATTGGTTTGATGCAGATGCCTTTCTGGCACAGGCGCCAGAGCACTTCACTCAGTTGCAGCGCGCTTGGGATGCGCAGGACTGGGAGGAGATTGCCGAGTACACCTCAGCTGAGCTGTTGGCGCAGTTAAAGACAAACCGCGCAGTCCTTCCAGAACAGCAGCAGACTGAAGTGGTCTCTTGTATGGCGGAATTGGTCGGTTTCCAGCAGAGCCGTGCTGAGACTGTAGTCAGTATTCACTTCCACGGTTGGATCCGCGAGCAGGGTGAACAAGAGCCTTCCGAGTTCTCAGAGATTTGGCACCTGGGGCGGGTTGCGACCGAAGAGGGTGTTAACTGGGTTATCCTAGGAATCGAACAGCCGTAAAAATCGCCCCTTTTTGGGGCAAATAGTTGAAAAATGAGGGGTTAATCGATAGTTTAAGACCACTCATAATAAGGTTTGCAAAAACCTAAATAAGAAAGCAAACGACAAAACATTTTTCGGGGAGAAAAATCATGCGTGCAATCAACCTTACTCGTGCCGCAGCACTCGCTGCTGCCGTTGCACTTATTGCTGGCTGTAGCTCTACGAGTACGACTACAGACGGTGGCGCAGATGTGACTGATGCTAACAACGCTGCACAGACACAGGGTGCTGACGGTTCCAACGTACAGGCGGGCACTAGCTACGCTGATGTTGCGCGCCTGCGCACCACGTTCTACTTTGATTTTGACCAGTCTGTTGTTCGTCAGGAAGGCTTCGCAGACCTCGAGGGTCATGCGCGCTACCTAGCCAACAACCCAAGTGCAAAAGTCCGCCTTGAAGGGCATGCTGATGAGCGCGGTACGCGTGAATACAACATCGCTCTGGGTGAGTCTCGTGCCAATGCTGTTGCGCGTCTGCTGATCGTCAACGGTGCAAGTAATGGCCAGATCGAAACTATCTCTTACGGTGAAGAGAAGCCAGCGATGCTGGGCCACACTGAGAACGAGTGGTCTCTGAACCGTCGCGTAGAGCTGAGCTACACTAGCCGCTAATGAAGAAATTGACCCTTGTAGTCGCACTGGCTGCCTCAAGTCTGGTGCAAGCAGAATCTCTGTCCCAGTCTGCTCAGAGCGAGCTGGTACTGATGATTCAGCAGCTTCAGGCAGAAGTACGCCAGCTGCGTGGGGAAATAGAGACTCAGCAGTATCGCGTGCAGAAGCTCGAGCGTGAGCAGCTTGAACGTTACCGTGATGTGGATCGCCGCCTCAGTGCGCTTATCCTCAGTGGCGGTTCGGCTGCGGCGCCCGCGCCTCAGCCGGCTGCTCCGGCTGCGGCACCTGAGCCGACTGAGCCGACTCCGTCACAACAGCCTGTTGCAGCTGCGCCTGCGCCGGCCGCACCAGCGCCTGCAGCAACGGCTGTGAGCGATTCCGAAGCTTATGCGTCTGCCTTTGCTCTGGTGCGCGAGCGTCGATTTGAAGAGGCACTGACCGCCTTTGAGGGATTTGTCGCAACCTATCCATCAAGTGATCGTTTGGCAAATGCACACTACTGGATTGGTGAAGTGCAGCTTGCGCAGCAGAAGCTTGAGCCAGCGCGTGCAGCCTTTCAGCTGGTGGTCGACCAGTTTAGTCAGCACCCAAAGCGTCCTGACGCTCTGTACAAGTTGGGTGTGGCTCAAGATCGATTGGGCGATGTTGCTGCCCGTACATCGACGTTTGAGCAGTTGATTGCGAATTATCCCAAGAGTTCCGCTGCTGGCCTTGCACGGAATTATCAGAGTCGATAACAGCAGAGCTGCCGATCGCGTAGCTATTGGTAGCAAAGCTGTCACTCCTAGAACCGTTGATAGGATTTAACCGATGAATAAGCGAGCTGTAGTATTGCTCTCTGGCGGATTGGACTCCGCGACGGTGCTGGCGATAGCTGCAAGCCAGGGTTACGAATGCTATGCGTTGAGTTTCGATTATGGTCAACGTGCGCAGACGGAACTCAATGCCGCACGTGCTCTAGTGAAATCATTGGGTGCAAAGGAGCACCGGGTGTTCAATCTTGATCTAGCACAGTTTGGTGGTTCGGCACTGACAGATAGCAGCATTGATGTACCCTCGGATGCCGAGGAGGGAATTCCTGTTACCTATGTTCCCGCCCGCAATACAATCTTTCTCTCGCTCGCTTTAGCCTGGGCCGAAGTGCTGCACGCAGATGCGATCTTTATCGGCGTTAACGCCGTAGACTACTCGGGTTACCCAGACTGTCGTCCCGAATTTATTGCTGCCTACGAGCAGATGGCTAATCTGGCAACGCGTAATGGCGTGACTGGTGAGCCGTTCAAAATAGAGACGCCGCTGATCGACCTGACAAAAGCAGAGATAATCCAGCAGGGCACAGCGCTAGGTCTGGATTATGCGCTTACCGTTTCTTGCTATCAGTCCGACGACGATGGGCGGGCATGCGGCAACTGCGATAGCTGTCATCTGAGAGCGAAAGGCTTTGCCGATGCAGGCCTTGCCGATCCAACTCGCTATCAGAGCTAGCTCCAAACCAGTTTGGGCGACTCTAGTTTGACTTGCTCAGCTCTAGTACACTAGCGCCGCTTTTAAATATCTCAGGATTTGATCATGCTCAGTAAGGAACAACTCGATAAGCGTATTCTTGTGCAGGAACACTTTGCCAAAGAGCACCTGCCGCATGAGCTGACCGAGGCACAAATAGAGCAGCTGAACGACGAGATTATCGCTGAGCTCAAAGCGCGGGATGCCTGCTTAGTTGCACACTACTACTGCGATCCTTTGGTGCAGGCTATCGCTGAGAAGAGCGGCGGTTGTGTAGCTGACTCGCTCGAGATGGCCCGCTTTGGAGCCAAACACTCCGCCTCTACTCTGGTGGTTGCCGGGGTTCGCTTTATGGGCGAAACGGCAAAGATCCTTAGTCCGGAAAAGCGTATTCTGATGCCAACCCTCGAGGCGACTTGCTCGCTGGATCTGGGTTGTCCCGTAGACGATTTCAGTGCGTTCTGCGATCAGCACCCCGATCGTGAAGTCGTGGTATACGCCAATACTTCAGCGGCGGTAAAAGCGCGTGCTGACTGGGTGGTTACATCGAGTATTGCGGTACAGGTTATCGAGCACTTAGCTGAGCAGGACAAGAAGATTATCTGGGCTCCAGATAAGCATTTAGGCACTTATGTTCAAAAAGAGACTGGTGCAGATATGCTCCTCTGGGATGGGGCCTGCATCGTTCACGAGGAGTTCAAAGCCAAAGGTTTGCTGGATCTTAAACAGGTCTACCCAGACGCGGCAATTCTGGTCCATCCCGAGTCGCCCGATGCGGTAGTGCAATTGGCCGATGCTGTCGGTTCTACCAGCCAGCTCATCAAAGCAGCGCAAGAGCTTCCCAATGAGACCCTGATCGTTGCGACTGATCGCGGTATCTTCTACAAGATGCAGCAAGCGGCGCCCGGTAAGACCTTCATTGAGGCACCAACCGGAGGTTCAGGTGCTACCTGTCGCTCTTGTGCACACTGTCCTTGGATGGCTATGAACGGTCTGCAAAACATCCTCGATGGTCTGCGTCAGGGTAAAGAAGAGGTGTTCGTTGATTCTGACCTGCGCCAGAATGCGCTGCGCCCACTTGAGCGTATGCTCAGCTTTCAGGCGCAGTAGGCTCAAGCGTTCAGTAAATCGGCTGATAACGTCTAGTTGAAAAGCCTGTCGACCTCATCACGTAGCGCGAGCACCTCCAGCTCGCGTTGACTGACCCACTCTAGCTGATCCGGTTGGCGTCGCGCGTCACGGCGGGCAAAGTCGAGTTGGCGCAGCGCCAAATCGTAGTCTCCACGCACCAGAAAGTACTCCACTCGCGCGCGGTGTACGCCTACGCGGTCCGCCTCCAACCCCGAGGCTTCGGCAAGTTGGTACCAGAGTTCGGGGTTGTCTGGATGCTCGCGTGTCAGGTCCCTTAAAACCCAAACAGCGTCCGCGACTCGCCCCTCCTGTAGTGCCCAATCTACTTGAGCGCGCTGCACAGCATAGTCATCGGGGTAGAGGTCTAGCAACTCCGCTTTGAGGCTTTGTGCCCCCTCGCTCTGCTTGGCTTCAAGCTGCTCGATACGCGTCAATTGCAACCAGGGGCTCTGGCGCAGCGCTGGGTTGAGCTGTTGCCAGAGTGACTCAGCCCGTTCTGCTTGTTCAGCTTTGACAGCCAGTATGTAAGCGTTCAGGGGTTGGTTAGAGCCCTCCAGCGTACGACCTTTATCGGCTAGGTGGGCCATTACTCGTGCCCGGGCAATCAGAAATTCGGTGCTATCACTGTAGACGCTCGGTTGCGGCATACTCAGTGCACGATTACTGGTGTCAGCGATTCGGTTTTGTGTGACCGGGTGAGTACGCAGAAATTCGGGCACGGCGTTACCAGAGAACCGGTGCACCTCTTGAAGGCGGGTGAACATCCGGGGCATCGCCGTAGCGCTAAATCCGGCGTTCACTAGTGTGCGCATGCCCGCTTGGTCGGCGTCTGTTTCGTTGGCGCGACTGAAGGCGAGCTGAGTGCTGGCGGTCGCACCAACGGTACCCTGCATAACAGCGATGCCAGCGTCAGTGCTGATTGAAGAGAGTAGGATGCCACCCAAAATGCCCGCTAATACTAGCGGTTTGCTGCGCTCTGACGCAGCCTGCTGTTGAGCGTAGTGGCGCTGGCTCAGGTGGGCGAGTTCGTGTGCGATCACCGATGCGAGTTCATCCTCTCGTTGAGCAGCCAGCATGAGCCCCGCATTAATGCCGATAATACCGCCAGGTGCGGCGAAGGCGTTAACCTCTGCACTATCGATAAGCACCAGCGTTAAGCGTTGATCCTCTAGCTCCGACACGGGTGCTAGGCGACTCAACAGTCCCTGCAGGTAGGACTCCACGACAGGATCGTCGTAAAGATTGGCTCGTCCCCGAACCATACGCACCCAAGCTTGTCCAAGTCGATACTCCTGATCCATCTGCAGTGCCGAGCTATTAGCCGAGCTAATACTTGGCAACTCTGCGCGAGCCCCGAGAGTGATTAACAAAAGTGTCAGGAAAATCAGGTATCTGTACATTTTGTCCCTGTGCCTATACGCGGCGTATCGTGGTCTTTAGAACCAAACTAGGTTACATTGCGCTGATATTACATAAGGCGCCTTAATAGAGTATGACAGAGAATCAAATTGACGAGAGATTGGATGCCTGTGGTTTGGCGTGCCCACTCCCTTTGTTAAAAGCTAAGCAAGCTCTCAATGCCATGAGCGCGGGCCAAGTACTCGAGGTACGGGCTACTGATGCAGGCTCCGTCCGTGATTTTAAAGCTTATGCTGATCTGTCAGCGCACGAGCTGATCTCGACCGAAGAGGTTGATCAGGTCTACATTCATATTCTTCGCAGAGGCTAAGCAAAGATGCAGAAAATATTGGGCAAGTGGGTCCAGCGTTACTTCTCTGATGAGGGGGCTCTGCTGCTCTTCGCATTGCTGATCGCTGCTGGGTTGGTGATATTCTACCTCGGCGGTGCTCTGATCCCTGTATTCGCCAGTCTGATCCTCGCCTTTATGATGCAGGGGGCTGTTAATCGTCTTACTCGCCTAGGGGTCGGGCGGATGCTGGCCGTTATCCTGGTGTTTGTTGGATTTGTTGGTTTTCTGGCAGCATTTTTGTTGTTTGTTATGCCGATCGCTTGGCGTCAGTCTGTGACTCTATTTAACGAGCTGCCGCGGATGGTGATTGAGGTTCAGAATCTGTTGCTTCTGCTACCGCAGAAATACCCCGACATGATCTCTGAGACACAGATCCGACAACTCTTTGGTCTGGCTGCAGCCGAGGTGAGTCAATTGGGGCAGCTCATTCTGAGCTTCTCCCTGAGTTCGGTAACCGGTGTGATGGCGCTGCTCATCTACCTAGTACTCGTACCTATCCTTGTCTTCTTCTTCCTTAAAGACAGCGACTCTCTAGTTCGTGGCTGGACCGCTGCGCTGCCCGAAAAGCGCGATGTGCTGAATCAGGTCTGGCATGAGATGGATGATCAGATCGCCAACTACATTCGCGGTAAGGCGATTGAGATACTGATTGTCGGCGTCGCCTCCTACATCGCCTTCGCGATCTTAGGGATCAACTATGCAGCTCTGCTGGCGCTGCTGGTGGGGCTCTCTGTACTTATTCCATACATTGGTGCGGCGCTGGTGACTGTACCGGTAGCGCTGATCGCTTTCTTCCAGTGGGGAATCTCTTCAGACTTCATGTATCTGATGATCGCCTACGGCGTGATTCAAGCGCTGGACGGCAACGTCTTGGTACCGCTGCTGTTCTCGGAGGCGGTGAACCTGCATCCAGTCTCCATTATTGTGGCGGTTCTGGTTTTCGGGAGCCTCTGGGGATTCTGGGGCGTATTCTTCGCTATCCCGCTAGCAACCTTAGTTAAGGCAGTGGTAACCGCTTGGCCGCAGAACCATGCGGCAGAGGAGGCCGCTACTGAGTAGTAGCGGCACCTGCTAGCTTAAGCTGGCAGGATCTGATTCGCGTGCTCTTTGGTTTTCACCTTAGAGATCACCTCTTCAAGCTTACCCTCTTCATCAATAATGAAAGTGGTTCGCACCGTACCCATGTACTCCTTGCCATAGAGTTTCTTCAGCTGCCAAGTGCCAAAGATCTCGTGTACTTCATGCTCGGTATCAGCGATGAGTGGAAATGGCAGATCGTACTTCGCGATGAACTTCTGGTGCGACGCCTCTTTGTCCTGACTAACACCGATGATCTGGTAGCCTGCGGCGGTCAGTCGATCGATGTTATCTCTCAGGTCGCATGCCTGCGCAGTACAGCCCGGAGTATTGTCTTTGGGGTAGAAGTAGATCACCACTTTTTTGCCTTTAAACTGGCTGAGGGTGATGGGGTCGCCGTTCTGGTCACGGGCGGTAAAATCGGGTACCTGCTGGCCAACTTCTAACATCTATCTCTCCTTAACGGCTGTGTAGTGCGATTGTTTCACTTTTATCGGCGCTTTGACCGAAAAAGTGTGTGTTGAGACTACGAATGTTAGCGCTATTTCGTTTAAAATGTCGCACTGGTTTATTTTTGCCAGAGAGCTGAATTCGTCGGTTCTCGAGCGTAAGACAACAAAAGGTGAAACAGCATGATTCGCGGCAGTATGGTAGCACTCGCCACCCCAATGCATCCCAATGGTGATCTCGATTGGGAAGCGCTCGACCGCGTTGTCGATATTCATTTGGAGAATGGCACTGACTCAATTGTAGCAGTGGGTACTTCGGGTGAATCGGCAACTCTGGACTACGACGAGCACTTGGAGGTTGTTAAACGTGTTGTTAAACGTGTTGCCGGCCGCATCCCTGTAATTGCCGGTACAGGTGCCAACTCTACGCGTGAAGCGATTGAGATGACGCGTGGTGCCAAAGAGGCGGGTGCTGACGCCTGCTTGTTGGTGACTCCGTACTACAACAAGCCAACCCAAGAGGGTTTGGTGCTGCACTACACCGCTGTTGCTGAAGCGGTAGATATTCCGCAGATCCTCTACAACGTTCCAGGTCGTACTGCCTGTGATATGCAACCTGAGACGGTGGTGCGTCTGTCCGCTGTAAAGAACATTGTTGGTATCAAAGAGGCGACTGGTGATATTGACCGTGCTCGTTTCCTAGTTGAGAACACGCCAGATGATTTCGCTATCTACTCAGGCGATGACGGTACTGCGATTGAGCTAATTCTCGCAGGCGGCCAGGGCAACATCTCGGTGACGGCGAATATTGCGCCCGCGCAGATGTCCGAACTCTGCCGTCTTGGCCTAGAGGGCAAAGCCGACGAGGCGCGTGCTCTGCAGGCTAAATTGATGCCTTTACACAGTGCCATGTTTACCGAGTCCAACCCTATCCCAGTGAAGTGGGCTATGCATGAGTTGGGCTGGTGTGACACCGGTATTCGTCTACCGCTGACGCCGCTATCGGCCAACCTGCGTGCTTCGCTGGTCGATGTATTGAAACAGTCCGAACTGCTCTAAGAGAGGGTTTAGCTATGGCAAAACGCCTCGTTCTGTTGACTGCAGCTACGCTGATCGCCGGTTGTGAGTCACTGCCGGATAACCCGATTTACGGCGAATCGGGGATTATTAAAGATCGCAAGACTGAGTACGCACAGGCACAAGCTGGTAAGCGTTTGCAGATCCCTGAAGGTATGGATGCGAAGCAGACCCGCGACGGTTTGCGGGTACCGCAGCTGAATACAGCCAGTATGGCGCAAGCCGAAATTATTGCGGACGTGCCGCGCCCCGAGTTCTTCTTCGCCACTGAGGGTGGTGAGCGTGCATCGATTCGTCCTCTCGAGGGCGAGCGCGTGATCCTAGTCGATGAGTCGATCGATCGTGTTTGGAGCGAGGTGCTGGGTTACTGGAGTGACGCTGGAGTGCAACTGGTCACTCAGGATGCCCGCACTGGCGTGATGGAGACCGAGTGGATACGTGTTGAGGGTGAAGATCTTTCGCCCTTCGAGAAGGTTTTGAATACGCTCAAATTTAACTCCGAAGCCAACGAGCCTTCATTGAATAAATTGCGCCTTCAGGTTCGTCCGGATCCTGAAGTTGAGGGCCGTACAGCAATTAGCATGAAGCAGGTACAGATACCGCTGAGTGCTCAGGGGCGTGAGGTCGACTGGTTGTTGGATGCCGAGGAGCTTCCGTACACCAACGAAATTATGTTCACTATGCTTGATTATCTGAGTCGTAGCAGTGAAACGGCACCGACTCTGTCAGACTTTCAGCAGGGAGATCGCCTCGAGAGCGAGGTGGGTCGGGATTCTCGTAATCGTCCATTGTTGAGCGTTAAGGCTCCAGCAGAGCAAGCATGGGAATTAGTGAATGCGGCGCTTGATCGAGCCGGCGTGGACGTTGGTACCCGCCAAGAGGAGAGCGGCAGAATCTACCTAACGTACGTGGGTAAGACGCCGGAAGAGAAACCTCAAGGGCTGTTTGACTGGTTGAGAAATCGTGAGTCGGGTCCGATCAGTTTGGATTGGAACCCAGCCGCAGCGCCCGAACCGGTGGACGAGAACATCAACTACACGAGCGATCCGGATGCTCCGGTTGTGGGCTCTGTGCCGACTCAAGAAGAGCTGTTGGCGATGGATGGGTTTAAGATCTTCGTGGGGAAACGAGTAGTCAAAGTTTTTGGGCAGGATAACCAAAAGCGTACAGACGAAGACGGTGATCTCATCGTCGTGAAGCGTTATCAACTGGTCTTCAATCGTGCACGCTCGGGTGTACTAATCTCTGTGCATGATCGCAAAGGCAACCTAGTGTCAGAGAGCACCGCTGCTGAGCTGCTCTGGACCATCAAAGACAATATCGGAATTTAAGACGCTGGGTAGTTGCGTACCGGGCGTTACTGGAGATTTAAATGGAAAAACGTGAAGAGCTATACGCGGGTAAAGCGAAGTCAGTATTTAAGACCGATGACCCCGACTACATGGTGCTTGAGTTCCGCAATGACACCTCAGCTTTTGATGGCAAAATCATCGAGCAGCTAGACCGCAAAGGTATGGTGAATAACAAGTTTAACGCGTTCATTATGCAGAAACTCGCTGATGCCGGGATTCCAACGCACTTTGAAAAGCTACTTTCAGATAACGAGTGTCTAGTTAAACGCCTGGATATGATGCCTGTTGAGTGTGTCATCCGAAATATCTCTGCGGGCTCACTCTGCCGCCGTCTGGGGGTTGAGGAAGGGCAGGAGCTGAACCCACCCACTTTCGAACTCTTTCTGAAGAACGACTCGTTGGGTGACCCGATGGTAAACGAGTCTCTGGTTGAAACTTTTGGTTGGGCAAAGCCGGAAGACCTGCAACGCTCTAAAGAGCTGACATACAAAGCGAACGAAGTACTCAGCAAACTGTTTGATGACGCCGGAATGTTGTTGGTGGACTACAAGCTTGAGTTCGGTATGTTCAAAGGCGAGGTTGTATTGGGTGATGAGTTTTCGCCCGATGGTTGTCGTATTTGGGATAAAGAGACTCGCAAAAAGATGGATAAAGACCGCTTCAGACAGGGTCTTGGCGGTGTCATCGAAGCTTACGAAGAGGTGGGTGCCAGACTGGGCATCGATTTTGACGCTTAAAGGTAATCTTTTAAGAAAACGGCGCCCTCGGGCGCCGTTTCTGTTTCCGGCTCAACATTTAAGCCGCATGAGATTGAGGAATACCTGAGGAGAAATAATCGTTTGTAGATTGAGGGTGAAGACCCTCTAATCCGCTTCCAAACCGGCAGAACCAGCGGCACCTGCTATTCTTCTGATAGATAGCCGGACTGAAAGTTTGGAGCGCACAATGCCACAGCAACGCCTAGAGCAAAAAACTAAACTGCTCAAATCACTCTGTTCAACGATAAGAGAGCGTCTCGATGCGAGCGACGTTGAACCCATCATCAAGTTCGTCGAAAGCTACTATGGCGTGTCACCAATCGAAGAGCTGAAAGAGCGATCACCAGAGAATCTCTACGGTGCCTCTCTGAGTTGCTACGCCTATCTGCAAGAGTGGAAGTGCGAGCAGCGCAAACTGAGAGTATTCAACCCCAGCATTGAAGCTCATGGCTGGCACTGCTCACATACGGTAATTCAACTGCTGCATCAGAATATGCCGTTTATCGTTGACTCGGTGCGCATGGAGCTAAATCGCCGGGGTGTCGGTATCCATGTGGTTCACTCCGGTGTGCTGCAGGTCGATTCAGATAGCTGTCAGGTGACTGATCCGGGTAGTAATACTGGTGTAGAAATCAGTCTGCTCTATATCGAGATTGATCGCACAACTGACGCTCAGGTACTCAAACAGCTACAAGAGGGGCTGTTTGAGGTACTAGATGATCTTTGTACCGCCGTCGATGATTACGAGCAGATGCTTGCGCAGGCGCAGAACTTGGCCGCAGAGTTAGAGACTCAATCCGGTGAGGAGAGCGCTGAAGCGGCGCTGCTGCTGCGTTGGATGTGTGATAACCACTTCACCTTTTTGGGTTTTGATAAGGTCGACTACAAACGTTCCAAGAGCGAGATTCATGTAGAACGTGATCCCGGCACGGAGCTCGGCATTATGCGAATCTATGCGCCTAAAGGGCCTAAGCGGCTGCGCACTCTTTCGCAAGTGGAGGCGCAGTTTCGGACGTCTGAATCGCCTATCTTCTTTGCCAAGGATTACCACCGCTCACGTATTCACCGACCTGCCTATCAGGATATGGTGATCGTCAAAGCGCGCGACAAGAAAGGGCAGGTAAGCGGCGAGTATCGCTTTATTGGTCTCTACACCTCACCAGTGTATGTGAAAGCGCCCTGGGAGATACCTGTAGTGCGCAAGCGGATCGAAAAGATTGTTACGCAGAGTGGCTTCCCGCATGGCGGTCACGCCTATAAAACGCTGCAGCAGACCTTTATCGAGATGCCGCGCGATGAGCTGATGCTCTCTACTCAAGATGAGTTGGCGCTAAATGTTATGGGGATCTTCAATCTGCAAGAGCGTCGCAAAGTTCGTCTTCTGCATCGTCGCGATATAAGCGGCAACTTTATGGCATTCCTCTACTATGTACCGCGCGATATCTTTAATACTCAGTTGCGCAGCCAAGTACAGCAACTGCTTTGTGAGCGTTTGGGCGTTGAGGATTCAGAGTTCACGAGCTATTACAGCGAATCCGTGCTCACCCGTGTCTATTTCGTACTGCCAAGTCGTGACGGGCAGTTCAACGATTTTGATCCACAAGCGCTAGAGGAGGAGGTGGCTGCGCTAAGTCGCTCCTGGGACGATGAGCTGACTGGGGCCCTGTTAGATTTTTATGGTGAGGAGCGAGGCAGCCGACTCGCCAGTCAATACAGAATGGCATTCCCTGCAGCCTACCGTGAACATTTCAATTCAGGTTCAGCTGCGGCAGATATCGAGCATCTGGAACAACTGCGCACCGGGCGAGATATCGCTCTGAGTTTCTATCGTCAAATTGAACAGTCCAACGACCTATTACGCTTCAAGCTGTTCGCACCCGATTCAGCTCTGGTGCTCTCTGATGTAATCCCAATTCTCGAGAATCTCGGTCTGCGGGTACTTGGCGAGCACCCCTACAAGGTGCGAATGCAAGCAGGTAACACCTACTGGATTCACGACTTCTCTCTTGAGTATCAAGGGGCTGAACAGGTCGATATGGATGTGGTTAAAAACCTCTTTCAGGACGCCTTCGAGAATATCTGGCACGGACAGGCTGAGAGTGACGCGTTTAACCGCTTGGTGATTGGCGCCCATCTGAGCTGGCGTGAAGTGGCGATGTTGCGGGCCTACGCGCGTTACAATCAGCAGATTCGTTTCGGTTTTAGTCAGCAGTACATCGCAGCAACGCTGGCGCGCCACCTACAGATCGCGCGTCTATTGGTTGCACTCTTTAGAGCTCAGTTTGAGCCTCAACGTCAGGCTTCCGATAAGGTCAAAGCACTGGGTGTCCGACTAATTAGCAGCATTGAGGAGGCCTTAGAGAAGGTTGAAAACCTCAACGATGATAAAATCTTACGTCGCTACCTCGAGCTAATTCGTGCAACTTTGCGAACAAACTTTTTCCGCACCGATGAGCAGGGCGAATTACGCGATTACTTCTCATTTAAAATCCGTCCCAGCGGTATCGAGCAGATGCCGCTGCCCCGGCCAGAATTTGAGGTGTTCGTTTACTCACCTCAGGTAGAGGGCGTACACCTGCGCGGTGGCAAGGTTGCGCGTGGTGGTTTACGCTGGTCCGATCGTCTGGAGGACTATCGCACCGAAGTGCTGGGGCTGGTTAAGGCGCAGCAAGTGAAGAATGCGGTGATTGTGCCGGTCGGAGCCAAAGGTGGCTTTGTGGCTAAGACTATTCCTGAGGATGCTGACCGGGATGAGATGCAGCGCTTGGGTGTGTCCGCTTATCGGACCTTTATTCGCGGCCTACTAGATCTGAGCGACAATCTGCAGAACGGCGCCGTGATCGCACCTGATTCGGTGGTGCGACTGGATGAGGATGACCCTTATTTGGTGGTTGCCGCTGATAAAGGCACAGCCACCTTCTCCGATATCGCCAACCAAATTGCACAGGATTATGGTTTTTGGCTCGATGACGCATTCGCGTCAGGTGGCTCGCAGGGGTACGACCATAAAAAAATGGGTATCACTGCGCGCGGTGCCTGGGAATCCGTTAAGCTGCATTTCCGCGAAAAGGGAGTCGACATACAGTCTGAACCCTTCACCGTTGTTGGTATCGGAGATATGTCCGGCGATGTTTTTGGCAACGGTATGTTGCTGTCAGAAAACATTCGCCTGCAAGCCGGCTTCAACCACCTGCACATTTTTGTCGATCCGGACCCGGATCCAGCCACGAGCTTTGTTGAGCGCAAGCGTCTATTTGAATTGCCACGCTCTAGCTGGAGTGACTACAACACCAAACTGATCTCCAAGGGTGGCGGCATCTTCTCGCGCGCAGCCAAGTCGATTGATATCACTCCAGAGATGAAGGTAGCCTTCGATATTAAAGCGGATAAGCTGTCGCCAACCGAGTTGATCTCTGCACTGCTCTGCGCACCAGTAGACCTCTTGTGGAATGGCGGTATCGGCACCTATATCAAAGCGACCGATGAGACCCATGCCGAGGTGGGAGACAAAGCGAATGACGCGCTGCGGGTTGATGCGTGTCAACTGCGCGCGAAGGTCGTCGGTGAGGGCGGTAACCTTGGTCTGACTCAACGCGGCCGTATCGAATTCGCGCTCAATGGCGGCGCCTGTAATACCGACTTTATCGACAATGCCGGTGGTGTCGACTGCTCGGACCATGAGGTCAATATCAAGATTGCGCTGCAAGCGGTACTGCAAGAGGGTGATCTGACGGAGAAACAGCGTAATCAACTGCTGGCCAAGATGACCGACGATGTCGCCGAGTTGGTGCTGACCAATAACTATCGTCAGGCACTCGCTTTAGCGCTGGCTGAAGGACAGCTACCACGTCAAAACGACGACTACCCCGCGCTGATTCGTCAGTTGGAGCAGAGTGCGCGGCTGAATCGAACGTTGGAGTATATTCCATCGGATGAAGCGCTGGAGGAGCGGGTTAAGCAGGGCAGAGTGTTGACGCGGCCCGAGCTATCGGTGCTGATCTCGTACGTCAAAGGGGAGCTAAAACAGAACCTCAATGACGAGCTAATTGCCGGCGATGAGTACGTCGCCAAGGTGTTGTTTGAGGGTTTTCCCGGTGCGCTAGTCGAGCGCTTCCCTACGGCTATCAGCGAGCATCGACTGCGCTCTGAAATCATCGCCACACATCTAGGCAACGCCTTGGTCAATCAGATGGGTATCGCCTTTGTCATGCGCGTAGCGCAGGCGACGGGACGCTCCAGCGTAGATATTGCCCGAGCTTGGGTTGCGGCCAGGGATATCTTCGGGATCAATGCGTTGTGGGAGGCTCTGGAGCAGCAAGATAACCTTGTCTCAGCTGCAGTACTGCATCAGGTCATGGGTGATATCCAACGGTTGATGCGCCGCGTCTGTGTCTGGATTCTGCGCCAGTACCCGCAGCTGCCGAGTCCGGCTGAGCTGGTTGAGCGCTTTGCCGCTCCAGTAGCGGCTCTACGTGGCGAACTTGAGAACCATCTGGCTGGTGCGCCACTGCAAGCCTGGAGAGATCTAAATAAGCAGTTGATTGATGCAGGTCTGCCAGAGTCCTTAGCGCACGAGGCGGCCTCGCTAGAGGCCTCGTTCGCACTGTTAGATATCAGTTTAATCGCTGAGCGAGATGAGCACAGCCTAGCAACGGTGTGCGAAACCTATTTTGCGGTCAGCGACCTGCTGGCACTGGATTGGCTAGAAGAGCAGATAAAAGAGCTCAATGCGACCACGCGTTGGCAAGTGCAGGCGCGCGAGGTATTCCGTGAGGATCTCAACCGGCAGCAGCATCTGTTGGCGCTCAGTGCGCTGGATACCCACCTGGCCAACGCTAATGAGGACCTTGCACCGGTGAGTAGTTGGGAGCACAGCAATGAGCTGCTGCTGCAGCGTTGGCAGAAGCTTACATCAGAGCTTCAGACCAACGCCGTTGACTCTGCGATACTGACGGTGGCGATGCGTGAACTGCAGGCGTTCAGTCAATCGTCGAATTGAAAGTCAATCGCAACCTCAGAATGGAGCGGGTGAGCTGAAACTCATTCGCTCCTGAGTTACCGGATGAAACACTTCAAGCAGATCCGCATGCAGCATCAGTCTGTCAACGCTGCTGAGTGCAGCTCCCGCAGCGTAGAGGTTGTCGCCAAGAATGGGATGTCCAAGAACCTGCATATGCAACCGTAGTTGGTGTGAACGACCCGTAATTGGATAGAGCGCGACGCGGGTGTAATCGAGCTCGCCAATCTGACCCTGATCCAGAGTGCGCCAGAAAGTGGTTGCCGCTTTGCCCTGCTCAAAATCGATCATCTGCAGCGGGCGACGTTCCCAGTCGCAACGCATCGGTTCGCGTCTGACGCCCTCATTTTGATCGGGCTGTCCGGCAATGAGTGCTTGATAGCGTTTGAAGTTCTGGCGCTGCTGAAACTGGCGGCTCAACTCGCGGTGAGACTCTTTGTTGCGCGCTAACACCATCAGACCTGAGGTGGCGCAATCGAGACGATGAACTATCAACGCGTCATCCCAGATCTCCTGTGCGCGTCTCCAGAGGCAGTCTTGTTTCTCTTCACCTCGGCCAGGAACGGAGAGCAGATCTTGGGGTTTCTCCAGTATCAGCATCTCGGTGTCTTCGTAGTGGCACTGCATCCTAGGCTTCAATCTTCAGCCTCGCTCAAACAGGGCCAAGGACTCAATATGGTGAGTCTGCGGAAACATATCCGCGATACAGAGTTTGCTCATGCTGTAACCCTGTGCAGTGAGTGTTTCGGCGTCGCGTACGAGGGATGACGGATCACAGGCGATGTAGACGAGTGCCCGGGGGCGCAGATGCTCAATCTGAGCGATGATATCTGCCGCTCCTTGGCGTGGGGGGTCGAGCAGAATCAGATCGTAGTTCTGTGCCAACCACGGGGCGGCTGGATTAGGCTGAGATAGGTCGGCACTGTAGGCGTCAATATTATTGATGCCGTTCGCAGCGGCGTTAGCTAGGCAGCGCTCAACCATTGCACTACTGCCCTCGACAGCAGTGACCTGTTTGAGCTTCTGCGCCAGCGGCAGTGAGAAGTTACCCAGTCCAGAAAATAGATCGAGCGCGCTTTCATCGGCTTGAGGGTTTAACCAGTCGATAACGCGACTAACCATCTGCTCGTTAACCTCGCTATTCACCTGCACAAAGTCGCGCGCGCTGAACTCTAGGTTGAGCGATTTCGCAAGCTCAAGCTCTGTCGCCGCGGGATTCGCGTTTAGCTTGGTTTTTGCGCCCTCTTTAACGCTCAATACAAGGTCTGCTCGGTGCTGTTGGGCAAGGTCAGTGAGTGCAGCCCGTAGCTCGTCGCTGAGATTTTTAGTCGCTCGCAGCTCTACGACTACTCCAGACTTGCCTTCGACCAACTCGATCTGGGTCAGGTGTTTGATGCGATCAAACTGCTCGAGCGTGCTGCGCAGATCTGCCAGCAGGTCGTTAATGCCGGGAGTTAACACCGGGCACTGCTCTATATCGACCAGTTTGGAACTGTTGCGGCGGCGAAAACCGATTAGCAGTTCACCGGTTTCGCGCTGGTTGATACCGATACGGGCAGCACGCCGGTACCCGAGCCTATTTTTTCCCTGCAGCGGACTATCTATGGCTTTCGGTTCGACCTTGGCGCGCTTCGCTAGTTGGGTCAAAAGCTCCTGTTGCTTCATCTCTACAGCGGCCTGTGAATCAAGATGCTGAAGATCACAGCCGCCACACCGACCATAATATTGACAGGCGGGTTCTACACGGTGTTCGGAGGCTGTGATGAGCTGGACTAAGCTGCCCTCGTCAAAGCGCTTACCACTCTTCTCGACGGTCACTTCTACCTGTTCGCCCGGCAGCGCATCGCGCACGAAGAGGGTCTTGCCGTTAGGCCGAGCAACACCGCGCCCATCAAGTGACAAAGACAGTATCTCTACCGGGGTATCGAGGTGGGTTGGCTTTTTCGCAGCCTGGCGAGGGCCACCATAACGAATGCGGCGATGCTTCATAAAAGACCTGAGAGCTGAGTGAGTATTGAGGCTAGCATTGGGTATAATCTGATTTTACCGAATTTTAGCCGTTAACGGGATAGCCTTGATGCCAGAGAGTCCAGTAGAACACCCATTTGCGCAGTTTGTCCGCATACTGGGTAAAGGCAAGAAGGGGAGCCGCTCCCTGACCCGAGAAGAAGCGCGTGCAGCAATGGGTATGATCTTGGATGCAGAGGTTGAACCCGAACAGCTCGGCGCTTTTCTGATGCTTCTGCGTATCAAGGAGGAGGCGCCTGAAGAGCTCGCCGGCTTCATTGACGCTGTGCGTATTCGCTTTCCAATACCTGAGCAACTTAAAGTCGATTTGGATTGGTCGAGTTATGCCGGCAAAAAGCGTCACCAGCCCTGGTTTTTATTAACTGCTCTATTGTTGGCAGAGCAGGGCATCAGAGTCTTTATGCATGGAGCGCGAGGCCATACGTTGGGCCGTATCTACTCTGAGGATGCACTGGCTCAGTTGGGAATTCGCGCTGCGTCAAGTTGGCAAGAGGTGGAGCAACAACTTGATCAAACCGGCTTTAGCTTTATGGGAATAGATCAGCTCTGCCCGCCGCTGGGTGAGATCATTCAACTGCGGCATATTCTCGGTTTGCGCTCGCCAGTACACACGCTCTGTCGTCTGCTTAATCCATTAAATGCCCGCGCCTGCGTTGATGGTGTATTTCACCCTCCTTATGCCCCAATGCATCAGCATACTGCGCTGCTATTGGGTACCCAGAACTCGGTAACAGTGCGCGGTGATGGTGGTGAGGCAGAGACTAAGCCGGATAGCGAAACAGAGCTGCACTGGATCATAGAGGGCGAACTGAGCCTCTCTGATTGGCCCAGACTCTATCCCCAGCGCTTGGTAAAAAGCGAAGATCTGAGTATTGATCAGATGAAAGCCCTTTGGCGCGGCGAGTTAGACCACCCCTACGGTGAGGGGGCGGTTATTACAACCTTAGCGACGGTACTCCGGCTGCTGCCCGGTAATGCGCATATCCCCCCTGAAGAGTTGATAGCGCAGGCGCGTGCGCACTGGGGTCAGCGCGATAGGGCGCGGTTCAATTAGGCGGCTTAATCGCGCCGCAACGAATCCTTGATCGCTATGGGGGACTGGAATCTGAAGATCACCACGTAGGTCGATAATAGGAAGGTAAGAATCGCTGTCGCTTGGATCACATGCGATGCCTCAGTACCAATTAATTGAGAGGCAAACGCAAGATAGGCGATCAGCAGAGAGAATTCACTGGTCTGCCCCAGACGAAAGCCGATCTCCCAGCCGGTCTCTTTGCTTTCGCTGATACCTCTGAGCAAGGTTCTGAATACGACCGGTTTCACCACCAATACAGCAACCGTCATTGCCAGTGCCGGTAGCAAAATGTCATCCAGCAACGTCAAGTTAAAGCTGGCGCCGACCGAGAAGAAGAAGAGAATCAGGAAGAAGTCACGCAGGGGCTTCAAACTGGTAGCGATGTACTGGGATATTGGACTAGTGGCCAGGGTGACCCCGGCGATAAATGCGCCCATCTCGGCAGAGAGACCGACCAGTTCGGCCGCTTCAGCCATACCCAGACACCAGCCGATCGCGACCAAAAAGATATATTCGTGGAATCTGTCGAAACGCATCAACAGCGGCAAAATCACGTACCGCACCGCCAAGTAAGCGATTAGTACCATCGCGGGCAGCGCGACCATGGACTTTACGAAGCCCATGGCTGGACTCGCGTCGCCGCCAGAATTCAGTAGCAGCAGCACAAGGATTGCGATTACATCCTGCAGCAGCAAGAGTCCCACTACGAGCTCACCGGTATGCTTATGATGTAGCACCGTTGTCGGTAACAGCTTTATGCCTATGATCGTGCTTGAGAACATCATCGCTGCGCCCACAACCAGTGCTTCGGTCTGGGTGAATCCGAAGCCTAAGGTCATTCCGTACCCCATTGCCAAGAAGATCAGTGAGCTTACTAACGCCACTAAAGTCGCCTTTTTTAGCATGTGAATCAGGTGCGAGGGCTGCATATCCAAGCCCAATAGAAACAGCAGAAAGATAATCCCGATATGCGCAATATCTGAGAGTAATCCGGTATCAGTCACTGCTTCCAAGCCTGAAGGTCCTAAAAGGGCCCCCAAAACGATATAGGCGACGAGTAGAGGTTGGCGGGTATAGAGAGCGATTGAGGCGAGAACAGCGGCACCGCTGAATATTAGAAAGAAGGAGGTAAATAGCGAGTGCTCGGGCATGCCGGAAAGATCCTAGGGTAGAGTCACAATTTTAATAAGAGTGTATCAGAGGATAGTCCATAGGCGAGCGTACAAATAATAACCGATTAATTTACTCAGATATTAATAGACTGTATTCTTGGTCTATACAGAATCATAGCGGAGACTCAGTGAAATGCTGAATATCGAAGTAACCCCAGGTGCCGCGGACTATCTTGCGGAGCTGCTGGAAAAACAGAACGTCGAAGGTATCGCGGTTCGTCTGTTCGTAACCCAGCCTGGTACAACCTATGCAGAAACCTGTCTGGCATATTGCCGTCCAGAAGAGGTGAATGCTGAAGATGAGATTATGGATCTTGAGCAGCTGCGCTTCTACATCGAGCGCAACTCCATCCCTTATCTTGATGAAGCCTTTATTGACTACGCTCAGGATCGCATGGGCGGGCAGCTGACCATCAAAGCACCAAATGCCAAGGTGCCCAAGGTTTCGGCCGATAGCCCAATGGAGGAGCAGATCAACTACATCCTCTACTCTGAGATCAATCCAGGCCTTGCCTCACATGGTGGTGAAGTGAAGCTGATCGAACTGGTAGAAGAGGACGTAGGCATGATTGCTGTTCTCAAGTTTGGTGGTGGCTGCCAGGGTTGCAGCGCAGTCGATATGACGCTCAAAGACGGTGTAGAGAAGACTCTGGTTGAGAAACTTCCAGGCTTAGTCGGTGTGCGTGATGAGACTGATCACAGTCAGCGTGAGAACGCTTACTTCAAGTGATCCTAGCGTCTTTGCACTAGCCATAGATCAAAATGTTAAGGGAGAGTGAAAGACTCTCCCTTGCTTTTTCTGGCGCAGACCCCATAGTGAAAGTAAGGAACATTTGGCGCAGCTGTCTATATCTCTTCCGCGCCGCTACCGGAGGCATCCAAGATGGATCAGAACGCAACAAACTCCCCCGTGCTGGAACTACCTGTATTGCCGCTTCGCGATGTAGTTGTCTACCCGCACATGGTGATACCGCTTTTTGTTGGGCGTCAGAAATCGATTCAGGCGCTCGAAGAGGCGATGCTACGAGATAAGCAGATCCTGCTTGTCGCTCAGCGCAGTGCATCGGAAGACGAGCCACGCATGTCGGATCTGTTTGACTGCGGTACCGTCGCGACTATCTTGCAGATGCTCAAGCTGCCCGACGGCACGGTTAAAGTGCTCGTAGAGGGTGAGTACCGTGCACGTATCGATACACTCTATGAAGAGCAGGAGCACTATGCTGCTAGCCTCCATCAGCTCAATGAAGAGGAGGTAGTGAGTGCCGAAGCCGATATCTATAAACGCACCGTCTTGGATCAGTTTGAGAAGTTTATTCAGGTCAATAAGAAGATCCCGAATGAAGTTCTGACATCGCTCAACAATATCGATGACCCGAGCCGTCTGTCGGACACTATCGCTGCGCATATGTCGCTCAAACTCGAGCAGAAGCAGGAGCTTTTGGAGCTGCTGAACTCTAAAGCGCGTCTGGAAAAGTTGATGTCACTTATGGAGGCGGAGATCGACCTGGTTGAGGTTGAGAAGCGCATTCGTGGCCGCGTTAAGAAGCAGATGGAGAAGAGCCAGCGCGAGTACTACTTGAATGAGCAGATGAAGGCCATTCAGAAAGAGCTGGGCGATCTGGATGAGTCTGGCGGTAGCGACCTGGATGAGCTGCAGCGCAAGATTGAAGGCGCAGGCATGCCGCAAGAGGCGCTCGACAAGACCATGGCTGAGTTCAATAAGCTCAAGATGATGTCTCCGATGAGCGCGGAGGCGACCGTTGTGCGTGGTTACATAGACTGGATGCTGCAGATTCCTTGGTCAAAACGCACCAAGGTACGCTTGGATATGAAACGTGCAACCAAGATTCTGGACGAGGATCACTTCGGTCTGGATGAGGTTAAAGAGCGCATTATTGAGTATTTGGCGGTACAGAAGCGCGTGCGTAAGCTGCGTGGTCCAATTCTCTGTCTGGTTGGACCTCCAGGTGTGGGTAAAACCTCTCTGGGTCGTTCAATAGCCCGTGCTACCAACCGCGAATACATTCGCATGGCGCTGGGTGGCGTACGTGACGAGGCTGAGATACGAGGCCACCGTCGTACTTACATTGGTTCCATGCCAGGTAAGCTGATCCAGAAACTGTCGAAGGTTGGTGTGAAAAACCCGCTGTTCCTGTTGGATGAAATTGACAAGATGGGCATGGATCACCGCGGTGACCCTGCTTCGGCGCTGCTTGAAGTGCTCGATCCAGAGCAGAACTCAAGCTTCAACGATCACTATCTTGAAGTGGATTACGATTTGTCTGAGGTGCTGTTTGTCTGTACCTCCAACTCGATGAACATACCGGGTCCATTGCTGGACCGTATGGAGCTGATTCGTATTCCTGGGTACACCGAAGACGAGAAACTCAATATTGCCCGTCGTTACCTTCTGCCTAAGCAGATTAAGCAAAATGGTCTGAAAGCTAAGGAGCTGGAGGTTAGCGATGATGCGATCATCGATATCATTCGTTACTACACCCGCGAAGCCGGTGTGCGTGGTCTTGAGCGCGAACTAGCTAAGGTTTGTCGCAAGGTGGTCAAGGAGCTGGCGCTGGGTACAGCTGAGGGTAAATCGCTCTCCGTTACCAAAGAGCAGTTGGAACACTACCTTGGCGTGCAGAAACATAACTTTGGTCGTGCAGAAGAGCAGGATCAGGTTGGTCAGGTGACAGGTCTAGCTTGGACGCAAGTTGGCGGTGACATATTGACGATTGAAGCAGCAATTGTACCGGGTAAAGGTCGCCAGATTCTGACGGGTTCACTCGGTGACGTGATGAAAGAGTCGATTCAGGCGGCTCTGACGGTCGTCCGCAATCGAGCAGAGTCTATGGGTATTCCGACAGACTTTCATGAGAAAAAAGATCTACATATACACGTGCCTGAAGGCGCGACGCCTAAAGATGGCCCTAGTGCGGGTATAGGAATGTGTACTGCTTTAGTCTCATCTCTAACCGGCATCCCAGTACGTTCGGATGTTGCTATGACCGGTGAGATCACGTTGCGCGGACAGGTGTTGCCGATAGGCGGGCTCAAAGAGAAGCTATTGGCAGCGCACCGCGGTGGTATCAAGACAGTGGTCATACCTGATGAAAATCGCCGCGATTTGAAGGAAATTCCTGACAATATCAAGGCAGATCTCGAAATAAGGCCAGTTAAGTGGATTGATGAGGTTCTTAGCATCGCACTGACTCGCCAGCCAGAACCGCTGACTGAAGAGCAGAAGGAGGCGTTGGCAACCGAGGCGGCCAAGAGTGATGCAAAAGCTGAGGCAGTGAGTCGACATTAAGTAGAAGCCGCGTATTTTCTGGCTTTAAGCTGTTGACGCTCTGCCGAGGGGTTGCTATAAAGTACTCACAACTGCGCTGGCATTTGAACAAACACAACAACATTAAAAGAAAACTCTTTCACAAAGGGGAACAATGTGAACAAGTCTGAACTAATTGATGCAATCGCGGCATCTGCTGATCTTCCAAAAGCTGCTGCTGGTCGTGCACTGGACGCTACTCTCGATGCTGTAACTGCTGCTCTGACAAAGGGCGAGTCTGTTGCACTGGTAGGCTTCGGTACATTTACTACTAAAGAGCGTGCTGCACGCGACGGTCGCAACCCACAGACTGGTGCGACTATCAAGATCGCTGCTGCGACTCTGCCTACTTTCAAGCCAGGCAAAGCGCTGAAAGACGCTGTAAACAAGTAAGACATCTGTTAGCTGGCCGCAGCCGATCAATTACAGAAGGATTTGATTGGTAGCCGGTTCACAGCTAACCAAGAAAAAGCGCACCTTCGGATGCGCTTTTTTTAGTTTTAAGGATTGATATAGAGATGTTGCAATCTATGCGCGACAACTCACAAGGAATCATCGCGAAGATCCTTGTGGGTTTGATTATTGTTGTCTTTGCTCTCTGGGGTGTGGATTCCCTCGTTGGTTTGGCGACAGCCAAGCCTGCGCCAGCTAAGGTAAATGGTGCTGAGATCACAGAGCAGGAGCTGTTCCGTGGTGTTGAGTTACAGCGCCGGCAGATTTTGAATCAGATGGGTGCGGATGCGGACCCTGCGATGTTGGACGACAACCTACTGCGCAAATCGGTACTTGAGAGTCTTGTAGACCGTACGTTGCAGGAGACAACCGCTGATGACCGTGGTCTATTTGTGTCCGAAGAGATGCTCGATCAGTTGATCGTCAATACGCCAGACTTCCAGGTTGAGGGTCGCTTCGATCGCAACCAGTTTGAAGCTACGCTGCGTAGCGCAGGTTTCACACCGCTGAGCTACCGCGAGCTGCTTCGTACAATGACTCTGGTTGATCAGCAGCGTCGTGCCTACGCAGACTCCGCCTTTGTTACGCCGGCTGAGCTGGACCGCATGCTGGAACTTAATCGCCAGACACGTGACATTCGCTATGCGCTGATCGCGCCGGATGAAGCGAGTGTTGAGATTAGTGATGCAGAGTTACAAGCCGCTTACGATGAGCGCTCGGCATTGATGCAGACACCAGAACAGCTCGTTATGGATTACGTCCTGCTCGAGCTTGAGCAGTTCTCCTTCCCTGATCAGGTTAGCGAAGCTGAACTCAATACCGCATACGAGAACCTCAAGGCGGACTTCCAGGGGCAAGAGGAGCGCTTCGCCCGTCATATCCTACTCGAGGTCAATGACTCTCAGAGCGCAGAGCAGGCGGTGGCTAAAGCTACGGAGCTGCGTCAGCAGATTGCAGCTGGTGCTGATTTTGCAGAGTTGGCTAAAGTAGAATCTCAGGATATCGGCTCTGCACCTATGGGTGGTGAGCTGGGTTACATGACCAAAGGCTTCTTTGCTGGTGCTTTCGATGATGCGCTGTTCGCGCTGAATGAGGGCGAAGTGTCAGAACCTGTTACCACTGAGTTTGGTGTTCACCTGATTAAACTGGACTCGATTCGTCAGACTGAGGCGCCAAGCTTTGCTGAAGCAGAGTACGACCTGCGTGAACAGATCGCCCAGCAGGAGGCCGAGGCGGCCTATGTGGTTGCGCTAGAGCGTCTGGCTGATTTGGCCTTCTCGTCGGGTGACCTGGTGGCAGCTTCCGAAGAGCTCGGACTCAAGATCCAGACCTCAGAGCCTTTTGCTAAGAGTGGTGGTGAGGGGCTGTTTGCCAATCAGCGCGTTATCCGTGCGGCGAACTCAGATACCGTCCTCAAAGAGCAACTCAACTCTGATCTTGTCGAGCTCGATTCCGGCCGCACGATGGTGCTGCACCTCAATCAGGAGATCCCAGCACGTCAGCTGACGCTGGACGATGTACGCGAAGACCTGATTGCACAGCTCAAGCAGGAGAAGGCAGCAAAAGCCGCTGCTGAGCAAGCGGATGCGCTAGCGAAGCAGCTGAACGCAGGTGAAACGACTGACCTCGTGTTTGAAACTGCTGAAGCGGTGATGCGTGGGGCTGATGCTGGTTTACCACCGCAGTTGGTCTCTCGCGCTTTCGCTCAGGCCAAACCTGGCTCGACACCAGTATTCACCAGCATCAAATTGATTGATGGGAGTGCTGCCGTGCTAACCGTTGATGCGGTGGGTGTTGCTAATGAGCAGCTCGAAGCAGAACAGCGTCAGCAGATCGGTCGTATGCTGGCTAATCTGCAAGGAGAGAAGGCGTTCAACGCTTACTTTGAACAGTTGAAGGCGTCAGCAGAGATCGAGATTAACTGATAGATCGGTTCGATCAGAGAACGAAAAAGGCGAGCTCCTCAGCTCGCCTTTTTATTGCTTGCAGCATTTAGACTGGTTTCAGTTAGGCGACCGCCGCTTCCTCGGCTTCGACCACGGGTGCAGGAGTGCGAATCAGGTGATCGAATGCACTCAGTGCAGCAGTGGCACCAGCGCCCATTGAGATGACGATCTGCTTGTAGGGCACGCTGGTAGCATCACCGGCACCGAATACGCCTGGGATGTTAGTCGCACCCTTAGCATCGATCTGAATTTCGCCGTGCGCTGAAAGCTCCAGCTCACCGCCTTTAAGCCACTCGGTGTTCGGGATCAAACCGATCTGCACAAAGATACCTTCAAGCTCAATGCGATGATTTTCTGCGTTGTTGCGATCGGTGTAGTTGATCGCGGTCACACGCTGACCGTCGCCTTCCACTTCGGTAGTTTGAGCCATCTTAATGATGCGGATGTTGCCCATAGAGTTGGCTTTGTCCTGCAGCACCTGATCGGCACGCAGGGCGTCGCTGAACTCCAGTACGGTGACTTCCTTAACGATACCGGCCAGATCAATCGCGGCTTCGATACCCGAGTTACCACCACCAATAACAGCAACGCGTTTGCCTTTGAATAGCGGGCCATCACAGTGAGGGCAGTAGGCTACGCCTTTGCCGCGATACTCTAGTTCGCCGGGTACATTCAGTTCGCGCCAGCGCGCACCAGTTGCAAGAATCACAGAGCGCGCTTTAAGCGTTGCACCACTCTCAAGTTCTAGCGCGTGGTAACCATCCGCCGCACCGAGTGCTGCTGCACGCTGATGGGTAATCAGGTCGACATCGTACTCTTTGACGTGCTGTTCCATCGCTGCAACCAGCTTCGGTCCTTCGGTGTAAGGTACAGATATGAGGTTCTCGATGCCCATAGTCTCCTGCACCTGACCACCGAAACGTTCGGAGACCAACGCAGTGCGAATACCCTTACGAGCCGCATAGATCGCCGCTGCAGCGCCCGCAGGGCCACCACCCACAACCATCACTTCGTATGGCTCGCGCTCTGAGAGCTCTGCTGCGGCGCGATCGGCACCGGCGGTGTCCAGCTTCGCCAGAATCTCCTCCAGCTCTGTACGGCCCTGTACGAACAGCTCACCGTTCAAAAATACCGCAGGTACAGCCATCACCTGACGTGAATCGACCTCCTGCTGGAACAGCGCACCGTCAATCATGGTGGCGCTTACGTTTGGATTCAGACGCGCCATCAGGTTAAGCGCCTGTACCAGGTCAGGACAGTTCTGGCACGACAGTGAGATATAAATCTCAAAGTTCATCTTGCCCTGTAGACCTTTAATCTGTTGTTGCACCTGCTCCGAGGCCTTAGACGGATGTCCGCCCGCCTGTAGCAGTGCCAGGATCAGTGAGGTGAACTCATGACCCATAGGTACGCCAGCAAAAACTACGCGCGGGGTTTTGTCGCCCTGTGCAGAGATCGCCATGGCTGGCTTACGATTGTTTTCCCAGCTCTCAACGCTGATCAGCGCAGAGCGCTCGGCCAGTGTGTTTGCCAGGTTGCTCAGCTCCTGTCCCTTTGCAGACTCATCCGCAGCGAGGTGCAGGGTGATTGGCTGTTTGATGTAGCCAAGGTAAGCATCAAGTTGTTTAAGGATGTTCGCATCTAACATATAGACCTCGATCTATTGCTTAAATTTTTAAGGGAAGGTGTGGCGAGCAGCGCAGAAGCGCTCAAAAGTGAGGCCGCCGACTGGCGGCCCCGGGTACAGCCGGTTAGCGATCGCTTAGATCTTGCCAACTAGGTCCAGCGAAGGAGCAAGAGTCTCTTCACCCTCTTTCCATTTAGCTGGGCACACTTCGCCTGGGTTAGCAGCAACGTACTGAACTGCTTTAATCTTGCGCAGCAGCTCCTGAGCGTCACGGCCGACACCGCCAGCTGAGATCTCAACGATCTGAATCTGACCTTCTGGGTTGATTACGAAAGTACCGCGATCAGCCAGACCAGCTTCTTCGATCATTACACCGAAGTTGCGAGTGATAGTACCTGTTGGATCGCCGATCATTGGGTACTGGATCTTGTTGATTGTCTCTGAAGAGTCGTGCCACGCTTTGTGAGTGAAGTGCGTGTCAGTAGAAACTGCGTAGATCTCAACGCCGCGAGCTTTGAACTCTTCGTAGTTGTCAGCCAGGTCACCCAGCTCAGTAGGACATACAAAAGTGAAGTCAGCAGGGTAGAAGAAAACTACAGACCACTTACCTTTGAGGTCAGCTTCAGAAACTTCAACGAATTCGCCAGCGTGGAAAGCGGTAGCGTTAAACGGCTTAACTTCAGAATTGATGTAAGACATTCAGTAAAACTCCATCTATAGGTTGGTTGCTTAATCTTTAAGACGGAGCGCATGTTAATGAAATCTATTAAAGAGTCAAAATTAATAGTTTTTAGACAGTCGATAAGAAAATTTTATGAAAGTTAAGTTGGCTAATAGAATTGATTAAAAAATGAGTGGTTATTGGTACGAGAACTTGATCGCTAGCTCTTCGAGGGGGCTCCTCCGTTCAGGCGATCCCGCTGGCCTCGATCAGCGCTTGGGTATATGGACTCTGAGGAGCGCGGAAGAGTCGCTCGGTCTCACCCTCCTCAATTAGCTCACCACCCTGCATCACCATAATGCGATGGCTCAACGCGCGTACCACGGCAAGATCGTGGCTAATGAATAGGTAGCTCAGCTGATAGCGTGCCTGCAGATCACGCAGCAGCTCAACAATTTGCTTCTGCACGCTGCGATCCAGTGCTGAGGTAGGCTCATCGAGAATAATCAGTTTAGGTCTTAAAACCAGCGCGCGCGCTATAGCGATACGCTGGCGCTGTCCGCCGGAGAACTCGTGCGGGTAGCGATCACGAATGTTTGGATTTAGCTGTACGTCATTGAGTGCGTCTATCACTCTGCGCGCGCGCTCAGCACGGTCGGTAACTCCTTGCACCTCCAACCCCTCGGCAACTATCTCCTCAATCGTCATACGCGGACTGAGGCTGCCGTAGGGGTCTTGGAATACGATCTGCATCGACTGACGCAGAGGGCGCAGCTCAACTTGAGTTTTCGCGTCGATGCGGTTGGATTCGAAGCTGATCTCACCTTCGCTACGGATTAATCGCAGAATCGCCATCGCTAGAGTGCTCTTGCCGGAACCGGACTCGCCAACAATGCCAAGCGTTTCGCCCTGACGTAGCTGCAGACTAATATAATTAACCGCTTTGACATGATCATAGACGCGCTTAAACAGACCACGTGTGAGCGGAAACCAGACCTTCATCTGGTCAGCATTGAGTAGCACCGGCGCGGTGTCGCTGACGGGCTCTGGCTGCCCGCTGGGCTCTGCATCCAGCAAGCTCTGCGTGTAGGGGTGCTCTGCCTGACTGAAGATCTT
>JAYQBD010000002.1:33624-56256 GCA_038137135.1 Oceanospirillaceae bacterium | reverse complement strand
GCGCGCCCGCCCTCAACGATGGTCAGCAGCGATGGAACCACGATCAGGATCAACAGGGTACCGTAGGCGAGACCGAAGACGATTGAGGTCGCCATCGGAATCAAGAACTGCGCCTGTAGTGAGGTCTCAAACAGGATCGGTGTGAGGCCTCCAATTGTGGTCAGGGATGTCAGCAGTACCGCACGCAGGCGCTGACAGGCCGCTTCCACCACCGCCTCATGAATACCCATACCCTGTTCACGCAGCTTTTTGTAGAAGGTCACCAGGACGATCGAGTCGTTGATTACAATACCTGAGAGGCCGAAGAAGCCAAATAGCGACAGGATGGTGAGATCCAGCCCGGTCACATAGTGCCCCAGCACCGCACCGGTCAGACCCAGCGGAATCGCCAGCATTACGGTGATTGGCCAGCTGTAAGACGCGAACACCCACGCCAAGATCACGTAGATCAGTACCAGTGCAATCACCAAACCTGTACCCATGTCAGCCAGCGTTTCACGCTGGTCACGGCTCTTGCCTTCAAAGCTCGCTTCGATGCCGTATTGCCCCAGCAGACTTGGCATCACTTCGGCTCTAAGGTCGGCGATGATCTCGTTGGCGTTAGCGACAGACTCATCGAGATCTGCCGAGACATTGATAGATAGACGCCCATCAATGCGCTGTAGAGAGTCGAAGCCCTGGCGTGGCGTAAAGTTGAGCACGTTGCTCACCGGTGTAGTGGAGCCGTCGGGCAAGACGATCGGTAGTGCTGTCAGCGTGCTCAGACGGTTACGCTGCTCATCGGTCATCATCAGACGCACGCTGATCTCATCCCGCCCCTCAAAGAAGGCCTGGACTTCGATACCATCGAAGGCGGCACGCAGTTGGCGCCCGACCTGCTCGAGTGACAGGCCAGCAGTCTCACCTGCCGGTGTCAGCGTGTAGATCAACTGCGACTTACCAAAGGGTAGGTCGTCATCAATGTTACTCAGACCCGCGTAGCGTTTAAGCGCGTCTTGCAGCTCCAGCGATGCTGCTTTGAGCACCGTTATGTCGCTACCAGTCAGCTTAACCTCAACAGGTTTGCCCGGCGGGCCACCCTGATCGACATCGATAGAGAACTTCTCCATGCCGGCTGGCAGGATAATGTTGTTGCGCCAAGCTCTAATGAACTCGCCGGTACCCACTTCACGGTGGTCGCCCGGTTCGAGTTCGACTGAAAGCGAACCATACTCCTCGCCGCGCGAACCGCTCCCATTGCGGCTGAAACGTGCGGTGTGCAAGCGCTGCAGGCTCATCTTGAGGATATCCCCACCGAGTTCAGCATCGGTTTGACGCAGTGTCAGGTCCAAGTGATCGAGGAAGTCCATGACGTAGCGCGAGTCGGTGCCCGAAGCGAACTGGAAGTTGGCATTCATCGTGTCCTGCTCAACGGCAGGGAAGAAGTTGAACTTGATACGTCCGCCGGCTAATAGGCCGATACTGAAGATCAGTATGCCGATCGCCATCGCTATTGAGCTCCATCGGAAGGTGATCGCCGTCTCAACAAAGGGGCGGAACATCCGATCGCGGAAGTAGTCGAAGCCGCGGTCGAGTGATTGGCGCAAACGCGATGGATTAACCGCATCCACTTTGGCCAGCGTGTGATGCAGGTGTCCTGGCAGAACGAAGAAACTCTCCACCAGCGATGCCAGAATGACACAGATAACGATGGTTGGGATATCGATCAAAATATTACCGATGATACCGCCTACCAACATCAGCGGCAGGAAGGCCGCGATGGTTGTCATCGACGAGGCGGTAACCGGTGCAAGCATGCGCAGGGCGCCGCCAATCGATGCCCGGCCCGCACTCTCGCCCACTTGGGCGTGCGAAAGGGTATCCTCACCCACCACTATGGCATCATCCACGATAATACCCAGCGCCATAATCAAGCCGAAGAGCGAGATCATGTTGATGGTGCCGCCAATCATGTAGAGCACTGCCAGCGTCGCCAAGAACGAAACAGGAATACCCATGGTGACCCAGAACGCCACGCGACCGTTGAGGAATAGGAACAGGATCGCCACTACTAGTATCAAACCGCTGATACCGTTTTCAACCAGCAGGTTGATACGGTCGCGAATCAACGTCCATGACTCGTTGTAGGTATGAATCTCAATGCCTGCAGGCAGGGTTGGACGCGTCTGTTCCAGCCAGGTATTCATGATCTTGGCTGCTTTCAAACTGTCTTCAGACTCGGTGCGTTTGAGCTGTAGCATGACAGCCGGTTGCCCGTTGAAGAAGAGTCGAACCTGATTCTCTTGGTCGCGGCGTTCTATCTGAGTGATATCGCCCAGTCGTACAATGTCGCCCTTGCCGCGGGTCTGCAACGGTAGGCTCTCAAAGCCCTCTTCGTCACGTTGCTGACCGAGGCTGCGGATCTGACGAGCACCATCATTTTTCGCTGCAGTACCAGCTGGCAGGTCGACTGAACGGGTGCGTATAGCCGATGCGATCTCCGGCAGTGTCATGCCCAATTGATCGAGAGAATCTGGCGTGAGCTGCAGGGCAATCTCCTGCTTGGGCATGCCCTCAAAGTCGATTTTGCGCACGCCCTTGGAGAGCAGTTGCTGCTCAAATTCACGCGCGAGGTGGCGTAGCTCTTCAAGGTCAGCGCGGTCGCTGGTTACGATCAGGTCAGCGATGTTGTCGTAACGGGTCACCACCTGCACGATGGGTGCCTCGGCATCGCTTGGCAGGCTGCCCTGCACACCATCCATCTTCTGCTTGGTCTCTGACAGCACGTAGTCTCTATCGGCACTCTCCTCGAGCTCTAATCGAAAAGAGGCGCTGCCGTCGCGGGCGGTGGCATAGATGCGTTTGATACCGTCGAGCGAGCGGAGCTCCTCTTCGACTGGCAGTATTACCGAGGTTTGTACGTCTTCCGCACTGGCACCGCTCCAGGGCACGCTGACGGTAACGATATCGAGCTCGAAGGTCGGGAAGAACTGCACGTTGAGACGTTTGATGCCGAGAATACCGGCAACAATCATCAGCAACATCAATAGATTAGCGGCAACCCTGTGGGTCGCAAAGAGGCCAATAAGCCCCTTCAGACCGGTATCCTGGTTCACTGGCGCACCTCAACCAGCATTCCGCTGACTGCGTTTGGTAGTTGAGTGGTAATGATCTCATCTCCCGCCGCCAATGCAGCGCTTCTCACTAGCACTTGAGGCTCACCCGCCTCTGAGAGGCGATCGCCATAGTGCTCTACTTTAACCGCTTCCAAGCGCGAGTCGTTGACGCGATAGACGCGGTCTGTGCCGTACAGAGCAACCGGTGGTAGCGGAATGAGTTGATCAATCACTGGCAGGTTGAGTTTCAGGCTCAGTGTGCGGCCAGGCTCTGGCGCGTAGCTGGTATCAACAAAGCGGAACATCGCATCGACGCCGGCACTGCCGGCTGCAACCTCAGCGCTGAGGCGGTCGAGTTCAAGTTGCATCGCGCGGCCATCGAGCTCAACATTGGCGGTAAGCTGTGGGATTTCGTCGCTGGTTTTGATTAGCGGCAAGATACGCGTCGGTAACTGGGCGCGAACTTCCAGCGCTGACGTAGGATAGATACGGGCTAGCGCATCGCCGTTACGTACGCGATCGGCAACCGAGATGCTGAGCGCACTGACACGCCCATCAAAGGGTGCCCGCACCTCAGCGCGACTGCGATCCAGCTCTAAGCTCGCGAGCTGAGCCTCAGCCTGCGCAATTGTGGCTTTTAGCTGGTTAACCTGGTTGGGGTGATTGGCAATCGCCTGTTCGCGGCTGACAAGATTAAGACGGCGCTGAGCCAGGTTCATTTCGGCACTGTCTTGCTGTTCGCGGCTGCCTAAGTTGCGGCTAGATAGGTCTGTTTGACGTTCGAGCGAGCGCTGGGCGATGCGGTACATCTCACGCTCGACCTCTAAGGCCTTTTTGTTGGTCTCATATTGCAGCAGCTGTGCGTCGAGCTGCGCTTTCAATGAGTCTAGCTGCGCGCGCTGCTGCGCGAGTTGGAAATCAATCTCTCGGGTATCGAGGCGAATCAGCAGATCACCCTGTTTAAAACGGCTGCCCTCAAGCATTTCTACCGCTTCTACGTCAGCCGCAAGGTTGGCGCGCAGGGTCACCTGACGCGGGCTCTCAATCTCTGCATACAGCTCTACCTGCGGCGACAGCGCCTGAGGCATGGCCTGAGTGGCCAATACCGTCCATGAACGCTCCTCGGGGGTACGCGGCGGAATTTCCGGCTTGCTCGCCTTGAGTTTTACAAAGCCGAAACCAGCACCACCGAGAATGAGCAGTGGCAAAATCCATTTGAGTAGACGCACGAAACTTTAATCTCCAAGCTTACACGGCAGTTACTTATCAAACTGTCGGATAAATTATGACTCGCTAATATTACCCGAAGCACGGCGTCAGTGTCGTGCAAAAAGAGGTAAACTTATGTAAAGCAGCGGGTTTTAGCCTAAAACGCAATCTATTGCTAAAGCGATCACTTGAGATGGAGTCTATGAAACTTAACCACATCACTTTCTCAACCTCCTCAGGCGATAAGCGTCTGGCCTATTGGAGCGCAGGTTCTCCAGATAGCGAGCGGGCATTGGTCTGTGTTCACGGGTTGATGCGTCACAGTCGTGACTTCGATGAGATCGCGCTTGCTCTGGCAGGCACCCATTACGTTGTTTGTCCTGATCTGCCGGGCCGAGGCCTGAGTGACTGGTTTGATGACCCTGCTGACTATGACCCGCTGCGCTATATCGAAGTGCTAATGCCGTTACTACAGCGTTTGCACGGCAAACAGGTGGACTGGGTGGGAACCTCCTTAGGCGGGCTGCTGGGCATGGCGTTGGCGTCCCAGCCAAAAACTATGATTTCGCGGCTGGTGATCAATGACATAGGTCCTGAGTTGCCAATTGAGGCGCTCCAGCGTATCGCTAATTACGTGGATGCGCCTGAGTTTGAGACGCTCTCAGAGGTAGAAGAGTATCTGAGAACCCATTATCAGAGTTTCCAAGGGCTCAGTGATTCGCAGTGGGCGCGTTTGGCGAGCTACGGTAGCCGCGCGAAACCTGAGGGTGGGTATCATCTGCATTACGATCCGAAAATCTCCAATAACACCAAAGCGTCAGCTCAAGCGCCCGAGGCGATAGCGCTTTGGGATCTATGGCACGCGATCGAGCAACCTTGCTTGCTGGTGCATGGGCTAGAGTCCGACCTACTGACTCACGATATCCGCCAGCGTATGCACGATTCGCGGCCAGATCTGGTCTGTCTTGAGTTGCCAGGGCTCGGTCACGCGCCACCGCTGATGACCGAGCTTGAGGTAGACGCTATAGTGAACTTTTTGCAGTCTTAAGCTGCTTTAACTATTTCGACAGAGAGAGATGGCACTTTTAACTCAATGGCCGAGCAATCGGCTTCCGCTGGATAGAGCAAAGCGTGAACATGCCCTCAAGGCTGTAAACGAGGCCTTTGCGAGCGCAATTGCCAATTTGCAGGTTGATCTGGGTCTAGAAGAGCTGTTCGAGAAGATCTATGTCCCCATCGCCTGTTGGGTCTATGAGCAGCATCAACCGGGCACACCCCTAGTCGTCGGGATAAACGGTGCTCAGGGTGCCGGTAAAGCGCGCCTGTTCAATCTTCTCGAGGTGGTCTTATCTGAGGCCTTTGGACTGCGAGTCGCTAATCTCTCGATCGACGATATTTACCTGACGCGTGCGGAGCGGGAGAAATTAGCCGACACAGTTCATCCGATGCTGGCAACGCGCGGCGTTCCCGGTACCCACGACGTAGAGCTCGGTTTGCGCTTGTTGCAGCAGCTGAAGCAGACGCA
This sequence comes from Oceanospirillaceae bacterium, assembly GCA_038137135.1. GTDB lineage: Bacteria > Pseudomonadota > Gammaproteobacteria > Pseudomonadales > Balneatricaceae > Marinobacterium_E. The sequence continues at coordinate 50,427 of JAYQBD010000002.1, read as the reverse complement.
ACCCGGCGATGTGGTGCGCATACCGATGTTCGATAAATCCACCGATGAGCGTATGCCCGAGGAGAGCTGGCAGGAGTTCGTTGGTCCGGTCGATGTGATTGTGTTCGACGGCTGGTGTATCGGTGCCGCTCCCGAGCCCGAGGCGCGCCTGAGCCAGCCCATTAATGATCTCGAGATCGAGGAAGATAGCGACGGGAGCTGGCGCCGCTATGTGAACGAACAACTGGCGGGCCCCTATCAAACACTGTTTGATGAGGTTGATCTTCTGATCTGTCTGCAAGTACCGAACATGCAAGCGGTGTACAACTGGCGTGCGGCGCAAGAGGTGAAACTCAGTGAACGTGCCGCGCTGCTTTATGAGGACCGTACTCCGACCGACCCGCTGAGGATTATGGGGTCTGAGGAGATTAGACGCTTTATCGCCCACTACGAACGCCTAACACGCTGGATGATTGAAGACATTCCTCGGCGTGCTGACCTGACACTAGAGCTCAACGATAACCACAAGATCGCTGCGATTAATATCCGCGGTTAGATGGGCAGGAAAGGTGCAGTCGCGACACCTTGAACAATGCGGTTGATCGATCGGTCGGTCGACGTGGCAACAATCTCCGCCATCATATCCTGGGTGGCAATTAGCTTACCGAAGATACGCTCGTAGCTGAGATTGGTCAGTTCGGGACTGATACTATCGCTCAGAATCAAAAGCTCACCATTCGAGCGTTTGACGTTGTGCATATACCAGGCGATCTTCTCGAGGTTCCTGGCTGAGTTGTAGAGCTTCTGCTGATCGATCTCATCGAGCATAAAAAACTCATCGCGGTAATTATAACTGGCGTGCAGCATACCCGTTATCGCAATCATCAATGCGAACACGCGATCCCCTTGAAAGCTTTCATCGAATGCCAAAGGTAGGGCGTCGAGGCCATAGAGATTATTCAGTTCAGGGTGGCGAATCGGGCGCGGAGTTCCAAGTAGCTGCTCTAAACGGGTGTTCATCGTCGTACCGGGGGCAGCCTTGCGCAGCTCAGCAGGGTTGCGTTTGTAAAGTTTGATGGTAAGTTCACGCGCCAGTTTACGCCCCGCATTGATGTGTTGGTCGATAATCATATCGACCTCGGACTTGGCTAAATTCTGCAGGCGCAGCTCTTTATTTGCGATGGGTGCACAGCCGGTAAAAAGTAAAACGCCGAGCAGCACCAATAGGGCAGAGCGAAACTTCATCTAATTTCTCAATATTGAGCGAATCCTATTACCGCTAGTATATAGTGAGTCGCAGTAAAAGATAGAAACCGACACGAGGTTGTACCAAATATGAGTAACACCCAAGATGTAAGCGCGGTACGCCGTGAATATGAACTCGCTGGGCTGGAGCGCTCCGCGTTGGCGTCTGATCCGGTTATCCAATTTAGTCACTGGATGAATGAGGCGTTGGCGGCAGATCCTAACGACGCCACGTCGATGACTTTAGCAACCGCAGACCTCTCAGGTTATCCAAGTGCCCGCATCGTGCTGTTGAAAGGGTTTGATGCTCGTGGTTTCACCTGGTTTACCAACTACCAGAGTGAAAAGGGCCGTCAGCTGGATGACAACCCGCAGGCGGAGTTGCTGTTTTACTGGAAAGCGCTCGAGCGGCAGGTACGTATTCGTGGTAAGGTTGCGCGCGTTTCGCGTGAGGAGAGCGTTGAGTACTTCAAATCGCGTCCTCTGGGCTCGCAGATTGGCGCGGTTGCCTCGGAACAGAGCCATCCGATTGCGGGGCGTGAGTTGCTTGAGCAGCGGGTTGAGCAGTTAAGCGAGCAGGGTGCTGTCGACTGTCCTGAACACTGGGGTGGATTCCGCTTGGTGCCTGAGCGTTTTGAGTTCTGGCAGGGACGCGCAAGCCGCCTGCACGACCGTTTCCGTTTCACTGCGACTGATACAGGTTGGCATATTGAACGCCTGCAGCCGTGATGCTTGGTTGCGTTTAGAAAGTAGAAAGTAAGAGATTTGAGTTAATGAAGATCGAAAAAGATATCTATGTCGAGTTTCACTACGCCCTCGTTGAAGGCGCAGAGGTGCGTGACGGTTCGCGCTCATCGGATGAGCCGCTCTCCTATATCCACGGCCACAACATGCTGGTTCCCGGCTTAGAGCAGGCTCTTGAAGGACGTGTTGAGGGTGACCACTTTCAGGTAGAGGTTCCGCCTGAGCTGGGTTATGGCGAGCGTGATGAAGAGCTGTTCGAGGTTATCGAGCGTGAGGCCTTTGCTGACCTGCCGGGTCTGAAGAAGGGGATGTTGGTGAATCTGGAAGATGGCGAGGGTGAGCCGCAGTTGGGTCGCGTTGTTGAGCTGGATAATCGTGAAGTGAAGATCGATTTGAACCACCCCTTTGCCGGTCAGACGCTGATGTTTGATGTGGAAGTGCTGAACGTGCGAAAGCCTACCGAAGCTGAGGTAGCTGAGTTAGGGTGATTTTTTAGTCGCCACCTCGGCTGTGCCGAGATGCCTCCTACAGGTTGGAAAGGACTATCGATACCTCTATTGAGATAGGTCAATTAAGCAACTCCTAATATGCGTTATCGTTAATTCAACGAAATAACTGACATAGCAGGTGAGCATCATGTTTGGTATCGACATCTACGTATTAGAAACTCTTATTCCTAGCGTTCTTGGCGTTCTGGCAATGGCGGGTGTTATGACTTGGGCATTCCTCAAAGCTAAGGATCTGATGGAGCACGAACCGCACAAATAAGCCGTTCGTAACCCAATGCAGATGGACTCTGGTACTGGTACCCGGTGCCAGAGTTCGTTAGTCTAGGCGCTATTCAAACTCTTCAGCGGCACTGACCGCAGGTGTCGTGTCTCAATAGCCGTGTCTCAATACTTGCGCCCCACCACTTCCACCATCAACGAGATCGAGATAAAACGCAGCCGTTTTATCGCGCAGGCGATTCCGTTAACGGATACCGCTGAACTGCAACGCTTACAGGCTCAGCTTCAAGTTGAGCACAATAAAGCGAGCCATCACTGCCTTGCCTATGTATTGGGTGGCCCACAGCAGCCGCGTGCCGCTGGCAGCTCGGATGATGGCGAGCCGACTGGCACCGCCGGCAAACCGATGCTTAATGTGCTGCTGCAGCAGCAGATTGGCGATGTGGGTGTGGTGGTGACGCGCTATTTTGGCGGTACGAAGCTGGGTGCAGGTGGGCTGATTCGGGCTTATGCTCAAGCCGTTGCTGAGCTGGTAAAAATTTTGCCGCTTGAGCAGGTAGAGAGCCGCCGGGAGCTCGCCATCAATTACCCCTATAACCTTGAGCCGCAGATCCAGCGCGTATTGAACCCGTTGCAGGTTGAACTACTGGACGAGCGTTTTGGCGACTCGATTAGTAAAACGCTCAGCGTTGTAGAGTCTGATTTCGACACACTTAAAGCCAGCCTTGAGGGGCTGGCTCATCTTGGAGTGGTTGTTCAGTCACAGGCCTAAAAGATCTCACACTTTAAAGCGACACACCAACCCTTGCAGGCTCTCGGCCATCTGCAGCAACTCTGCTGCCCGAGCCTGGGTTTTGTTCGATTCGTTAAACGTCACCTCAGAGAGGTTGTCGATATCGAGAATGCTTGTTTCGATATCTTTAACTACAGCCTGCTGCTCGGTGACTGCCGAAGCTACCTGGCTCTGCATGCCGTTGACTTCACCTACTAGATCGCTGATCTCGTGCAGGCCGTCGTTGGTCTGATTGCTCAGTTCAATACCGCTCTCGGCTGCCTCGAGTGAGCGCTGTACGCGTGCAACGGTCTCATCGGCAGCACTGCGAAGCGTTTCGATTTTATCGGCAATATTGACGGTTGCCTCCTGAGTGCGAGAGGAGAGCTGGCGCACCTCATCGGCGACGACCGCAAATCCTCGACCCTGCTCACCCGCGCGAGCCGCCTCAATTGCCGCATTCAGTGCCAGTAGACTCGTCTGCTCGGCGATATCGTTGATGACATTGAGTACCTCTTTGATCTGGTCGATCTCGCTGCTGAGTTGTGAGATCGCCTCTGAGGACTGGCGTGTACCCTCGGACAGACGCTCAATCTCATTGCGTGATTTGAGGGCCAAACCACTGCCGGCCTGGCTCACATCATTGGCCTGATTCATGGTCACCAGTGTCTCGTTACTGGTGCGTGCCACCTCATCGATCGAGGCTGCAAATTCTGTCACCGCACTGGCAATACTTTGCGCCATTTCCCGCTGGCGCGAGATGTGAGCCCGGCCCTCTTCAGTCGCACGGGCAAACTCGTTTGAAACACCGGCTAGCTGAGTGGCCGATACCGCAACGTCTGAAACTACCGCACGTATCTTGCTGACGAAGGTGTTGAACGCCGTGGATAGCTCGCCAATCTCGTCGTTGCGCTTAGCTGAGTCAAGCTGCACTGTCAGGTCGCCTTCGCCTTGAGCAATGTCGTTCAAGGCAACAACCAGACCTTTGATTGGGTTGATCAGTTTGGACGACATGTAGAGTCCAAACAGGATGCACACGAAAATCATGATTAACATGACTGAAATAGCGACAATCAACATCGAACGCTGGACGTCGGTTAGCGCGAGGTAAGCCTCTTCAGTTGTTATCTCAGCGATGATCGCCCAACGCATACCTTCAATTTCAAACGGCGCGAACGCCATTAGAGATGGGCGGCCGATGTAGTTATTGGCCTCCTCTACGCCAGACTCTCCGGCAAGCGCCAAATCAACGCTTGATTCATGCAAGCGAAGAAGACCGACAGTGCTGCTTCGATTCAAGATTTGTGTTATTTGATCGTCAGAGTTTTTGCCGTAGGCTCGGATCTCCTGTTCAAACTGATCGGGATCTTGCAGGAAAAGGCGAGTCTCTGTACGCACGGTTTTGTCCGGACCAACCAGATAGACCTGACCTGTATCGCCCATCCCTACCTCTTTCCACCTCTGGTTAGATGTCAGAATTTCGGTAAACAAAGCGACTGGGAGTTGTACGACCAGCGTGCCGATTTGGGTAGCGTCATCAAATACCGGAGTCGAGAGGAAAGAGGCGGGGGCTTCGTAGGAAGGGGTATAGGGATCGAAATCTGTCATTGTTATTGCGCCCGCTTCAGCGCCTTGCGAGCGGCGCCAGGCCGTCGCCAGTCCAGAATTTGAAAAGGGGCCATTCGCCAGAGACGTGGCGTAGTCGGTCTCCTTGTAGACCGAGTAGATAACGCGACCGTCGTTGTCAATTAAGAACAGATCGTAGAAACCGTACTCTTGTTGAATGTAGCGCAGTTCCCGGTGATAGAGGGTGTGAAGACTGTCATATCCATTGGGAATCAGAGACATCTCTTCGACGTTCTCAAGTTTATCTTTTTCACCCAGCGGATAAGGATTTTCAGCAATGTAACGTGATTGATAGAAGCGTGCCGTGTCATCTAGCTGCTGGTAAAGTCCCTCGCCGAAACTGCTCGATTTCGCGCCATTTTTCTCGCGGTAAACTCGACCAAATTCGGCACTAAAATAGTCGGCTAGTCCCGCTTGGTTGTAAGGGGTCTCAAAGGTTTGAGCTCGGGTAAAGGAGGCCTCGAATTCACGAGCCATCAGGCGTGTTGCCCCCGTTATCGATTGACTGCGCGCCAATGTGTGCATCAGCTTGTCGAGACTATCAATGTAGATTTGAATCGCTTCAGCCTTCTCTTCACGCATCGCCACTAAGCGTGCGCTAGTCTCCTCTTGCAGTGCCGTGGAGACCTCTGAGCTGGTCAGGAAGTAGTTGATGCCGGAGGCGACGATAAGGGGAAGAACGCCGACCGCGATGATGGCGCTAAGAATTCGGGTTTTTAGTGTCATGCAACTGCTCCTAAGGCCAAACTGATCACCGAATAACCAGTACTGTTAAAGCTTAGGAGGTAAAGTGAGTGGCTGCCAAATAAAATAGGGGGAGATCGAACAATTCGATCTCCCCCATCTAATCAATTACTTAGCAGTTGTGACTTAAAGTGCTTCTATGTTGCGGTACTGATCTTCGAGCTGCGATTTCGCCTTCAGCGCATCGTCCGCTTTGGCGCGCTCTTTGGCGACAACCGCCTCCGGTGCGTTAGCAACGAACTTCTCGTTGCTTAGCTTCTTCTCAACACGATCCACTTCGCCCTGAAGGCGGTCGATCTCTTTCTGCAGACGCGCAAGTTCGGCATCCTTGTCGATCAGTCCGGCCATGGGTACCAGCACTTCCATGTTGCCTACTAGCTGAGTGGCTGACATCGGCTTGTCGTCACCGGCATTGAGCCAGGTGATCGACTGCAGCTTGGCCAGCTTCTTCAGGAAGGTGGCGTTGGCGTTGAGACGGCGCTGATCTTCCTCGCTGCCGTTAGCAAACAGCAGGTCGAGATCCGTTGATGGAGAGATCTTCATCTCACCGCGGATGTTACGCACAGCGGTGATTACACCTTTGAGCCACTCGATATCGGCTTCAGCCTGAGTATCGATACGCTCAGCATTTGGCACTGGGAAAGCCTGCAGCATCAGGGTGTCACCCTCAACGCCAGCCAGACCTTTAATCTGGTGCCAGATCTCTTCCGATATGAACGGCATGATTGGGTGGCTCAGGCGCAGAATGGTCTCGAGTACGCGTACGAGTGTACGGCGTGTCCCGCGCTTGGCTTCAGCCGATGCGTTGTCATCCCAGAGAACCGGTTTCGAGAGCTCGAGGTACCAGTCACAGTACTGGTTCCAGACAAAGTCGTAGAGTGTCTGTGCCGCGAGGTCGAAGCGGTACTCATCCAGGTGCTTGGTGAACACCTCTTCGGTGCGCTGCAGCTCGCTGATGATCCAGCGATCCGCCAGTGACAGCTCAACGTCGTTGCCTGTCTGGCCGCAATCCTCGCCCTCGGTGTTCATCAACACGTAGCGTGCAGCGTTCCAGAGTTTGTTACAGAAGTTGCGGTAGCCTTCCAGACGCTTCATATCCCAGTTGATATCGCGGCCGGTGGTCGCCAGTGCTGCCAGCGTAAAGCGCAGGGCATCGGTACCGTGCGCGCTGATACCGTCTGGGAACTGAGCTTCGGTGCGCTTGGCGATCTTCTCAGCCAGCTGTGGCTGCATCATGTTGCCGGTACGCTTCTCCAGTAGGTCTGCCAGCGGGATACCGTCGATCATATCCAGTGGGTCAAGGACGTTACCCTTAGACTTGGACATCTTGTCGCCGCTTTCGTCGCGGATCAGACCGGTAACGTAAACATTCTTGAACGGCACCTGTGGTTTGCCATCTTCATCTTTCATGAAGTGCATGGTCATCATGATCATGCGCGCTACCCAGAAGAAGATAATGTCGAAGCCAGTCACCAGCGTGTCGCTGGGGTGGAAGGCTTTGAGGCGATCTGTGTTCTCAGGCCAACCGAGTGTGCCGAAGGTCCAGAGCGCCGAGCTGAACCAGGTATCGAGTACGTCGTCGTCCTGACGCAGTGCCAGCTCTGGATCCAGGTTGTACTTTTCGCGTGCGGCTTCAGCCGAGTTAGCGACATAGACATTGCCAGCATCGTCGTAGAAGGCTGGGATACGGTGGCCCCACCAGAGCTGACGGGAAATACACCAATCTTGGATATCGCGCATCCAAGCGAAGTACATGTTCTCGTACTGCTTAGGTACAAATTTGATATCGCCATCTTCAACCGCTTTGATAGCCGGCTTGGCTAGAGTCTTAGCATCACAGAACCACTGGTCTGTAAGCATAGGCTCGATGACTACACCGCCACGGTCGCCGTAGGGCACGGTCATGGCGTTCTCTTCGATCTTCACCAGCAGGCCAAGCTCTTCAAGCTCTGCAACGATGGCACGACGCGCGGCGAAGCGCTCCATCCCGCGGTACTTCTCGGGCAGGGTAGGGTCGAGGTCGTTATTCACGCTACCGTCGAAGTTGAAGGTCTGTGCTTCATCGCGGATATCGGCGTTGAGGGTCAACACGTTAACCATTGGAAGTTTTTGACGCTGGCCCACCTGGTAGTCATTAAAGTCGTGTGCCGGGGTGATCTTCACACAGCCGGTACCCTTCTCCATATTGGCGTGCTCATCCGCAACGATTGGGATGCGTCGGCCAACGAGCGGCAGAACAATCTCTTTACCTACGAGGTTGTCAAAACGCTCATCCTCTGGGTTTACCGCAACACCGGTATCGCCCAGCAGGGTTTCAGGACGCGTAGTACCCACAACGATGTGATCTTTGCCATCTTTGGTGGTGACGCCTTCGGCCAGTGGGTAGCGGATGTACCACATCTTGCCGTTAACTTCGCGGTTCTCAACCTCAAGGTCAGAGATCGCTGTGTGCAGTTTAGGGTCCCAGTTAACCAGACGCTTACCGCGGTAGATCAGGCCGTCATCGTAGAGACGTACGAACACTTCCTGTACCGCGTGGTAGAAACCTGAGTCCATGGTGAAGCGTTCAGTCGGCCAGTCAACAGAGTTACCTAGGCGACGCATCTGACGAGTAATGGTACCGCCCGATTCCGCTTTCCACTCCCACACCTTCTCGATAAACGCGTCACGGCCAAGGTCGTAGCGGCTTTCGCCAGTTTCAGCGGCCAGTTTACGCTCAACCACCATCTGTGTAGCGATACCGGCGTGGTCGGTGCCGACCTGCCAGAGGGTGTTGCGACCCTGCATACGACGGTAGCGAATCAGCGTATCCATCAAGGTGTGCTGGAAGGCGTGGCCCATGTGCAGGCTACCGGTGACGTTCGGTGGTGGGATCATGATCGAGTAGCCTTCGCCCTCGCCAGATGGGGCAAAGTAGCCCTTATCTTCCCAGTCTTGGTACCACTTCTGTTCTATCGCCTGCGGCTGGTAGGTCTTATCCATGAGGTCGCGTTGTCTCTTCGTTGCAAACACTGATTTCTAAAGGGGCCAGATTATACCTGTACTGGCGTCGGTTATACAGCCGCGGGGGAGGGTTCAGTTCAATCGTTTTGACAGAGGGCTCTATTCAGATTGCAGCGCAGTAATCGGATCGAGTGCGCCCGCCTGGCGGGCGGGAATGATGCCGCTGAGAAGCCCGGTAACAAAAGCTATGCCAAGCGCAAGAAAGAGGTAACCCGGGACAAGTTCGACGGGTAGAGAGGGGGCTAGCAGTTGGGTAATTGCGAGCAGTGCCAACGCCAAAACCAGTCCAATGAAACCACCGATCAGCGACAGCAGTGTCGATTCGGCCAGAAAGATCAGGCTCAGGGTCCTGCGCGAGGCCCCGAGCGCACGAATCAGGCCAATCTCCGAACGGCGCTCATGCACGGCCGTCACCATGATCGTCAGAATACCGATACTACCCACTAACAGCGAAATGGCTCCAAGACCGGCGACGCTCAGTTTGAGAATGTCCAGGATACGCCCAAGCGTGCTCATCATCTGATCTTGAGTCATGAGCGAAAAGTCCTCGTTGCCGTGTCGGCGAATGAGACGCTCAGTTAGTTGTGCTGCGATGGCATCAGCCGTGTATGCAGCGCTGTAGGTGACATCGATCTCCATGAGTCCGGGTCGGTTAAACAGTGACAGTGCCCGCTCGGTATCGATATAGACGATGTCGTCTAGGTCATAGCCGAGCATCTGCCCTTTTTCAGCAAGTACGCCTACAACGCGATAGCGCTCGCTACCGACGCGAAGAAACTGCCCCAACGCCTCCTGACCCCGGAAGAGTTCCCGCCAGACCTTGGCGCCGACCACTGCAAAGGGCTGCGGGTAGCTGCCGCTGCTGTCGGGTAGAAATTGACCCTGAGCCAGATCGAACTGCCAGGCCTTTGGCATCTGGTGGTTAACGCCGAGGATGTCGGTGTAGCGCACGCGGTTGTTGTACTCCACGGCTCCGGTGCCCTGTACCACGGGAATTACAGTCTCTACACCCGGCAGGCGCTGGAGTGAGTTGGCATCATCTAGGGTCAGTGGACGCGTACTGGCTAAGAGCGCGCCGGCGCCGCCAGTCTGTGTGCGTCCAGGATTGATGGCGATGATGCGTGTGCCGAACTGTGAGAAGGTCTGCATAACATACTGCTGCACCCCCTGACCCAGGCTGGTGAGCAAAACAACCGAGAGAATGCCGATTGCGATACCGAGCATCGTTAGTGCGGAGCGCATGGGGTTGGCGCGGATGCTTCGCAGTGTGAACTGAATCAGATCGCTAGTGCGCATTGGCTACCCCGCGTAACGCGTCCACCGGGTCCATGCGCGATGCTTTCCGCGCCGGCAGCCAGGCAAACAATAGCGCAACGCTGATAGCCACACTAACTGCACTGATCAGTGCCCAGAGCGGCATCTCTAGTGGCATAGATGGCCAGTTAAGATGGGCTAGTGTGAGAAGGAAGACTGCTAGAATCACTCCCAGTAGTGCGCCCATGAGTGCCAAAATCGCGGCTTCGAGCAAAAACAGCCCTAAGACCGTGCGCTGTGGCGCACCCAGAGCCTTTAGCAGTCCAATCTCTGCCGTGCGCTGGGTCACGCTAATCAGCGTGATGTTCATAATCAGTACCCCGGCAACTAGCAGGCTAATTGATGCGATGCCGACAACGGCCGCTGTTAGTACGCCGAGTATCTGGTCGAAGGTGGCGAGCAGGGCGTCCTGGGTGATGAGTGTTACGTCGGGCTCACCCGCATGACGACTGGCAATAAGTTTCAGCATGGCTGGTTGCACTGTTTTCAGCTGATCCTCCGAGTAGAGTTTTATCAGTAGTCGAAACAGCCCTGGTGAGTTAAACAGCTGTTGCGATGCCTGAATTGGAATGATCACCGCGTTACTCATATCGGTGCCGAGCGAGACGCCGGAGGGCGCTAGCACGCCTGTGATACGAAATCGGCGATCACCCAAGCGGATCCACTCTCCAAGCGGGCTTAATGTCGGAAAGAGCGCCTGTGCCACCTCCGCCCCGATAATCGCAACCGGTGTGTTGGTTTGGTCCGAATTGGCCGGTAGATTACGCCCCTGTTGCAGACTGATGCCGCGCAGTTCGAGTAGGCGCTCATTGCTGCCGAGCACGATAAGCTCGCGATTGAGACCGCCAACGTAAGCCTCACTCAGACCTGCGATCAACGGTACGGTGTATTCGACCTCTGCCATTCGATTGAGCGCGGCAGCGTCTTCTAGTGTGAGGTCGCGGGAGGACTCGCCGGTTAAGGGCGGCAGACCGCCTTGAGTCTCTTTGCGCCCGGGTAGCATGATCAGAGTATCCTTGCCGAGCAGCGAAAACTCTTGCAGCACAAACTTGCGTGCCCCCTCGGATAGCCCGGTCAGTAGCAGCACAGACATGACGCCGACACTGACGGCTAATAGTGCCATCAGCGTGCGGAACTTCTGTCGCAGGAAAAGTTGTAGGCTAAAGCTGAGCTGGTCAGAGAGGCGCATCGTTGAGCTCGTGTTGTAACTGGCCAAATTGCGTCTCCGCGCGCAGCTGACCGTCGACCATCAGCAGCTGGCGCTTGGCCCGTGCGCCGAGCTCAGCATCATGCGTAACAACCACCAAGGTGATGCCGTCGCTGTTGAGTTGTTCGAGTAGCTCTACCACGCTCGCGCCGGAATGCGAGTCGAGGTTGCCAGTCGGCTCATCAGCAAGCAGCAGGCGAGGTTGAGTTATAACCGCACGCGCGATGGCAATGCGCTGGCGTTGGCCACCCGATAGCTGCTGTGGACGTTGGTGTAGGAAACGTTCGAGTCCCAGTTTTTTCAGGAGTTCGCTGGCACGTTCGCGCCGCAGGCTGGGGTCAACACCGGCCAGGGTCAAGGGTAACTCCACGTTCTCCAACGCGGTTAGCCGGTCAATCAGATGATAGGCCTGGAAGACGAAGCCGATCTGCTCATTTCGAAGGCTTGCCCGCTGCGCCTCACTTAACGTTGTGGTTTCGATACCTTCGAAGCGGAAGCTACCGCTGGTTGGCGTGTCGAGCAGACCGAGCTGGTTGAGCAGTGTCGATTTTCCAGAACCCGAAGGGCCCATAACGCTTAAGTAGTCGCCGGCAGCGATACTCAAACTGAACTGGTCAAGCGCTTTGACCTCTTCACCACCGAGCTGGTAGTGACGGCTGAGTGCTTGGAGCTCAATCACTGTGGATTCACCTCAGTATCGAGCAGTTCATCGAGTTTCTCTAAACGCACAAGTATCTGGTCACCGGCTTGGATACCCGAACGAATTTCGCTCCAGCTCCAGTTACTGAGACCCACTTCAACCGCGACCTTCTCAAGGCGCGAGCTCTGTGAATTGAAGCGCACAATCTGATTGCCCCCGAGAAGTGCTTCCGTAGGGACGCGCACCACGGGGTCTGCATGGCCGGTAACAATTTCTACATCCGCGCTGTAGCCAACTAGGAGCTTGACCTCTTCCGGTGGATTAACAAGTATCACCTCGATATCGAGGGTCCGAGCCTGCTTCTCCAGCGCTGACACGCGTGTACCGGTGCGGCTTACTGCGCCGTTGAATATTTGACCACGAAAGGCATCCAGCGTTACACGCGTCGGCTGGCCAACCTCCACGCGAGAGGCTTCAACCTCATCAATCGGTGCCTCGATATAGAGACAGCTATCATCGATCAGTTCGATGGCGGGAGGCGTCTGAATTCCTGGCGGTGAGGGGGTGGCGATTTCGCCTATCTCCCCATTAACTGCGGCGATCGTGCCGTTAAAGGGTGCATAAAGTCGGGTATTGTTGAGTTGAATTTGGGCTAGTTGTTCCGCCGCCTCAGCATGCTGGCGCATCGCCTCGCTCTGGCTACAACTCAGTCCTTTGAGTTTGGCATCTGTCTTTAGCTGATCTAGGCGCTCGCTGGAGACCAGTTTCTGGTTGAGCAGTGATTCCGCTCGGTCCGCCTCACGGCGTGCCAAGGCGGCGGCGTCACAGCTGCGCTGCTGCTCAATCTGTGCTGCTAGAAGGTCGGCTGAGGCGAGGGCAAGTCGAGCCTCTTCAGCGCTGTTGTCGAGCTCTAATAGCAGTTGCTCCGCTTTGACAGCCTCACCTTCGTCGACATAGAGTTTTGCTACACGTCCGCCGACCGCAAGCGATAGGTCTGAACTTTTGCAGGCAAATACGGTTCCGGCACGGCTGTTAGCGGAGATACGCTCTACCAGACCGGCTTTTACCCTGTGTAACTGAACAGTTTGCGGTGTTGTGGGTTTGAGCTGCCACCAAGCGGCAGCGATGATCACCGCAAGAAGGGCTAACCAGGTTGTACGCACAGCATGCTTCCTTTCATTCTAACGGGTCCCTAGTGTAGACCCATTTTTAGAGGTGCTAATTAGCTGGGCATTCTGTGGTTATGCACCTCCCAGCCGGCGTCTCTTCGTTGTTTGAAACTCTCACGGCTGGCCGCAAGGATTTCAGGATCTTGAATCACGATCTCAGCAACGCGTTTAAAGCGAGTGACCAACGCTGGCGGTGTGATCGCGAGATTGATCAGGAGATCTGCCTCGATATCAGCCTCGGCATCAGTACTCAGCGTTATCGGCGCTTTGAGCTCTTGTCCCAGTATAGTATGTGGCAGGAAAGCTTCGGGCTTAAATGACCAAAGTCTTTGATCTAATTGAGTTAGATCAGCTTCTGAGGGCAGATGGATGTGGATTGTCATCCGATCCTTGGTGAGTTTGTCACAGAGACGACAGACGAACAGCTCGCGGCTGTCGTAGTCGCTCTGTGGCAGAACGTAGTAGTCCGCGCGTGGCACTTAAGACTCTTTCTCTTCTGCAATATCAAGTAGGTATTGGCACAGCAGCGGTACACAGCGGCCGGTTGCACCTTTAGCTTTACCTGAGTTCCATGCAACACCTGCGATATCGAGGTGCGCCCAGGCAAACTTCTTAGCGAAGCGTGACAGGAAGCAGGCGGCAGTGATGGTGCCTGCAGGGCGGCCGCCGATATTGGCGATATCAGCGAAGTTTGAGTCCAGTTGCTGCTGGTACTCATCCCAGAGTGGTAGCTGCCATGCGCGGTCACCGGCGTACTGGCCAGCGTCCAGAATTTTGTCTGCGAGCTCCTGGTTATTGGACATCAGGCCGGTTGCCTGGTTGCCCAGCGCGATGATACATGCGCCTGTGAGGGTTGCGACATCGATAACGCTCTGTGGCTCGAAGCGCTCAACATAGGTGAGTGCGTCACACAGAACCAAGCGGCCTTCGGCATCGGTGTTGAGGATCTCAACCGTCTGACCTGATAGGGTTGTGACCACGTCGCCTGGCTTGGTCGCGCGATCGCTTGGCATATTCTCCGCCGCTGCAACCAGTACAACCAAGTTGATGGGCAGGGCCATCTCGGCGATCGCTTCGATAGTACCGAGCACGCTGGCTGCGCCACACATATCGAACTTCATTTCGTCCATCTCTGCGCCCGGTTTGAGGCTGATGCCGCCGGTATCAAAGGTGATGCCTTTGCCGACCAGTGCGTGTGGCTTCTCGGACTCATCAGCGCCGGTGTACTTGAGAACCAGCAGGCGAGGGGGCACCGCGCTGCCTTTACCCACAGCCATCAGCGCACCCATACCCAGTTCGGTCATCTGGTTCTCATCGAGAACTTCGACGCTGATCGATTCAAATTCAGACGCCAGATTCTTAGCGTGCTCAGCAAGGTAGAGTGGGGTACAGATGTTGCCCGGCAGGTTGCCCAGTTCACGTGCACTGCTAACACCATTGGCGATAGCAACACCGTCCAGTAGCGCGCCCTCGGCCACCTCAACCTGCTCCTCTTGAGTCAGAATGTGGATATGCTCGAGTTTGATAGGTTCGGCTTTTTTGCTCTTAGTTGCGTCGTAGCTGTAGAGCGCCGCTGAGCTCCACTCTGCGATGTGACGGGTGTCGCGGTAAATGTCGTCGTCATCAGATGAGGCGCAATCAAGCGCAAAAACAACGGAGCTGACACCGAGTTTAGTAATGGCGCTGGTGGTGCTGGTGATCAGTGTCTGCTGTTTAGGCAGTGTACGCTCACCATCTTTGCCTAGACCTAGGAGCATCACACGTTTAGCTGCGACACCCGGTAGGGCACGTAACAGCTGAGACTCGCCGTTTTTACCGCTGAAATCACCAGCCTCAATTAGCGCTCGGATGTAGCCGTTGCTTGCTGCATCGATGGCATCAGCGGTTGGGGTAAATTCAGCATCGGCACCAACGCCGATGACGAGGCATTCCGTTTCAATCTCAGCGGGCGAAGCGGTGATAATTTCGAAGTCCATCAGGTTTCCTTAGTAAGACACTTTAAAAGTCTCTGCGCGAGACATAGGCAGAGCTTTGCGCAATAATGCGGCAATCATAGGCCAACTGGTTTCAATGTAAACCATCAGCAGGGATAAGGACACCGGGTTGATTATCTTTCGATACCTCTCACGCGAAGTGCTGCAAACCGCGCTCGCCGTGACCAGTGTTCTGCTGTTGATTATCACAAGTACCCACCTAATCGGTTATCTCGCTGATGCCGCAGCCGGTGAAATTGCTACGTCGGTTGTGCTGCAACTGGTTTTCAATCGCATCCCTCTCTTTCTCGAACTGCTACTGCCCCTCGGACTGTTTCTGGGAATACTGATCTCTCATGGGCGACTCTATCTCGACTCTGAGATGGTGGTTTTGCAGGCCTGTGGCATGAGTAACTGGCGTCTGCTCGGCTACACTCTCGGTCCCGGCCTGTTGCTGGCGATCATTGTCGCCTTCGTCAGTCTCTATCTGACGCCCGCGGGCATGTTTAAAGCCAAGACGATTGTGGCGGAGCAGCAGAATCGTACCGAGCTGGATATGGTCATACCTGGAGCCTTCCAAACCTCCAAGTCGGGCCAGGTGACCTACGCCCGAGAGATCGATGAGCAGGGGCGTTTGGTTGATCTGTTCATTAATGGCCGCACCCGCACAGGTGAGCCTTTTGTGCTCAGTGCCCCCACCGGTGTGCAGCGCTTCATAGATGGGCAGGGGCGGTTTCTTATTTTGGAGAACGGCTACCGTTACCAGGGGCAGCCAGGTGAAGAGGTTGTTGAAGAGCTCGGATTCGGTGAGTACGGTGTACGTCTCCCTGACCCTCAGTTAAGCGCGCCGATCCGCCACCTCGATGCAATTCCGACCACAGAACTACTGAGTGCTACGGATGCACCGCGCGTCAGCCGCCTGCATTGGCGCCTATCACTGCCGTTTCTCGCGATCGTTGTAGTGTTTTTGGCCGTGCCCTTGGCGAAAACCAGTCCGCGTCGCGGGCGCTATGCCAAGCTCATCCCCTCCATACTCATATACCAACTCTATGTTGCTGCCCTCACCGGCGCCCGCTCTTCAGTGGAACAGGGAGACTCGGGGCCCTGGATGATCTGGTTGGTACATCTTGTCGCACTGTTGTTGGCTTTGAGTTTTACCCGTTTCGAGCGCCTTTGGCTTCTGGTGCTGTACTACATGCCGCGCCTGCCAAAGCTGCGATCAAAGGGGGCTACCTCATGATGTTGTTGTCCCGCCTTGATCGTTATGTGGGTAGCCATATTCTTGGCGCCTTCTTCGTTGTGATGCTCGTGCTGTTGGGGTTGATGGGTATCTCTATGGTGCTGGATGAGCTGGGTGATGTGAATGATCGCTATCCGCTCAGTGCAGCACTCTACTATGTACTGCTGAGCCTCCCGGCGATGGCCTACCAACTGCTTCCACTGGGTGCGTTGACGGCGACGCTGGTTGGGTTGGGAATCTTGGCGAGTAGTTCGGAACTGACGGTTATGCGCGCCTCGGGTCTGTCGTTGAACCGCCTTATTCTCACCGTGATTAAACCTGTTTTGCTCTTAGCTGTGGCTGCGCTTTTGTTAACGGAGTTTGCCGTGCCGGTGGCACAGCAGAGCGCTGAGGGCTTTAAAATTGAACGTCAGGGCGCG
>JAYQBD010000002.1:0-33524 GCA_038137135.1 Oceanospirillaceae bacterium | reverse complement strand
ACTGGAAGACGGAACTGACCCCTGAATTGCTCAGTGTAGTGCTGGTTGAGCCGCGTTACCTACCCGTTTCTGATCTAGGCGAGTACTCCAGTTATCTGCGTCAGCAGGGCGTAGACCCGAAACGCTACGACCTGGCCTACTGGAATAAGATGCTGCAGCCGCTGTCGATCATTGCGCTAGTACTCGTTGGCACTGCCTTTATCTTTGGACCGCTTCGCAGTGTGACTGTGGGACAGCGAATTTTGACCGGTGTTATCGTTGGGCTAGTATTTAAATTCAGCCAGGATCTGCTAGCGCCCGCGAGTCAGGTGCTGGGGTTTGCCGCCTTTTGGGCTGCGCTCATACCTATACTGGTGAGTCTCGCCTTCGCTCTGTATATGCTCGCCCGAGTTCGTTAGATGATCTGATGTAGATCGCTACTTGCGCTTGGGTTTTGGTGTTCTGACGACGACTGAGTTTGACCAGCGATCGTGCCAGGCGAGTTTCTCATCACTCAAAAGGATGAAGAAAAAGCCGAGACCAAAGCAGAGCAGTGAGAAGGCGCCGCCGAAGAAGCGGATGAGCGCCTGGGTCCAGCTCAGTTTGCGTCCGTCATGATTCTGTACGCGCAGGTGCCAGGCGAGCATGCCGAGCGTGCGTCCCGCTTTGGTCCAGCAGTAGCCGAAGAAGAGGAAGTTGATGCACAGTAGTGCCGACTGAAGTGCCGCCTTGCCCAGCGGTGTATCAATCGCCTCACCACCGTTGAGTCCAACCGCGATCAGTACCACCACCATTGAGATAGCAACAACTAGAAGCGTATCGTAGACGATCGCCAGCAAGCGTCGGATGAGTGTTGCAGGCTTTACTTCAGACAGATCTGCAGTGAAATCACGTGGCATATAAGGCTCCTCAAGTGCGGGGCTAGTTTACCAGAGTCCTGACTAAACAACAGAGCGCCAAGGCGTCCTGAACAGGCAGAAAAAAGCCCGCTGGTGCGGGCTCAAAGGTTAGCAATGGAACAATTACGAGGATGGTACGATTTAGGATTGGCCGAACAGCGGGCGTAGTTTGGTGCCCAGGTAGCTGCCAGCGAAGGCGCAGGCAATCCACAACCAGCCATGCAAGCTGCCAGAGACTACGCCGCCGATAAAGGCACCGATGTTACAGCCGAAGGCGATCGTGGCGCCGTAGCCCAGCATTACACCGCCCAAAAGCCCGCCAACCAGCTGACGGAAGGTCAATTTAAGGTTTAGCACCAGACGTCCCGCGAGCGCTGCCGCTACCAAGGCACCGATAACTACGCCAATGTTCATCAGTGAACCCGCATCGGCGAGTACCGAGTCCATCAAGGCGGTATCGCGGCCAGGCTGCATCCAGTAGGTTGTGAAATCGAGCTCTAGATCAAGCGCAAACATTTCAGCCACTTTGGCGCCCCAGAGTGGGTAGGCCAGTGCCACTGACCAGGGACGTCCGATCATGGCGAGGGTGACGAAATTAAGCAGGGCTAAACCGACCGCACCCCATATCATAGGCCAAGGACCCTGAACGAGACGTGCTAACAGAGGTGCATTGGTATCACTACTGAATTTTGCGCTGCCCTTGAATGAGCGTGTGGCTAGGTAGATCGCGCCGAACACCGCTAGGTTTGCCGCGATCGCAGGAACCACGCCCAGAAGCTCTATAATGTTGACCGGTGCGAGCTGCGGTAGGCTGGTCCACCACTCGTAGTCCAAGGTGGCCCAGAGCGCACCGCCGGCAAACCCTGCAATTACGGGTATCGCCCTGATTTGACCACCGCCGAGGTGGTACAGGTTGCCCGAACCACAGCCGTTCGCAATCTGCATCCCAAAACCGAAAATAAATGCTCCGAAAATAACCGACAGGCCAAGCGGGCGGACGAAGCCGCTGACGGAATTGCCGAAAAGTTCACCGGAGGCGAAGACAGGGAAAAACAGCAGTACGCTCAAAGAGAGCAATACAAGCTGTGCACGCAAGCCAGTGGCATCGCGATCGACTACAAGCCGGCGCCATGCCGTAGAGAAACCGAATGAGGCATGATAGAGACAGAGTCCGAGGCCCATACCCAGAAGCAAGAGTTGCGCCTCAAAGCTGCTCTGTTCAGACCAGACATAATAGAGAGATGCTGTAGCCAGCAGAGCCGCGAGGGCGAGCCAGGCACTCTTACCGGCGGAATAGGACAGGCCAACTACAGACTGATTAGAATTAGATGCTGCGCTCATTCGAATCTCCAATTTGAATCAGCGCAGTTTAGGTAAAGCGATTAAAAGTATCCAAGAATGAATCAGAACATTTTAATTTCTTTTGGTTATTAAAATGTTCTGATATAGATCTAGTGGTGCTATATGAGGTCGGTTATCACTTAAACGGTGTTACATAAGTTGCAACAAACTCAGCGGCTAGCGATTCAGCTTCTGAGCGGCCGGTATCATCCAGCTTCATCAGAAGGCGCTGCTTGATCACACCAGCAGTCTGGTTGCCGCGTTCAGAGGCAGCGTTCATCCAGGCGTAGGCGAGCTGGTCAGGATCAGTCTGTTTCTCATTGCCATTCTTCGTGGCGTAGAGTGTGCCAAGGAAGAACATAGAGTCGGCGTAACCCTGTGCAGCGGCTTCACGGTAAAGGACTTCAGCTTGCTGGTAGTCAATCTCAGTACCTGTACCAAAATTGTATGCGCGAGCAAGATTGTGCACGGCTGCTAGCAGACCTTGTTTCGCAGCTTTGCTGTACCACTCGAAAGCGTTCTCGAGGTTGCGTTCAACACCCTGTCCATACTCATACATCTCGCCGATACGGTTCTGTGCTCGGGCCTGCCCGCCCTCTGCATCCGCTAGCAGGCTATCAAACTCTACTTTGTACTCTTCATTTTTGATGGCACGAAGCGCATTTACAGATTCGAGGTGACCTTGGCGAGCCGCAGATTCGAACAGTCTCATCGCTTCGACTTTGTCTGCTGTTTTCCCCAGTCCGTCCCGAGTCAAGACGCCAAGAAGGTAGAGTGCTTCGGCATCACCATCGCGCACCAGTGGTTTAAGCTCTTCTAGCGCTGCGCTGTAGTTCTTTTGCTCAACTGCGCGCTCAGCTGCGAGGATCGAAGCGGCCTGCGCATTAAAGCTCAGTGCTATAAGTGTGGCTGCGACAAGGGGGCCAAATTGTTTCACTAGACCGTTCAAAGGAGAGTCTCCTGTACAAAACTGCTCAAAAATAGGGCGCTATTCTAACGGCTAACGCTGATGAACGGCAGTGCGAAATCGCAATTTGTACCCAGGACCAGGCTGAAACTGATCTAGCGCAGCTGTTTTTTTTCGGGTGGCTCAAGCTAAACTGAGATTGAAATCGTAAATGGAGAACACCATGTTTCAGAAACTTGATGAGATGATGCAGGGCTCGCTAGCGCCGTATAAGAAGATGATCGAAGTGCAGACAGAGATGCTCGAGCGACTCTCTCAGCAACAGATCGAGTGTACTCAAGCTTGTATGCAAGCGACTATTCAGCAAGCGATGGAGCTGCAGAAAGTTACTAACCCGCAAGAGCTGACGCAACTACAGCTCGAGTACACCAAAAAGTTGGAAGAGATGGTGAACCACGCCAGTCAGCAGAACATGAGATCGCTGCAGCAGGCGCAGCAAGCGATTCAGGAGCTGACGCTCAAGGCGATGAATCCGTCCAACCAGTGATGAACAGCTAAGAGTGTAGAGACAGAGCTTGTGGGAAAGGGAGTTCCGCTGCTTTATGGCAGCACAACTGGGAATACTGCGGGCGTTGCTGAGCGTATCGCCGAGCGGTGGACTGGCAGCGAACCGATTGAGCTAATCGATATTGGGGTCGACGGCGTAACTCCGGTTATAGAGTACGAGACCCTGATCATCGGCGCGCCCACCTGGGACTTTGGCGAGCTACAGCAGGACTGGGCTGACGAGTGGGAGAGTTTTTGCCAACTCGACCTCAGCGGTATGCGTGTTGCGCTTTTCGGTGTCGGCGATCAGCTGGGTTACCCAGAGTGGTTCCAGGATTCGCTGGGGTTGATTGCCAACCAGGTCCGCAAGGCGGGTGGTGTGTTGGTAGCGCCTTGGCCGAATCAAGGATACAAGTTCGAGGCCTCACTGGCGCTGATGGAAGGTGAAGATCAGTTTGTTGGTCTAGCCTTAGATGAGGATAGCCAAGCTTGGGCCACGGATGAGCGACTCGAAGTATGGCTCAAACAGGTTCAATTGGAATTCAGTTAACCGAACGAGGTGTCTATGAAATCTAAACTTCTTGCAGGTGTTCTCAGTGCCACAATTATTGGGGCTTCAATGAGTGCTCCGGTTTATGCGGACAAAGCTGAGGATGCGATCAAATATCGTCAGGGTGTCTTTACTGCCTTTCGTTGGCACTTTGGTGCGATGGGCGCAATGGTGCGTGGCAAGGTAGATTACAACGCAGAGCAGTTTGCGCATCATGCGACGCAACTCGCCGCGCTAACTCGTATGCCGCGCGAAGGCTTTATTGAGGGCTCGGATTTTGGTGATACAGCCGCCAAAGGTGAGCTGTGGGAGAACCTTGACGACGTCAACGCACGCTTTGATAAGCTGATCAGCGATGCAGATGCACTGTTGGCTGTCAGCGGCGGTTCGCTCGACGCTGTGCGTCCCGCTTTTGGTGCCGTGGCTAAGAACTGTAAAGGGTGCCACGACAACTACAAAGAGGAGTAATCCCCGAATAAGGCTCTTGAGCTAGATGCTGAAGAGCCAGAGCGACAGACCGACGCCGGCTGCGAGCGCTATCAAGAGTGCAAGCGTCGGCGTTTTTAGTTCCGGCGTCTGCGCTTGCGTGTCGACTGGTTTTGGTTTGCGGCCATGCAGCATCGCTTGAATCAGGGGCTCTTTTTTGAATTTCTGATGGAACAGCACGCCCGCTAAGTGAACGCAAACGGCTGCGACGAGTAGGTTGAACAGGGTTTCATGAATCTCAGTAATCGCCAGTGAGGTGTCGTAACTGACAAGCGATGCCAGAGGTCCTTCGATAAAGATATCGTCGTTGCTGAACAGCCCCGTTAGTACTTGGGCTGAGACCAGTGCTATCAATCCAATAACGCCCAGTGCTCCCAGAGGGTTGTGGCTAAGGTATTCGTTGGAATCTTTGCCTTTGATATAACGCTGTACCTGCCTGGGTGTCTTAACAAAGGCGCTGAATCTGGCGCTCCAGCTGCCCCAGAACCCCCAAATCAGTCGAAAGATAATCAATCCCGCGGTGATAAAACCCGCTTGGGTGTGCCAGATCATCCAGTTGCCACCGAGCTCGGCGGAGAGCCAGCTAAACAGGATCAAGCCCACCAGTAACCAGTGAAATAGGCGAACCCAGATATCCCAAACTTTCACTTCTGATCGCATCAACTTACTCCTAGCGAACGCGCAACAATGATCTGTATGCCTGAGCTTAGCAGATAGCCCAAAAGAATCGCCCAGCTCCACTTCAGATGGCTGCGGAAGGTATAGATTCCTGAGGCTTGTCCCATTAAGGCCACGCCAGCCGCCGAGCCGATCGCCAGCAGTGAGCCGCCTGTGCCGATGACCAAGGTTAGCAGCAGCCACTCCGCCAGCGGCATGGTCTGATCCATCGATAGAACGGCGTACATGATCGGAATATTGTCGACTAGCGAGGAGGCGAGGCCGAGGCTCAGGTTGGCCCAGGTTGAACCTAAGTGGCCATATAGCCCGGTAGAGACAAGCTGTAGATAACCGAGCGTAGCCAGTCCGCCGACACAGAGCACAACGCCATAGAAAAACATCAGCGTATCCCAGCTGGCGCGCTCAACGACACGAAAGATATCGAATCGGCGAACGACTTGAACATGATCACCTTTGGTCTCTCGTGTGTTGGCGAGGGTATCGGCGTGGTGCTGGCGCAGCTCCATTTCGCGCAGCATGGGGTCGTGATGACTGAGGTAGAAGCCATAGAGTTTCAGCACACCAAGTCCCGTCATCATCCCGAGAACCGGGGGGAGGCCAAGCTGGGTGTGTACGACCACAGAGAGCGCGGCGGTGGCAACAAATAGTCCGGTGACGATCAGTGCACCCTGTTTCATCCGTTGGCGCAGATGCGCTGCTTGTGGCGGCCCATCCGGTACCTTGAGGCTGATAATCAGGGCTGGCACCAACCAGTTGCTCAGTGCCGCGGGCAGTAGATAGATGAAATCCGAAAAGTTCAGGTGTCCCGCCTGCCATACCATCAACGAAGTGATATCGCCGAAGGGTGAGAAGACGCCCCCGGCGTTGGCAGCAACCACGACATTCAGACAGCCAAGGGCGACAAACTCGGGTGTGCGGCCACCCACGGCCATCACCACTGAACCCATCAGCAGTGCTGCCGAGAGGTTATCGACGACGGGCGAGAGAATGAATGTGGCTGACCCGGTTACCCAAAACACTTTGCGCAGCGAGAAGTCGCGGGCTATCAGCCAAGAGCGCAGCGCGAGGAAGAGGTGGCGCTCTTCCATCATGTGGACGAAGGTCATTGCCGAGAGTAAAAAGAGAAATAGTTCGGCGTATTCGAGAATCGCTTCACGCAGGGCTAGCCCGGCAGTTTCGTGGTCGCCAGTGGATGCGTAGGCGATGCCAACAAGGATCCAAATAAACCCAGCACCCACCATGACCGGTTTGGATTTGCTCAGATTAATACGATCTTCGGCAATGACAAAAAAGTAGCTAATGGCAAAGATCGCCAGCGCAAGTAGGCCGTAACCCGAGGTGGTGAAATCGATCAATGTCTCTGTCTCGCAGCCCGTATCTGATCTCACGCTAGCTCAATGTTGGGTGCAGTGCAATAAAGTTGGTTGGCGCATTCAATCTGCAGCCCGAATCCTGTAATATATGCCGCCATTTTGATAGACCGGAAATCTAAGCGTCCTATGGAAATCAATCCGATTCTAAACCGCCTGAAAGACTTTGCTGAACGCACCGAGTTGCTGCGCGGTTATCTCGAATACGACGTCACTGCTGAACGCCTTGAAGAGGTGGAGCGCGAACTGGAAGATCCAACTGTTTGGAACGATCCTGCCAATGCGCAGAAGCTCGGTAAAGAGCGTTCAGCACTGGAGATGATCGTTAAGAGCATCGATGAACTCACCTCCGGTGTCGAGGACTGTCGCGAACTGCTAGATATGGCAGTGGAAGAGGATGACGAGGATACCTTACATGAGGTTGAAATCGAGGTGGATCGCCTCGGTGAGATCCTCGCTAAGCTCGAGTTCCGTCGCATGTTCTCTGGCGAAGCCGATGCAAATAACGCCTTTGTCGATATTCAGTCGGGTTCCGGCGGCACTGAGGCTCAGGATTGGGCCAACATGACGTTACGCATGTTCTTGCGTTGGGGTGAGTCCAAAGGATTCAAAACTGAGCTGCTGGAAGTCTCTGCAGGTGAGGTAGCCGGTATCAAGTCCGCCACTATTCGGTTTGAGGGTGAGTACGCCTTCGGCTGGCTGCGCACTGAGACGGGCGTGCATCGTCTGGTCCGTAAGTCTCCGTTCGACTCTGGCGGTCGTCGTCACACCTCTTTCTGTTCAGTGTTTGTCTCGCCAGAGATTGATGACAACGTTGAGATCGAGATTAATCCGGCCGACCTCCGTGTCGATGTATACCGAGCTTCCGGTGCCGGTGGTCAGCACGTTAACCGTACTGAGTCAGCGGTGCGTATCACGCATGAGCCTTCGGGTATTGTGGTTCAGAGTCAGGCTGCCCGTTCGCAGCACCAGAACCGCGACACCTGTATGAAGCAGCTGCGTGCCAAGCTCTATGAGATGGAGATGCTCAAGCGTCGTGAAGCAGCGCAAGAGGTTGAGGACACCAAGGCCGATATCGGTTGGGGTAGTCAGATCCGCTCGTACGTGCTCGATGACCAGCGTATTAAGGATCTGCGTACCGGTGTGCAGACCTCCAACTGTGATCGCGTACTCGACGGCGATCTCGACATGTTTATCGAAGCTAGCCTCAAAGCTGGCCTCTAAATTTTTAATCAGGATAGAACTCGATGTCTGATAACACTGCGCCGCAAGATGAGAACCGTTTGATTGCAGAGCGCCGCGAAAAGCTGGCAGCACTGCGTGAAGCGGGCAACGCATTTCCCAACAAATTCCGTCGCGATAGCTACGCGCAGGATTTGCAGGATGCGCATGCTGACAAGTCTAAGGAAGAGCTGGAAGCGGCCAACATTCGCGTATCCATCGCTGGTCGTGTGATGCTGAACCGAGGTGCCTTTATGGTGCTGCAGGATATGAGCGGTCGTATTCAGGCGTACGTTAACAAGGATGCACGTCCGTTCGCTAAGCAGTTGGATCTGGGCGACATCATTGGTATTACCGGTGCTGTGCATAAGTCAGGCAAGGGCGACCTCTACGTTGATATGGAAGAGTTCGAACTGCTGACCAAGAGTCTGCGTCCGCTGCCGGATAAGCATAAAGGCTTGCAGGATACTGAGATCCGTTACCGGCAGCGCTACGTCGACCTGATCACTAATCAGCCGTCGCGCGAGGTGTTCGAGAAGCGTTTCCAGATCATTGCGGCAATCCGTAACTACCTAGCAGAGAAGCGTTTCCTCGAAGTTGAAACGCCAATGCTGCAGGCGATTCCGGGCGGTGCGACGGCGCGTCCCTTCGTGACTCACCACAACGCGCTGGATATCGAGATGTACCTGCGTATAGCACCAGAGCTCTACCTTAAGCGTCTGGTTGTGGGTGGTTTTGAGCGCGTCTTCGAGATCAACCGTAATTTCCGTAACGAAGGTCTGTCGACGCGTCACAACCCTGAGTTCACTATGATCGAGTTCTACCAGGCCTACGCTGATTACAAGGACCTGATGGACCTGACTGAGGATATGCTGCGCACTGTGGCGCAGCAGGTGCTGGGCACGACCACTATCGTTAATACTGTGCGCAACGAAGAGGGCGAGGTGCTGGAGAGCTTTGAATACGATCTCTCTAAGCCATTCCAGCGTATGTCAGTGTTTGATGCGATTCTGCACTTTAATCCTGATATTACCGCTGAAGCGCTGTCGAACGAACACGCTGCACGTCAGATCGCAGAGCGTCTGGATATCGATGTTAAAGATGGTTGGGGACTGGGTAAGATTCAGATCGAGATCTTCGAAGAGACTGCTGAGCACCGTCTGCAGCAGCCAACCTTCATCACTGAGTACCCGACTGAGGTCTCGCCACTGGCGCGTCGCAGCGATGACAATCCGTTTGTTACCGACCGTTTCGAGTTCTTCGTCGGTGGTCGCGAGCTGGCAAACGGCTTCTCCGAGCTTAACGATGCTGAGGATCAGGCTGAGCGCTTCCGCAAACAGGTGGAGGAGAAAGATGCTGGTGATGATGAAGCGATGCACTACGATGCCGACTTCGTTAACGCTCTGGAGTATGGCCTGCCGCCAACAGCGGGTGAGGGCATCGGTATCGACCGTCTGGTGATGCTGTTTACCGATTCACCGTCGATCCGTGACGTTATCCTCTTCCCGGCGATGCGCCCACGCGTATAAGGCTGGCCCAGAGCGACTATTAAGGAGCGCGCTTGTGAACACTTGGTTTTTTCCGATTGAGAAACGAGAGTTCGCAGGCAAGCGCCACCTGATGATAAGCCTGCGCACACTGCACCTAATGGGTGTCAGTGGCTATGCAGGCTTTTTTCTTTTTGGCTTAGCGAGTGAGCAGTGGCTGCATCTTGGGCTACTAGCGCTGGTGAGTGGCGTGCTAATGCTGCTGCTAGAGATCTGGGCGGACGGTATCTTTCTGCTGCAGATGCGTGGCTTGGCTGTGCTGTTGAAGTTAGCGATCTTTGGCTGGATTCTGTTCGACCCAAACTGGCGAGTTGAGGGCTTCTTTACCATTATCCTGCTTGCCGGTTACTTCTCACATGCGCCGGCCAAGGTCCGATATTACCTGCCGTTTAGCAGGGTGAATGCGAGTAGTTCTGCGAAATATAGAGAGCTCAGTGGGCTCTGAGCGGCGCACGCGCAGGAGGGTTCGAGATATGGCACTAGAAAAAGCCCCAAGCTGGGCAGCGCATCTTCAGAGTGAGTTCGATCAGCCGTACATGCAGGCGCTTAAAGCGTTTTTGGCTGAACGCAAAGCCGAGCAGGTGAAAATCTATCCGCACTCGTCAAACTGGTTTCATGCGCTAGATGCGACGCCGCTGGATCAGGTGCGTGTTGTTATTTTGGGGCAGGACCCTTACCACCAGCCCGGTCAGGCACATGGGCTGAGTTTCTCGGTGATGCCCGGGGTCAAGATCCCGCCGTCGCTACGTAATATCTACAAAGAGCTCGAGTCCGATTTAGGTATCAAGGCGCCTGGCCACGGTTACCTAGAGAGCTGGGCGAAGCAGGGTGTACTGCTACTCAATGCGGTTCTTACTGTTGAAGATAGCAGCGCCAATGCACATCAGGGCAAGGGTTGGGAGGCGTTCACCGATCGTATTATCGAGCTGGTGAACCAGTACTCTGCGGGCGCTGTGTTTGTGCTCTGGGGCAGCTATGCTCAGAAGAAGGGGGCTAAGGTCGATACCAACCGCCATCTTGTGATCAACTCGCCACATCCGTCGCCGCTCTCAGCACATCGCGGATTCTTTGGCAGCCGGCCTTTCTCTCAGGCAAATAGCTGGCTTGAAGCACAAGGGCGCGGAACAATTGACTGGCAGTTGCCACCCGAGAAAGGGTTTTAAGAGTAGAGCTTATGAATCTGTTACCCCATGAAGTCGTTGATACAGGCCCCAACCCCAACCCCAACCCTAGCTATAGCGTAATCTGGATGCATGGCTTGGGTGCTTCTGGCCATGATTTTGTACCGATCGTACCAGAGCTAAAACTGCCTGTTAGCTGCGACGTTCGCTTTATCTTTCCGCACGCGCCCGAGCGTCCGGTGACAGTCAATGGCGGCTACATCATGCCCTCTTGGTACGATATCTTCAGCATGGAGTTGGAACGCGAAATTGATGAAGAGCAGATTCTTGCTTCGGCAGCTGCGGTGCATCGATTTATTGACGCTGAAATTGAGCGCGGTGTTGCCAGTGAAAATATTGTGCTGGCAGGATTCTCTCAGGGTGGAGCGGTCGCCTATCAAGCGGCGCTGACCTACCCGAAGCCTTTGGGTGGATTGATGGCGATGTCGACCTACTTCGCAACGCCTGAGCTGTGTAAGCAGACTGAGGTGAATGCCCAGCTACCCATTCTGATCCAACACGGCACTGCCGATTCGGTTGTGCCCGAGTCTCTCGGGCGTCAGGCGCAGGGAAGATTAGAGGCTGGTGGTTGGAGCTCGGAATACAGAACCTACCCAATGGATCACGAAGTCTGCATGCCTCAAATCATGGATATTAGCCGTTGGCTGCAGCAGCGAATGACTTGATTTACTCGGTTTCGCAATCCTCGTTGCCGTACTCCTGTAAGCATTGGTTGGCGGCACACTGACGTGCGAACAGAGAGCGTGCATCGCGATTGAGATCACGCTCAACTTCACAGGCATAGGTCTCGGTCACCGTTTCATAGAGCGGGCCGCAGACAGTGCGTTCACTGTTCGCCTCATAGGTTGTTACGCACTCAACCTTTCCGGTATCAACCTCCACCTCTCGCGAACACTCGGATTGCATTAGTTCGATACGAGCAGGGTAGCGGTCGTAGGCTTCAATGGAGCACTGATCGTAGGTGCGGCGATACTCCGCTGTGGCACAGGCTGTCAGGGTTAGGGTGAGTGCGATCAGTAAACTCTGTTTCTGCATCTTTGGCTCGGATCTGGTGAGTTGAAGTTGGGCGCCCCGCTGAGTCTTAGGGCGCCGGTATTATTCTAGTTTATATCAGTGCTGCCAGTAACGACGGCGCTCAAATCTACCGCGGTCGTGCCACTGATCAGCGTGCCAATGTTTGCGGTGCCAGCCATCGCGTTTCCAATGACGCGGTGGTTGGTTGTAGTAGTGGGGTGCGGCCTTGTGCTTGTAGTAGGGTTTAGGCGTCTTGTGGTGTGCTGGCGGTTTTGAATAGACCTTTACTTCATCGGCGTTAGTCAGTGCCGTGATGAGTGCGGCAGCTGTGGCGCCAACAATGATCCCGGTAATTACTTTGTCGCTCTTGTTAGAGGGGCCTGCAATTACCGGCGTTGCAATAATCGAGCTGCTCAGCAGCAGAGTTAGGGCTAGATTTTTCATCGGTTGAACTCCTTCTGTTGCGTTCAACCTCAGAATGGTTTTAGTCAGAAAGTTATTCAAAAACAGTAGGTTGTTATCAGATAACGCGAGCTATCTAGCGCTTTGTTATTGCATAACAGAGGTGCGAATGCTTTATTGAAAAGATGAAAATATCAAAGTTTTTACCCCTGCTGGGGTTGGTGTTTATGTTTACAGTGGCAGAGGTCTCTGCCGCTGACTGCCTCTTCGCGTACAAGGCCAAACGCGATAATCCGTTGCAGCTGCACTACGGTGTAATAGCTATCCAAGGTGAGTGCAGTGCCTCTGCGGCAAAACAAGAGGCGAGCGCTCGCCTCGCCGCTAACGGTTGGTCGCTGTTGCTGCTGCTGGAGCGGGTCGATAGTCGTAAACTGAATCAGTACAAGGAGACGGCCGGTGACTATTTCCTCCGTTACTAAGCCGCTGGTTCTGATTAAACGGCTGGCGCTGCTATTAGTCGCTTTGGTTATTGGCCTGTTTGCCTGGGTGCTGCTGCGTCTACCTGATCCGCAAGTATTTAATGCCAACGTTGAACGGATCTTCGTCGAGACCGATCTGAGCTCTCAGGCCGAGATTAAACTGCTTGAAGTGCTTGCTGCATCCGGTTCGCTGTTTGAAGAGTCGATAGGCCTCTACACTCAGATCATTACCGCACTGCTTATACTCTGTTTTGCGCTGCTTCTCGTCGCCTTGGGGCTACTGATACTCAATCTGGATCTTCGAGCGCGCAATCGTGAGGCACAGGCGCGAACTCTCAGCGTTAACCAGATTCGACTCAATCGTGCTGAGAGCTTTGTGCAGATCAACGATCAGCGATTCAAACTGACCGCTTCTAATCTAGAAACGTTAGCTGTGTTGTTGGAGGCGCGTCTGGATGATGAGTATCTGAGTGGTGCCTCGCTCGAAGCGATTGTCTCAGGTAAAACCGAATCTCAGTGCGAAGAGGCTGCTGGGGCGGTCCGGATTAAGCGCTTACGTGACCAGCTGGGAAACCAACTGGTGAGCGAACTGCTGCTACGTCATGTGTCAGGGCGGGGATATACGCTGGATGTACCCGCTGGACGGGTGGAGATCGGGTAGGAGCGAGCGTCGACTGCGATTCTACGTGGTCGCCGCTCCGCCGGGGAGGCTCCTACAGCTGCGGTCTAGCGCTTTTTCTCGAAAAGCATAGGGTCAAGCTCATACGGGAGGCCACTGAAGCTCAGCTCTGTGCCAGAGGCTAGTTTGAGCGTTTCGCCGGCATCAATCTGCGCTTGCTGTACGACTGCCAGTAGGTGAGTCTCTGACTCAGTAGATGCGGCGAGTACAACTTCACCGACAGAGGCGCCGTCGCTATTCACCAGCTCGCTACCGGGCTCTACATCCTCAACCACTGCCGCGCTAAAACGGTACATCGCTTTCTTCAGAATGCCGCGGTGCTGCAGGCGTGTAACGATCTCTTGCCCTGTGTAGCAGCCCTTATTAAAGCTGACACCTTCCACAGCCTGAAGGTTAGTCATCTGCGGAATGAAGTGCTCTTGAGTTTCAGCGCGTAAATCGACTAATCCGCGCTCAATGTTAGCTAGATTCCAGTGTGACTCCGGGGTTCCTTTTAGCTTTCCTGCTTCCAGACACGTTAATAAGATGTTGTCCTCAGCCCAGATTTCGTAGAGTGCTTCGTCGTAGACCGCAACCACGCCATCATCTTTAACATAGAGCGGTTTGTGATCGGGGTTAATCTCGAAGCCTACACAGAGCTTGCGGCTGTTAGTTGC
Organism: Oceanospirillaceae bacterium; assembly: GCA_038137135.1. Taxonomy (GTDB): domain Bacteria; phylum Pseudomonadota; class Gammaproteobacteria; order Pseudomonadales; family Balneatricaceae; genus Marinobacterium_E. The sequence continues at coordinate 19,589 of JAYQBD010000002.1, read as the reverse complement.
ATCAACCGCGACGCCGCTAAGCTCATCTGCAAATCTCAAGGTGACTTTCGAGAAGATACTGTACTTTTTCAGGTTGTCGAAGGCGCTCTGTGCAATCGATTCGTGAACCCGCAACCAGATCTTTTGGGGATCCAGGTAGAAGAGGCGAAACAGGCTGATCATATGGCCTTTGATATTGCAGTGTGAGCCAGGGATGTGGCCCACCTCAGCGAGCTTGCGCATATCGCAGCTCAACTGGCCCTGCAGAAACTTTTCAGAGTCGACGCCGCTGACCTCAATAATACGGTAGCTGCTCAGTGCGGTGCAGAGTGGCGCGTTGCTGTCGAGATGTTGAGCGAGTCTGTCGTAGCTCTGGTTCAAGATTTAAGCCTCTTCGCTGTTGTCGCTGCTTTCTAAAAGTTGAGTAAATTCGCCAATCACTTCGCCCAGGCGAACGGGAGTACCGGCTCGGAGCGAGTCGATCCACTCTACCGCCTGATCCGGGAAAAGCAGAATCACGGTTGAGCCCAATTTAAACCGACCCATCTCTGCACCCTGTTCCAGTATAAGAGCTGTGTCGGCATCTGTGCTGAAGATCTTACGTGCGCTCTTCGGTGGTGGAGCAACCTGCCCGCTCCATACAGTTTCAATACCCGCCACGATCATGGCACCCACCAGAATCATCGCCATTGGGCCATGTTCGGTCTCGAATATCGATACCAGTCGCTCATTGCGTGCAAATAGAGAGTCGACGTTTTCGGCTGTGGTCTGATTAACCGAGTAGAGGTCACCCGGTACGTAGATTGACTCCTTCAGAACCGCACCCGCCGGCATATGCACACGGTGGTAGTCCTTAGGTGACAGATAGATAGTTGCGAAGCGACCGCCGATAAAGGGCTCCGCGCGTTTCTCGTCGCCTCCGACTAGAGCGGTTAACGAGTAGCCGCGACCTTTGGCCTGAAGAATCCGCCCATGCTCGATATTGCCGATCTCGGAGATAGCGCCATCAGCCGGAGAGATCAGTAGATTCTCGTCGATTGTGATCTTGCGGGCGCCCTCTTTGAGTTCGCGCGTAAAGAAGGCGTTGAAGTTCTCGTAGGCTTCAGGTTCTGGATTTTTCGCTTCACTCATATCCACATTGAAATGAGCAATAAAACGTTTAATTAGCCAGTTCTTTAGCCAGGGTTGAGTGCACTCAGCCAGCAGACCGACAAGGCGTGAGAGTAGGTGTTGGGGTACGATCTGCTGAAACAGAATAAACAGCGTAGTTTTCAACCGGGGCTCCTTGCAGCGGTGGTCAATCGTTTGGCTCGATAATACTAGTTTCTGGGGCTGAAGTCAGAGTCCAGCATCGAAAGTAGGATCTGTTTATAGCTGGTAAAGCGCTGTTCGGATACAGCGCCGCTCTCGAGTGCTTCATCAAAGGCACAACCGGGCTCCTCTTCATGCGCACAGTCGCGGAACTTGCAGTGTCCAATGTACGGGCGAAACTCTCGAAATCCATCTAACAGGCGCTCGGGATCTATATGCCAGAGGCCAAATTCACGAATCCCAGGGGAGTCGATCAGATCGCCGCCGCCAGGGATGTGGAAGAGTCGCGCGGTAGTTGTGGTGTGCTTACCCTTTTTATGGGTTTCGGAGAGCGCACCGACTTTCATATCGACGCCTGGAAGCAGCGCATTCACTAGCGAAGATTTACCAACCCCCGACTGGCCGACAAAAACGGTTGTACGGCCGCTGAGGAACTCATTCAACTCGTCCAAACCGTGATTTGTGCTGGTTGATGCATAGATAATCTTGTAGCCGATTTCGATATAGGTATCGATCATCGGCAGAATCCACTCGGCATTCTCTTCGTTGATCAGATCGGTCTTGTTGAGCACGATGACAGGTTCTATATCTGAGAGTTCGGCCGCAACCAGGTAGCGATCAATCAGACTTGCGTGTGCTCGGGGCTCTACTGCCACAACGATCAGAATGGCATCGATATTGGCTGCAACCGGTTTGAGCTCACCATGGCTATTGGGGCGTTTAAGCTCAGAGCTGCGATCCTCAAGTGCAACAACGACACCTGCATCAGGCGACTGGCGCCAGATTACACGGTCCCCGGTAACCAACTGACCAAGGTGGGTGCGCATATGGCAACGGATAATTTCACCCGCTTCGCTGCCATCAACCGCCTCAACATCAACGAGTTTGCCATAGTGAGAGATGATGATGCCGTGCTGCTCAGGGCCAAGATCACCACCCTCGAGCTGGGCATCAATCTGCGCATCTTTGCGCTCGGCGCGCGCTTTGCGTTCGGCTTGTATTTTCTCTATGCGCCAAGCTTGGCGGCGGTTGACTTTACGTTTTGCCATTCATTAGACCGCGCAGGCGGTGTCCATCAGCAGAATTAATAGCAATATGATACTCGTAAGGGTGGAGCGGGTCGATCTGAAGGCTTATCCTTAGAGCATGTAAAGGAGATAAGAATGTCCCGAGATACCCGCTTAATCTGGATCGACCTTGAGATGACCGGTCTTGATCCCGTGCGCGAGCGCATAATTGAGATGGCGATCATCGTCACAGATGCCGACCTTAACACGCTAGCGGAGAGTCCAGTGCTGGTTGTGAACCAGCCTGATAGTATTCTGGACGCAATGGATGAGTGGAACACCAAACAGCATGGTGGCTCGGGATTGGTAGATCGGGTTAAAGCCTCGTCTTTGTCTGAAGCTGAAGCGGAACAGCAGATGCTCGAATTTCTGCAAGCACATACGGATGCAGGCACATCGCCAATGTGCGGTAACTCAGTGCATCAGGATCGCCGCTTCCTAAACCGCTACATGCCAGCGCTCGAAGACCACTTTCACTACCGAAATCTGGACGTGAGCACGCTCAAAGAGCTGGTACGCCGCTGGCGCCCTGATCTGATGTCGGGTTTGACTAAAAAAGGTACGCATTTGGCGCTGGACGATATTCGCGATTCGATCGATGAGATGCGTTACTACCGTGAGCACTTCTTAAAGGCTTAACAGCCAGCCTGGCCGACCCACTTGTAGTTTTTTGTATTGAGTTATACGCCCTGACAGGGCGCCACTTGAGCCAGCGCATAAACAACACCTGAAACTGCGGAGTATCGGAAGGTCTTCGGTTCGGCCTGAAGCTCTGCAACAACCGTCTCAGTTAATTTTAAACTTCCCCAGCTTTTGGGTACGCAGATTAACTGGCCGTGAAAAGAGAAAGAGTAGGGTTGAGCTTTGCGCTCCTCGCGCACCTGATGGCGCGCTCCCTCTACAACTCCCATTACGAAAGCCATACAGCTTGTTTGGTTGGTTTTGCAGTCTGCCAAGAATTGGCCTACGGTGACGATACCAGCTTGTGACACCGATTGTGTGCTGAGCAAAATTGCTAGGGCAAAAAGCAAATTACGCATACTACCTCCATTTTATCGGGAGTTACGCGTAATCGGAGGCGCCGGACTATTTTCGCTTGTGGCTACTTTGGGAGTCGCTTCGAACCCGAATGAATGAACAGCGGTTCGGTCAGCAGTGCTTCTTTGTTGGCAAGCTCGTCCAAGGCCCAATGAATATGCTCATCAACAAGGTCCGATACCACGCCAAGTTTTGATTGCAGCGCCTCAATTGCTGTGTTGCTGGTTGGGCCATTACCCAGTGCGACGGCTAGGTTGCGCATCCAGCCCTGGTAGCCGGTCCGTCGAATCGCGGAGCCCTCTGTTTTCTGAAGGAACTCTTCCTCGCTCCACTGAAATAGCGCCACTAACTCGGCGTTATCTAGCCCGTGACGCGGCTTGAAGTCATCTTCTTGGCTGCGCTGGGCAAAACGGTTCCAGGGGCAGATCAGTTGGCAGTCATCACAACCAAAGACGCGGTTGCCCATCAAGGGGCGCAGCTCCATAGGGATTGAGCCGTTCTGCTCAATGGTTAAGTAAGAGATACACTTGCGCGCATCAAGCACATAGGGCTCAGGGAAAGCGTTGGTTGGGCAAACGTCCATACAGGCTGTGCAACGACCGCAGTGCTCATCCTCTTCAGCAGCATCAATGGGTAGCGGAATGTTGGTAAACAGTGAGCCGAGAAAGAACCAGGAGCCGGCCTCTCGATTTAGCAGCAGTGTGTGTTTCCCAATCCAGCCAAGACCAGCCTGGCGTGCTAAAGGACGTTCTAGTACGGGAGCGCTGTCAACGAAGGGTCTGTACGAGACGGTCTCTTCTACCTGTTCGCTTAGCCACTGTCCGAGCTGCTTTAGGCGCGAGCGCACCAGTTTGTGATAGTCGCGTCCAAGTGTATAGCGCGCGATATAGGCTTTACGTTTATCCCGCAGAACCTCGGTAATGCGGGTATCTTCGGGCAGGTAGTTCATGCGTAGCATGACGATGCGCACGGTGCCTGCGACCAGCTGACTCGGGTCGATGCGCTTGTCGAAGTGGTTCTCCAAGTAGCTCATATCGCCCTGGTAGCCCTTCTCAAGCCAGGCTTTTAAATACTCTCTCTCTGAGCTGGCGTCGGGGAGCGTAATAGCACAGGCGTCAAAGCCTAGCGCTCGCGCCTCGGCCTTGAGCCTTAGCGTTAATTGCTGCAGATCCGGATTCAGGTTGTTGTCATTGAGGCGGGGCATTCTACGCCACATCTAAACTTGCTATGTTGAACGCCACTATACTTAAAACTGAGCTTAAAAGTAGGGTTCGCTCGTTTTGGGATTGGAGGTTAGATGATAAGTCGGGAGTTGCCACGCGCCGTTTTCAGCGCCGCGCAGTGTAAGGCGTTGGACCGCCGCGCGATTGAGACTTTAGGTATCGCTGGCTATGCGCTTATGCAGCGCGCGGCTCAAGCATCTTTGGCGCTGATCCGTCAGCGTTGGCCGCAGGTGCGCAGCCTGTCGATTTGGGTTGGTGGCGGCAACAATGGCGGTGATGGTGTAGTGCTCGCGCGGCTGGCTGATGAGCTCGGATGGCCAGTTCAACTGGTATTCGCTGACGCATCTGTTCGAGAGCGTGCAACTCACGAGGCTGCCTCTGCCTGGGGTGATCTGCCCAGCTCAATAAAGACTCAGATTTTTGCAGAGAATCTAGAAGTCGACGCTGGTCTTGTCGTTGACGCACTGCTGGGTATTGGCCTCAGAGGTGAAGTGCGAGAGCCTACCGCGGCAATGATCGCTGCTATTAATGCTAGCCAACTACCCGTTTTGGCCTTGGATCAGCCGTCCGGGCTTGATACCGACCTCGGTGTACCGCTCGGCACAGCGGTGAGAGCTGATGTAACCCTAACGTTTATAGCTAATAAGTTGGGTTGGTTAACCGCCGAAGGCTCCGCCTATTCGGGTGAGCGTTACTGGGCTAGCCTGGGCATTCCGCAAACGCTGTTCGAGACTGTTGAGCCCTTCGCTTATTTGACGCAGCAAGAGTGTGTCAGATCTCAGTTACCGCGCCGTGCCCGTTCAGCTCACAAGGGTGACTTTGGAGTGGTCACAATTTTGGGTGGCAATTTGGGCATGGGAGGTGCCGTGATTCTGGCGGCTGAGGCTGCTCTTCGTGCTGGAGCTGGACGGGTGATTCTGCTGACACGGCCCGCACATGTGGCGCCCTGTCTGGCGAGAGTGCCAGAGGTGATGGTTCACGGGGTTGAGACACCGTCTGAATTTCCTAAGTTCGTCGAGCAGAGCAGTGCGTTGGTGGTGGGGCCGGGGCTTGGGCAGGATAGCTGGGCGCAGGGTATGTTAGCGCTAGCGGAGAGCTTTGATGGGCCGCGGGTATTTGACGCGGATGCGCTTAATATGTTGGCCAAAGGTGATCTTAGGGCAGGAGGGCATACGGTCTGTACACCTCACCCAGGTGAGGCTGCACGTCTGCTGGGTACCTCTGCGAGAGATGTGCAGCAAGACCGGATCTCAGCCGTGCTCAATTTAGAACGCAAATATGGCGGTGTCCAGGTGTTAAAAGGACCGGGAACTCTGACCTGTTCACAGGGTCAAATAGAGGTGTGTGACCTAGGTAATGCCGGTATGGCGACAGCAGGCATGGGAGACATACTTTCTGGTATCATAGGCGCACTACTGGCACAGGGTTTAACTCTGGCCGACGCCGCTCGCTGTGGAGTGTGGATTCACGCTCGCGCCGGCGACTTGGCAGCTGCTCGGGGGGAGCGTGGGCTGCTGGCCTCTGATCTGTTGGCTCAGATCCGAGGTGCGGTGAATGATAACGAGATCGACATTGGGGTTTAACAACCGATGGCTTCACAGCTTGATTGGCGTCTGCTCGATGAGAGCGACACTTTAGCTGCCGGTGCGATACTGGCGGCTCACAGCGCTGGTTCTGTGGTGTTTCTACACGGCAATTTGGGGATGGGTAAAACCACTCTCAGTCGCGGTGTTTTGCACGCGCTGGGGCATCAGGGGGGTGTCAAAAGCCCTACCTATACGCTGGTAGAGCCCTATGAGCTCGACCTTGGGCGTCGAGTATACCACTTCGACCTGTACCGATTGGCTGACCCCGAAGAGCTCGAGTACCTAGGGGTACGCGACTACTTCGACGGCGAATCGCTCTGTCTGATTGAGTGGCCTGAAAAAGGCGAGGGTTTTCTGCCGACGCCAGATATCGAAATCTACCTAGAGGCAGACCTTCCGGGCCGAAAGCTCTCAGCTATCGCAAACACGCAACGTGGTACGCAGCAGTTGGCAGCGATGAGTGCCGATCCAGCGGTTGGTCGTCTGCAGGGAGTCGGTGAATGTTAGCCGTTCGCAGGTTAATCGGTCTATTGCTGCTTATCAGTGCCTCGCTGGTGCAGGCCAATACGCAGATCGATAATCTGCGTATCTGGCTGGCACCGGACAATACGCGTCTGGTTTTTGATCTCAACGGCCCAGTAGAGCATAGCTTGTTTACACTGGAGAACCCGTCGCGCGTAGTGATAGATCTGGAGAGTGCTTCGCTCAATACCGATTTGAGTAAGCTAGATGTGGCTGGGAGCCCGATCAGCAAATTGCGTTCCGGCAAGCGCGATGACGGTTTACGGCTGGTATTGGATCTAGCGCAAAAAGCACAGCCGAGCAGTTTTACCCTGCCGCCGAATGATCAGTATGGACATCGCTTGGTTGTTGACCTTGCAACCAGCGCCCAGCAGGCGCTGAAACCTGCGGCAGAGCCGCTTGTCATTCCTGATACACAACGCGATATCATTATTGCCATCGATGCAGGTCACGGTGGTGAAGATCCGGGTGCTATCGGGCCGAATCGCCTCTATGAAAAGCGCGTAGTACTGGCGATTGCCAAAGAGGTGAAACGCCGTATTGATGCTGAGCCCGGGTTCAGAGCACAGTTAGTGCGCACCGGAGACTACTACATCAGCTTGCGCGGGCGTACCTCCAAGGCGCGCAAAGCCAATGCCGACCTCTTCGTCTCTATTCACGCGGATGCTGCACGTAACTCCAAAGCGCGGGGCGCATCGGTTTGGGTGCTCTCTAACCGGGGTGCTTCCAGTGAGATGGGTCGCTGGCTGGCGCAAAAAGAGAACTCTGCTGACCTCATTGGCGGTGTCGGTAGCGTAAGCCTTGAGGATAAGGACGAGGCTTTGGCGAGTGTGCTCTTGGATATGTCGATGAACTATGCGCGTACCAGCAGTGTTGATGTCGCACAGTTGGTGCACAATAAGATTGCGAAGTTCGCCAAGATGCACAAGAAACATATCGAGAAGGCCGCCTTCGTGGTGCTGAAGTCACCTGACATACCATCGATCCTCGTTGAGACCGGATTTATCTCAAATCCGGGTGAGGCGAAAAAGCTACGTGATCCGGCCTATCAAAAGCGTATGGCCAAGGCTGTAGCCGAGGGTCTGTTGGAGCACTTCTGGACTCGGCCTCCGCCAGGCACATTGGTCGCCAAACTCAAAGAGAGCGGTCAGTTACCCAAAGGGATGGAGCGCGAGTACAAGGTTGTTGCTGGCGACAGTCTCTCGCGTATTGCCCAGCGCAATGGGGTGAGTCTGGGCGCGCTGCGCTCCGCCAATAAGCTTAAATCTGACCGTATTCGCGTGGGTCAGGTGCTGCGTATACCTGCAGGTTAAATTTTCATGAGTCGAATTGAGTTACTCTCGCCCCAACTGGCGAACCAGATCGCTGCGGGTGAGGTGGTAGAGCGCCCCGCATCCGTTGTTAAAGAGCTATTAGAGAACGCCATCGACGCTGGTGCCTCCAAGGTACAGGTGGATGTAGAGCAGGGCGGCGTTAAGCTGATTCGCATCCGTGATGATGGCTCTGGTATCGACAGGGACGACTTGGCGCTTGCGCTCAGTCGTCATGCCACTTCAAAGATCAAAATTTTAGACGACCTCGAGGCGGTAGTCAGTCTCGGTTTTCGTGGCGAGGCGCTCGCTTCGATCTCGTCAGTATCACGCTTGACGCTGACCTCGCGTGCACAGGGGCAAGAGAGCGCTTGGCAGGTAAAAGCTGAAGGGCGTGATATGGAGGCGGAGCTATCGCCTGCAGCGCATCCGCAGGGGACTACCGTTGAGATGCGCGACCTCTTCTTTAACACGCCTGCGCGCCGCAAGTTTTTAAAGACTGAACAGACTGAGTATCGTCACCTAGAAGAGGTCGTAAAGCGTCTGGCTCTGAGTCGCTTTGATCTGCATTTTCAGTTGAGCAATAACAACCGCGTCGTGCATCAGCTCAAACCGGCTGACACTGAAGCGATGCGTGAGCGGCGGATCGGCTCTCTGCTCGGCTCCGGTTTTATCGAGCAGTCGATCCATCTGGATATCAGTGCCGAGGCCTCAGGCTTGCGGCTCTGGGGGTGGATAGGTCTGCCGACCTACTCGCGCAGTCAGGCTGATCAACAGTACTTCTTTGTTAACGGCCGTGTGATTCGAGATAAATTGGTCACGCACGCTATTCGTCAGGCCTACGCTGACGTGCTCTTCAGCGGCCGCCATCCGTGTTATGTGCTCTACCTCGAGCTCGATCCTGCCCTAGTCGACGTCAACGTGCATCCGACCAAACATGAGGTGCGCTTTCGCGAGGGGCGTCTAGTTCATGATTTCATCTTCCGTACACTGCATCGCGTGATTGCTGATCAGCGTCCGCAGGATAATCCGGCTGGTACGGGTGCCGCGATGCCCCTGAGCTCGGCCGTTCAGCCGCAAGATCAGAGTTTTGATCAGCAGCGTATGTCACTGCCACAGGCCCAAGCGGCAGGTTTTATCGGTGGCAGCGCCTCGAGTGGTGCGCCCAGTGCGAACGGTTTTGGGTCCTATGTGCAGCGCGCCACGCCGAGCTTCTCAGCAGGTGCTGTGCAAGATCAGGTGCAGGCTTATGGTCAGTTGCATCCGCAAGCGGCTACAGCTGAGCCCAGCGCTCCTGATTTCTCCAATCTTCCCAAAGAGGATCTACCTCCGATGGGCTTTGCTCTGGCTCAGCTGCATGGGATCTATATTCTGGCGCAGAATGCTCAGGGTATGGCGCTGGTTGATATGCATGCTGCGCACGAACGGATTGTTTATGAGCGCATGAAAAGTTCATGGGAGTCTGAAGGTATCCGCAGCCAACCGCTGCTAGTGCCGGTTTCGCTCAATGTCAGTGAATCCGAAGCAGAGATTGCCGTGGAGCAGGCTGAGACGTTTTCCCGTCTAGGTTTTGCGGTGGAGCGACTCGGGCAGGAGAGTCTGAGTATTCGCGAGGTCCCGGTGGCTCTGGCTAAGTCTGATGTCAGCTTGCTGGTGCGCGATGTACTGGCCGATATGCGCACCTACGGTAGTAGCCGCCGGATTGAGGAGAGCATCAACGAGTTGTTGGCGACTATGGCCTGTCATGGCTCGGTACGCGCAAATCGACAGCTGACCATTCCAGAGATGAATGCGCTGCTGCGTGATATGGAAGCTACAGAGCGTTCGGGGCAGTGTAACCACGGTCGCCCGACCTGGGTGCAACTTACAATCTCAGAGCTGGATAAGCTCTTCCTGCGAGGGCAGTGAGTGGCCAAACCGCGCGTTCTCTTCATCATGGGCCCTACTGCGTCGGGTAAAACCGATCTGGGGCTGCGTCTGGCTGCTCATCGCGATGTTGCGCTGATTAGCGTCGACTCGGCCCTGATCTACAGGCAGATGGATATAGGAACAGCGAAACCGGACGCGCAAACGCTAAGGCAGTATCCCCATGCGCTGATCGATATACTTGATCCGACTGAGGCCTACTCTGCAGCAGACTTTGTTGAAGATGCCACGCGCGAGATCGAAAATGCGCTGGAGCAGAACAAGCTGCCAGTACTCGTTGGCGGTACTATTCTGTATTTCAAGGCACTAGCGGAGGGTTTGGCTAAGCTGCCTGAGGCTAATCCAGAGCTACGTGCTCAACTTGAAGCCGAAGCGGCTGAGAAAGGTTGGCCAGCTATGCACGCTAAGCTCGCTGAACTCGATCCACTTTCGGGAACTCGACTCAAACCGCTTGATTCACAACGTATTCAACGCGCACTAGAAGTTGTGCTGCTAACGGGGCGTTCGATCGAGAGCTTCTGGCAAGAGCAGGCTGAAAAAGTGCTGCCTTGGGATCTTTTGCCGCTGGCTTTAATGCCAATGGACAGAGCGGAGCTGCATCGTCGTATCGCTCTACGTTACGACTTGATGTTAGAGCAGGGATTCAAAGCCGAGGTAGAGACACTGCGTGCGCGCGGTGATCTGCATCTGGGTATGCCATCGATGCGCTGTGTCGGTTATCGCCAGATGTGGCAACATTTGGATGGCGAGCTGACAGAGTCTGAGATGGTAGACAAAGCCGTTGTGGCGACACGTCAGTTGGCCAAGCGTCAAATGACCTGGCTACGCGGCTGGGATGGCGCTATTTGTGTGGATCCGTTGGATAAATCACAAGATCTTGTGGCACAAACCTTGAGACAAATCTAATTAGCCCCTATATACTATTCAATCTTGGTTTGATTTTGTTCCGAAATGGATTCGGCGTCAGGGCAGTGACCCGGTCAACCCAAGACTAGTCAGAAAACTAGTAATCAATCTACAACCTCCAGCTATAAGGAGAGGATCATGTCAAAAGGGCAGACCCTACAAGACCCTTACTTGAACGTACTGCGTAAAGAGCGCGTTCCGGTTTCTATTTTCCTCGTTAACGGCATCAAGCTGCAGGGGCAGATTGAATCGTTCGATCAGTTCGTGATTCTGCTGAAGAACACTGTGAGCCAGATGGTTTATAAACACGCAATCTCTACGGTTGTACCATCTCGTCCAGTTAAGCTTCCAGCAACTGAAGAGTAATACCAGAGGTCTGAAGCTAATTGTTTTTTGAGCGCCCTGAGTCGGGCGAGAAGGCTATTCTCGTCCACGTTGATTTCGCTTCACCTGATGCCAATGACAACCCCAGAGAGCTCGAAGAATTAGCCCTCTCGGCCGGAGCAGATCCGGTCGAATGGCTGACGGGTAGCCGATCTGATCCCAGTCCTAAATTCTTCCTTGGTAAGGGGAAGATCGAAGAGCTGGCCGATCTCGTGCGACTGCACGAAGCCGAAGTTGTTATTTTTAACCACTCACTATCTCCGGCACAAGAGCGCAATATTGAACGCGAGATTCAGTGTCGTGTGCTTGATCGTACTGGACTGATACTCGATATCTTTGCCCAGCGTGCGCGAACCCATGAGGGTAAGTTGCAGGTTGAACTGGCGCAGCTAGAGCATATGTCGACCCGCCTTGTAAGAGGTTGGACCCACCTTGAGCGTCAAAAGGGTGGCATCGGCCTGCGGGGACCGGGTGAGACCCAGCTAGAGACTGACCGCCGTTTATTGCGCGCACGTATCAAGGCGATTACTGGGCGCCTCGAGAAGGTTCGCAAACAGCGTGAGCAGGGCAGGCGCGCGCGCTCGCGGGCTGAGATACCTACACTCTCACTGGTAGGGTATACAAACGCTGGCAAATCGACGCTGTTTAACTGCATTACTGAAGCGGATGTGTATGCTGCTGATCAGCTGTTTGCGACCCTGGATCCAACGCTGCGTCGAATAGAGCTAGACGATATCGGCCCAGCTATTTTGGCCGATACGGTTGGATTTATCCGAGACCTCCCCCATAAACTAGTCGAGTCCTTTCGAGCGACCCTACAGGAGACCGTTGAAGCGGCACTGTTGTTGCATGTAATTGACGCGGGTGATGAGGAGCGGCGTGAGCACATTTTTCAGGTAAATAACGTGCTGCACGAGATCGGTGCGGATGAGATACCGGTACTGGAGGTCTACAACAAGATTGACGGTTTGGAAGGCGTTGAAGCACATATTGATCGCGATGACACTGGCGGCGCCGTTCGGGTATGGTTGTCGGCGCAAACCGGAGAGGGCGTCGAGCTTCTTTTACAGGCGCTCCGTGAACGTCTTGCTGTGGATATGTTCCATCAATATATGGAACTTGGGCCTGAACAGGGCCAGCTTCGTGCGCAACTCTATGCGCAGAATGCAGTATTGAATGAGTCGGTCAGTGAGGATGGTCGAATCGAACTTGAGGTACGTATGCAAACCAAAGAGTTGCGGCGCACCCTCAGTCGACTGAATATCCCCGCAGAGACCTACATTCCGGCCGAAGAGCCGGAGTGGTAAAGAGAAGAGTTTTAAACGTTTTTTTAATTAGCTAACGCAAGTGGAGAGCACTTATGGCTTGGAATGAACCGGGCGGTCGTGACGATAAGAACGACCCTTGGAGCAGTGGCGGTAACGACCGTGGTGGTCGCCGTCCAAATAGCGATGATCAGGGTCCACCAGATCTTGATGAAGCGCTGCAAAAGTTCATGGACAAGATCAATTCACTACTCGGTGCCGGCAAAAAGAGCGGTGGTTCGGGTGGTGGTAGCACCGGTGGTCAGGCGGGGCCTGGCTTAGGTTTTATCGGTGTGCTGGCGCTGCTAGCGGTCGTGGTGTGGGCTGGTATGGGTTTTTACACCGTCGACCAGCAGGAGCGTGGTGTGATTCTGCGTCTGGGTAAATTTACCGAGACTGTGCAGCCGGGTCTGCAGTGGAACCCGCCACTTATCGATGACGTGACCATCCTCAACGTGACGCGCGTGCGTACCTACGATCACCGTTCACTCATGTTGACTAAGGATGAAAACATCGTTGATGTGGATATGACCATCCAGTACGTCGTTTCTGATCCGAAGAACTACGTGCTCAATGTACGTGATCCTGAAGTGAGCTTGGGCCATGCATCTGAATCGTCTCTGCGTCATACCGTGGGCGCTACGATCATGGACTCAATCTTAACCGAGGGTCGTGATACATTGGCTGTTGAAGTACAGGCCCGTCTACAGCGCTATATGGAGGTTTATGGCACAGGTCTGGCGATCTCCCGCGTGAACATTAAGAACGCGACTGCACCTAGCCAGGTACAGGATGCTTTCGATGACGTGATAAAGGCACGTGAGGATGAGCAGCGTGTTAAAAACCAAGCTGAGTCTTACGCTAACGGAATAGTTCCGGAAGCGCGTGGTACAGCGCAGCGCGTGATGGAAGAGGCGAATGCTTACCGCGAGGAAGTGGTAGCGAGGGCGACCGGTGAGGCAGAACGTTTCATCGCGTTGTTGGACGCTTACCAGCTTGCACCAGACGTAACTCGCGAACGTCTCTACATTGAGACGCTGCAGCAGGTCTACGCCAATACGCCGAAGGTCATGATCGATAACGATGGTAATGGTAATAACATGATGTACCTGCCACTTGATAAGCTCATGGAGCGCAGTCCGGCTACTAACAGCACTAACCGCAACATCCGACTGGATGATAACAGCCTGCGCCAGATCACCGATCAGGTCATTCAGGAGGTTAACAGCCGTTCATCTTCAACCAGTCTGAGGGAGGGTCGTTAATATGAAACCTACTTCACTCTTTACGGTTGCCCTGGCGGTGCTTGCACTGGTGGTGCTGTCGCAGTCCGTTTACATTATCAAAGAGACCGAGCGCGGCGTTAAATTGCAGTTCGGTGAGGTTGTGGATCCAGATCTAAGGCCTGGATTCCACTTCAAAATTCCGATGGTGAACGCCATCCGTATCTTTGATGCGCGAGTACAGACGCTCGATACCCGTCCCCAGGCGTTCCTCACGCTTGAGAAGAAACGTCTGATCGTAGACTCGTACGTTAAGTGGCGCATCTCTGACGTTGAGAAGTACTACACTGCGACGTCGGGTGACTCGTTCCGAGCTTCGGATCTCCTATCGACTCGCATAGAGACAGCACTGCGTAACGAATTTGGTACACGTACGCTAACTGAGGTGGTATCGGGTGAGCGCGAAGAGGTAATGGACGCTGTTATCACAACGCTGAGTCAATTAACTGAATCGGAGCTGGGTCTTGCGGTTGTCGACGTACGTGTCAAACGTATCGACCTGCCACCCGAGGTATCGAGCTCGGTGTACGAGCGTATGCGTACCGAGCGTGAACGTCTGGCACGTGAACTGCGTTCGCGTGGTAAGGAGCTGGCAGAGGGTATCCGTGCGGATGCCGACCGTCAAAGCACGGTTATTATGGCAGAGGCCTACCGCGACTCAGAAGTGATTCGAGGTGAGGGGGACGCTGAAGCGGCGCGCATCTATGCAGATGCCTACAATCGTGATCCAGAGTTCTACTCGTTTAACCGCAGTTTGATGGCATACAAAGAGTCGTTTGGCTCGGGCGCAGATGTCCTGTTGCTAAAACCGGATAGCGAGTTTTTCCGCTACCTTGGCGACTTCAAACGCTAAGCTTTCAATCACTTAGTCCAGTTTAAAAAGCGGGTGCCAATGGCACCCGCTTTCATGTTAAAATCTCGCCCCCGGGCGCGCCCCGGTTTTTTTGTGATTATGCAGGATCTTAAATGTCTGATTTCTGGCATGAGCTCTGGATTGCGTTCTGCCTGTTGCTGGTGATCGAAGGAATTATCCCTTTTCTTTATCCGCAGCGCTGGCGCTCGTTAGTCTCGCAGCTGGCTCAGATCAGCGATTCAAGTCTGCGACTCATCGGTTTTATATCGATGCTCGCCGGTACTGCTTTGTTACTGTTATCGCGCTAATCATTACCGCGCAAACCACCCAAAGGGTTTTGGAGTTTTTGGATGGCCTTGGCTGATCGCTGGCTACTGCCTGACGGCATGAAAGAGTTGTTACCCCCTGTTGCACGTGAAGTGGAGCTGGTGCGCCGTCGTATGTTGGATCTCTACGATAGCTGGGGATATGAGCTGGTGATGCCGCCTGTCGCAGAACATCTTGAATCACTCCTGACCGGTGTGGGTCGTGATCTGGGCCTGCAGACCTTCAAAGTGACCGATGAGGTGAGCGGCCATATGCTCGGTATCCGTGCCGATATCACACCGCAGGTTGCTCGCATCGACGCACACCGTCTGCGTAGCGACGGTGTATCTCGCCTATGCTACTGCGGCTCTGTACTGCATACCCGTCCGGTCAATATGCTGGCATCGCGCAACCCAATGCAGCTCGGTGCTGAGCTTTTTGGGCATGAGGGTGTGGATAGCGATGCAGAAGTGATCTCACTGATGCTGGAAACACTCGTCGCGAGTGGCGTTCAGGGGTCGATTAATCTAGACCTGGGTCACGTTGGTGTATTCACTGAGCTGGTACAGGCAGCGGGCCTGTCTAGCCAGCAGACGGAAACCTACATCGATATTTTGCAGCGTAAGGCACTGCCCGAGTTGGCACCGTTTGTGGCGAGCCTGAATCTCAGCTCAGCGCAGGCTGAGCAGCTCAACGCCCTAGCGCGTCTGAACGGTGGTTATGAAGTTCTGGAGCGGGCGCTCGAACTATTTTCTGAATCTTCTGAAATCGTTGCAGCCATTCGTCACCTGCAGCAGTTGGCGCAGTTGGTCGGTGCACGCTACCCAGAGATTGGTTTCTACTTCGATTTGGGTGAGCTGCGCGGTTACAACTACCACACAGGTGTGGTGTTTGCAGCTTACTCCCCTCGCTTTGGCCAGGCTCTGGCCAAAGGGGGGCGTTACGATCAGATCGGTGCTGACTTCGGCCGTGCGCGTGCAGCGACGGGCTTTAGTACAGATCTGAAAACACTTGTGATGCTGGCGCTGGAGACACAGCCTGCCGTGCGAGCAGCGATCCTTGCGCCTGCAGATACCGAAGCAGCACTGCTTGAAACTATTCGACAACTACGCGTTCATGGCGAGCGTGTGGTGATTCAACTGGCCGGCGCTCAGACACCTGAGCACTGCGATCGTCAGTTGGTCAAAAATGGAACTGAATGGGTGCTTGAAGCACTCTAACTTTTAAAATAGAGCACTAAAGAGACATGGGTAAAAACGTCGTTGTTCTGGGCACCCAATGGGGTGATGAAGGTAAAGGCAAAATCGTTGACCTGCTAACCGAGCAGGCAGCTGCCGTTGTTCGCTTTCAGGGTGGCCACAATGCCGGGCATACGCTGGTAATCGATGGTAAGAAAACCGTACTCCACCTGATCCCGTCAGGCATTCTGCGTGAGAACGTACTTTGCCTCATCGGTAACGGCGTAGTCCTCTCACCAGAAGCGCTGCTCAAAGAGATGAAGCAGCTCGAAGAGAACGGTGTACCGGTCAAAGAGCGTCTGCGTCTGAGTCCTGCTTGTCCGCTGATTCTGCCTTACCATATCGCGATCGACCAGGCGCGTGAGGTTGCACGTGGTGCGGCGAAGATTGGTACTACCGGTCGCGGTATCGGCCCTGCATATGAGGATAAGGTTTCCCGTCGCGGTCTGCGTTTGGGCGACCTACAGGACAAAGAAGCTTTTGCTACTAAGCTGGCTGAGATCCTCAAGTACCATAACTTCGTGCTCGAGAACTACTACAAGGCTGAGCCGGTCGATTTTGATACCGTACTGGCTGACACGCTGGCGATGGCCGAAGAGCTGCTGCCGCTGATGATGGACGTGACTGCTAAGCTGCACGAGCTGCGCAAGCAGGGCGCTAACATCATGTTTGAGGGTGCGCAGGGTTCACTGCTGGATATCGACCACGGTACTTACCCATACGTAACCTCTTCAAACACCACGGCTGGTGGTACCTCTACAGGTTCAGGCTTCGGTCCACTATACCTCGACTACATTCTCGGTATCACCAAAGCGTACACCAC
This sequence comes from Oceanospirillaceae bacterium, assembly GCA_038137135.1. Classification (GTDB taxonomy): domain Bacteria; phylum Pseudomonadota; class Gammaproteobacteria; order Pseudomonadales; family Balneatricaceae; genus Marinobacterium_E. The sequence goes on along the minus strand of JAYQBD010000002.1, from coordinate 2,530 downwards.
ACGTGTAGGTGGCGGTCCGTTCCCGACTGAGCTGCACTGTGAAGTGGGTGCTGGCCTGGCTGAGCGTGGCCACGAGTTTGGCTCTACTACTGGCCGTGCACGCCGTTGTGGTTGGTTTGATGCGGTTGCACTGAACCACGCAATCCAGATCAACTCAGTATCGGGTATCTGTCTGACTAAGCTCGATGTGCTCGATGGCATGGAAGAGATCAAGATCTGTATCGGCTACAAAGATGCACAGGGCAACGATGTCTACTCACTCAACGGTTCAGAAGACTACGAGAAGGTGACACCTGTCTACGAGACTATGCCAGGCTGGAGTGAATCAACGCTGGGCGCGCAGACTATCGAACAGCTGCCACAGGCTGCGATCAACTACATCAAGCGCCTAGAAGAGCTGATGGAGACGCCAATCGATATCGTATCGACCGGTCCTGACCGTATCGAAACTGTCGTACTGCGCGACCCCTACAGCGTCTAAGCCGCACTGTAGGAACGCTGTAGGAGCGCACTTCAGTGCGCGATAAAAAAACGGGCCCCTTCACAGAAGGCGCCCGTTTTTTGTTGAGCTCTCTTTTTTAATCTTGGTGCTATGATGAAATCCTAAAGGGCAATCGGTTTGGAAGGAGTGGCGAATGAGTAGATTAGCATCAGTTATAGGATTATCCGTTATGCTTATTCCTTCCGCTGTTTACGCAAGTGAAGGGCAGCTAGAGGAGGGCGAGCACCGTATCTTTCTAGTCGATAAGTCCGGTGAGCGGATTGATATTGGTGCTGTGATGATCACCGATAAAGGTACTGGGTATTCGCTGCACGTCGATCACTCAGGCTTCTCGGACTACTTCTTATCTATGAAGGAGATGAAGTGCTTAGAGGGGCCGGAACTCTACTGTCATATACCTTATCCTTACGATCACCCTACACGCCTGAGTTCTGATGATCTCTCTTGGTTGTCGCACGATCTGCTATTTATGTTTAAAAGCCCGAAGGAGTTTGGCGCCAATTTCTGGAACGGTGTGTTCTACAACCTCGAAGTGGTCGATGGAGTGATAAAAGGCCAGGCTCAGGCAGTCGATCTTAACCACCTCGCATCTCCCCCAGATGATTTAACCGTGCCTCCGTACGGCGAGTACGACCGCGATGAGCTGGATCTAAACGCGCGTTGGCTCCCATTTATTGAGATTCATTGATCTCGCCAAGCAATAGGGCCTCATTGTGCCGCGATAATTGTCTGTTGGCGCCTAATTTTTCGTTCTAAAGAACCATAGTATTAGCCCAGAGCGCGCGTAATATCGGACAGATAAGAACAACTAGGCATCGATATGACACCGCAACGCTGGTTTACAGAGAGCTCGGCCGCATACGCAGATTTGGGAACATTCCTTCCCCTCGCGCTGGGTCTTATTGTGCTGGGTGGGGTTAGCCCTGTTGGCCTGTTGTTTGGGTTCGGTATCTTCAGCCTCGCGACTGCAGTCATCTACCGCCGTCCGATACCGGTGCAGCCGATGAAAGCCACTGCTGCAATGGGTGTGGCGGGGATGATCGGCCCAGACGTTCTCGTTGCCACCGGCATCCTCTTGGGTATCACGCTTGTGCTGCTCAGTCAGACCGATCTCACACAGCGCATGAAGCGCCTGATTCCTCGTACCGTTCTGCATGGCATGCGCGCCGCACTGGCTATTACACTAGTTGTTAATGCCTTTGCCATAGGAGCTATTTCGCTGCCGCTAACCGCTCTCTTGCTCGCGCTGCTGGTTCTGCTGCAGTTCACTGTATTGAGCCCTTTCAGTTGTTTAATCATCGTTCTCGGGGGTTGGTTCGCGCTCGGAGAGTATGTGGAGTTAACAGGCGCATTTACGGCTCTGCATCTTCCTACACCGGTAATGCCCGAGCTCTCTGCCTTTAGTGCAGCGCTAGAGGTTGCCTTCCTACCACAGCTTGCACTCACGCTCACAAACGCTCTGATACTTACCGCAGTTATCGCTCAAGACTATTTTCCAGGGGATGAAAAGCCTGTCACTGAGAAGCGACTCGCTCTGAGCTCTGGTCTGGCAAATATTCTGTTGGCACCGATTGGCGCAATTCCGATGTGCCATGGTGCTGGCGGGCTCTCTGCGCATCATGCAATGGGGTCAAGAACCGGTTGGTCAATCGCTATATTCGGCCTCAGCTGTATCAGCCTGGCTGTTTTTGTGGGTCCTCAGGTTACACAGGTCATCGCCGCCATTCCTCACGAGGTTATTGCAGTTTTGGTGTTGTTTGCCGGTTGGCATCTGGCAGATCCGGAAAAGATCATGAAGACGCGTCCATCCTGTAAGTTGGTGATTGCCGGGATGACGCTGGTGGCGCTCTGGGGTGGTTTGATGACGGCCCTGGTAACAGGCGTTGTTCTGGAGTGGTCGATCTCTAAGTACGCGCAGGCGCGCGCTAACGGGTAAGCAAGCCAGTGCTTGGATAGCAACGTTAAATACCCGTCATTAATTGCGACAACTGGGACGAATCGCGAAATAGCGCTCTGCGCTACATCCCT
>JAYQBD010000001.1:49089-74552 GCA_038137135.1 Oceanospirillaceae bacterium | reverse complement strand
AACGTCGATGCCGTGGTGAAATTTAAAGAAGAATACGTAGCAACCAAACCTTGATTCGACCTGTAACCGATTTAGTCCGCACACTTGGCCACAACTACGCTGATGAGTCCCTACTTGAACTCGCTCTGACTCACCGTAGTTGTGGTAAACGCAACAACGAACGCCTCGAATTTCTGGGCGATTCAATCCTCAACTTTGTGATCGCTGAAGCGCTTTTCAATAAGTTTCCTAAAGCTCGAGAGGGCGAGATGAGCCGCCTGCGCGCGCGTTTGGTAAAGGGTGAGACGCTGGCAGAGATTGCCCGCGAGCTAGGTTTGGGGGATTTTCTGCGTTTGGGCTCTGGTGAGTTGAAGTCTGGCGGCTTTCGCCGCGACTCGATTCTTGCGGATGCAGTTGAAGCGATTATCGGTTCTATTCACCTAGATGCCGGCCCGGTCGCCTCTAAAAATTTTGTTTTGAAACTCTATGCTAGCCGTCTTGATGCTCTTGATCTGGAAGAGACGTTGAAGGATTCGAAAACGCGTCTGCAGGAGCATCTACAGTCTCGTCGGCAGCCTCTGCCTGCCTATGAACTTGAACGCGTTGAAGGCGAGGCGCATGATCAGACCTTCTATATTAGTTGTCAGGTTGCTCTATTGAGCGAGCCAACACAGGGAATAGGCAGCAGCCGTCGTCAGGCGGAGCAGGAGTCAGCGCGAGCGGCATTGGTTGCGCTTGGTCTGACTAAACAGGGAGGTGCGAAGTAGTGGAAGCTAGTAACAGCCGTTGCGGCTATGTGGCGCTTGTTGGGCGTCCTAACGTTGGAAAGAGCACGCTACTGAACCGTATTCTGGGTCAGAAGCTCAGTATCACCTCACGTAAACCTCAGACCACGCGCCACCAGATTCTCGGGATTAAAACCGACGATGAGCTGCAGGTGATTTATGTGGACACGCCGGGGCTGCATAACGACTCTAAAGGCAACGCACTTAATCGCTACATGAATAAAGCGGCCAGCGAAGCGCTGCGTCACGTAGATCTTGTGGTGTTCCTAGTTGATCGAACCGCTTGGACTGATGAGGATGAGATCGTGCTCGAGAAGCTCAAGCACGCTCGCTGTCCTGTGGTTCTCGCTGTAAACAAGGTCGATCTGCTCAAGGATAAAGAGTCACTGCTGCCGTGGATTGAGCAGCTCAACGCCAAGCGCAGTTTTGATGAGATCGTTCCCATCTCTGCTGAGAAGGGCCACAACGTTGATAAGCTTGAGGCGGTGGTTGCCGAGCATATGCCTGAGGGTATGCACTTCTACCCTGACGATCAGATTACTGACCGCAGCTCGCGCTTTGTGGCTGCGGAGTTGGTGCGCGAGAAACTGATGCGTAATCTCGGTGATGAGGTGCCATACGGTACAACCGTCGAGATTGAGGAGTTCTCTCAGGATGAGCGCGGTCTGTTGACTATCAGCGCGTTGATTCTGGTAGAGCGTGACGGCCAGAAGCGTATTGTCATTGGCGATAAAGGCGACCGGATTAAGCAGATCGGTCGCGACTCACGTCTTGATATGGAGCGCATGTTCGACGCTAAAGTGATGCTTAACCTCTGGGTTAAAGTGAAGCGCGGTTGGGCCGATAACGAGCGCGCCCTCGCCAGTCTAGGCTACAAACACGACTAGCTATGCATCAGCATGACCAGCAGCACGCCGCCTTTGTGTTGCACTCGCGGCCTTACCGCGAGACTAGTTTGCTGGTCGACCTGTTTGTGGCTGAAGTGGGGAAGGTCTCTGTGGTTGCCCGTGGCGGGCGGCGCCCTGGCTCATCTTTGCGCCAAGCCCTGCAACCCTTCAATCAACTCTCAATTCGATTCAAAGGTCGAGACGAACTGAAGACCTTACTGGGTGCTGAAACAACTGAGCACCTACCAGCCCTGCAGGGGCGATCACTTCTCTGTGGCCTCTATGCCAATGAGCTAGTTCAGCGTTTGCTACAGCCACTCGAGCCGATGCCGCGTCTTTTTCTCTTCTACCGTTATCTGCTGAATGAGCTTATCAGCGGCGAGGATCTGGAGGGAGCACTGCGCACCTTTGAGCACCAACTTCTGAAAGAGCTGGGCCTTTGGGATGATCTGAATCAGCTGACAGAACCCTATTACCGATACACAGAGCAACAAGGCTGGGTGGCAGCCAGTGATCCGAGTCCGGGTTGCTACGCGCAGAGCTGGCTTCGTGAAATTGAAGCGGACCGGTATACTGACGCGAGCGTGCGCAAGGCGGCTAAGCATCTGATGCGTACAAAATTGAACCAACTATTGGGGGACAAACCCCTGCGTTCGCGAGCACTGTTTGAGCGCCGCGACAAAGCAAATCGCACTCTATCAACAGGAGCATCGAGTGAACCATCCTAATCGTCTGCTACTTGGCGTAAACATCGATCATGTGGCGACCCTTCGTCAGGCACGTGGTACGCGTTACCCCGATCCTGTACTTGCAGCCGGCCTAGCCGAGCACGCGGGTGCTGACGGCATTACCGTTCACCTTCGTGAAGATCGTCGCCACATTCAAGACCGTGATATCCGAGTGCTGGCTGATACCCTGCAGACGCGTATGAATTTTGAGATGGCAGTCACTGACGAGATGATCAGTTTCGCTGAGCAGATCAAACCGGCACACGCGTGTTTGGTGCCGGAGAAACGCGAAGAGCTAACTACTGAGGGTGGCCTAGATGTAGCGGGCAACCTAGCAAAAGTTACTGCGGCCTGTGAGCGTCTGGCTAAGGCGGGTGTAGAGGTCTCTCTGTTTATCGATCCCGATCCGGTACAGATCGACGCTGCGATAGCCTGTGGCGCACCGGTGATCGAACTGCATACAGGCGCCTATGCCGATACCGAGGGCGCCGAGCAGCAAGCGGAGTTAGAGCGTATTCGATTAGCCTCTGAATACGCCTTCAGCAAAGGCTTGATTGTCAACGCCGGCCATGGTCTGCACTACCACAACGTTGAACCGGTAGCTGAGATTCCACAGCTGCATGAGCTCAATATCGGCCACGGTATCATTGCGCGCGCTATCTTTGTTGGATTGGATCAAGCGATTCGCGAGATGTCTGAGCTGATGCATCGTGCAAGTGGCCGAGTTGAAGCAGAGCGGCTGCGAATTCGCGCATGATTGTAGGTATAGGCACCGACATTGTTGCGATCGCACGGATAGCGACGGCGTTAGAGCGAACCCCCGGTTTGGCAAAACGCATTTTGACGCCGGCTGAGTTGGAGCAGTTTAACGCTTCATCTCAGCCCGAGCGCTTTTTGGCAAAACGCTTCGCGGCCAAAGAGGCGGGAGTGAAAGCACTTGGTACCGGTATCGGCAATGGCGTAGGCTGGCAGCATCTCGAGGTGAGTCACAACGAACTGGGGCGGCCACTGCTCGATGTTTCGTCTACCGCAGCAGAGCGCGCAAAAGAGCTTGGGATAACCCATTGGCATTTAAGCTATAGCGATGAAACGGACTATGTCGTTGCGCAGGTCATCGCTGAAGGGTGCTAGAGATTCAGAGCCCTGTCAGTGTTATGATGTAAAAATTCTAACAAACTAAATTCTTATTACTTTAGCGATCTTCTATGACTCCGAACTATCCAACTATCGCTGACTGTGTCGGCGAAACACCCCTGGTTCGCCTGCAACGCATTCAAGCCCCGAACGGCAATACTGTGCTGTTAAAGCTCGAGGGAAATAACCCAGCAGGATCGGTTAAGGACCGTCCCGCCCTGAGCATGATTCAGTTAGCAGAAGAGCGTGGTGAGATTAAGCCGGGTGATGTCTTGATCGAAGCGACCTCGGGCAACACAGGCATCGCTTTAGCCATGGCCTCTGCGATCATGGGTTACAAGCTTAAGCTCATCATGCCGAACAACATGAGTACTGAACGCAAGGCAGCTATGACGGCCTATGGTGCTGAGTTGATTGAGGTGACTAAGGAAGAGGGTATGGAGGGCGCGCGTGACCTGGCTCAGGCGATGCAGGCCCGTGGCGAAGGTAAGGTACTCGATCAATTTGCCAACCCGGACAACCCGGTTGCTCACTACAAAGGCACGGGTCCAGAAATCTGGCGACAGACACAGGGCACAGTGACACACTTCGTCAGTTCAATGGGCACTACCGGCACCATCATGGGGACCTCGCGTTACCTGAAAGAGGTTAACCCAGAGATTCAGATTGTCGGTCTGCAGCCCTGCGAGGGCTCTGCTATTCCGGGTATTCGCCGCTGGCCAGAGGCTTATCTGCCGAGCATTTTTGAGCGCCCACGTGTTGATCTGGTCTTAGACGTAGATCAGTCCGACGCTGAAGTGATGATGCGTCGTTTGGCGCGTGAAGAGGGAATATTCTGCGGTGTTTCATCGGGTGGTTCAGTGGCTGGTGCGCTGCGCGTTGCCGAAGAGGTAGAGAACGCAGTTATCGTATGTATCATCTGTGACCGCGGCGACCGCTACCTGTCGACAGGCGTTTTTAATAGTTGAGCTTTTAAAGATCAGCTTTTAACAGATAAATAGTGCCTGTCACATTTGCCGCCAAACGCGTTCACTTCTAAACTGATGGGCATTGTTTGTTTAACCCCGGTTTTTAGGGGGAGTGCCCTCGGGGCATGAGGTTACACAGTTTATGGTTAAGGTCCGAGAGGAACAGCCAGTCAGGCAGGATGGCTCTGTCGATCTAGAGCTCTGGCTGGAGCGTCTTCAGACTCAAATAGAGATCAAAGATCCGGCACGTTTCCTCAACGCTTGTCAGATTGTACAAGCTGCCGTCGAAGAGACGGATGAAGAGTATGATGACTGGGCGTCCGAGCAAGGTGCATTGCAGATCGGCATGGAGATGGTGCAGATTCTGGCTGACCTACAGCAGGAGGAAGATGCACTCATCGCTGCTGTTCTGTATCGTGCAGTGCGCGAGCGCAAACTCTCGCTAGAGCGAGTAAAGAGCCGCTTCGGTAATAAAGTTGCCCACCTTATAGAAGGTGTGCTGCAGATGGCAGCTATCGCCAGTCGTAAGAATCCTCGCGATGAGAACCCGGTTCTGGGTAACACCACTCAGACTGACAACGTGCGCAAAATGTTGGTCGCGATGATCGACGACGTGCGGGTTGCACTGATCAAACTGGCTGAGCGCACTTGCGCTATTCGAGCCGTAAAAAACGCCGACCGCCGCAAACGTTACCTCGTAGCCCGTGAAGTCTTTGATATCTATGCACCCCTGGCGCACCGCTTGGGTATAGGGCATATCAAGTGGGAACTTGAGGATCTCAGCTTCCGCTACCTAAAGCCGAACGACTACAAACATATCGCTGAGTTGTTGTCCGAGAAACGACTCGATCGCCAGCAGTTCATTGATGATGTTGTCACGCTGTTGCGTGCGCGACTGCTAGATGCTGGGATCGATGGTGAGGTCGCAGGACGGGCGAAACATATCTACTCGATCTGGCGCAAAATGCAGCGCAAGAATATCGACTTCAGCCAAGTTTACGATGTGCGCGCTGTGCGTATTCTGGTGCCGGAAGTGCGTGACTGTTACACCGTGCTCGGTATCGTGCACGGATTGTGGCGCAATATTCCGCATGAGTTTGATGATTACATCGCTTCACCCAAGCCGAACGGTTATCGCTCGCTGCACACTGCCGTATTCGGGCCAGAAAGTAAGGCGCTCGAGATTCAAATCCGAACCTTCCAGATGCATGAAGAGGCAGAGCTTGGCGTCTGCGCACACCACCTCTACAAGGGAACGGATGTGGCGGGTCGACAGGATGGTTATGAAGAGAAGATCTCGTGGCTACGGCAGGTACTCGAGTGGCATGATGACCTGGGCGAAACTGAGTCTCTCGGCGATATGTTGCGTACCGATGTGGCGCAAGATCGTGTCTACGTATTTACTCCCGATGGCCACGTTATCGATCTGCCTGCTGGCGCGACACCGGTCGATTTTGCGTATCGGGTTCATACCGAGATAGGGCATAGATGCCGTGGCGCAAGAATCTCAGGGCGTATCGTTCCGCTTAACCGCAAACTGCAGACGGGTGATCAGGTTGAGGTGATGACCTCGAGCGAAGAGCGCCCAAGTCGCGACTGGCTTAATGCTAACCTCGGCTTTGTGTATACCTCTCGCGCGCGAGCTAAGGTGGCTCATTGGTTTAAGACCCAGGCTCGTGATCAGAATGTTGAAGCGGGCAAAGATATGATTGTGCGGGAGTTCAAGCGCTTGGCGCTGAACGCCACGCATATGGATCTGGAACAGATCGCGACTTACCTCAAGTTCTCGAGCGAAGAGGATCTCTGCGCAGCGGTTGGCGCGGGTGATCTGCGCCTGTCACAAGTGATCAATGCGGCACAGCGCCGAGAGGAGGAGGCCGAGCGCGATTCGCAGTTGGATCTCGATATTCCAACTCAGCGTCGTCCTAAGCCTAAATCGACCAGTTCGGGCGTCAGCATCCTCGGGGTTGGTAACCTAATGACCCAGTTCGCTAGTTGCTGTAAACCGGTGCCGGGTGACCCGATCGCCGGGTTCATTACTCAGGGGCGGGGTGTTTCGATCCATCATGCTGAGTGTGCGGAGCTTGAGCGCCTGCGCGAGCGAGAAGCAAACCGTATTCTGAGTGTCGATTGGGATGATGGGGCCGAGATTACTTATCCAGTCGACATCGTCATTGAGGCGTTCGACCGCTCGGGTCTGCTGCGGGATGTGATGGTGATTCTAGCCAACGAGAGGGTCAACGTTCTGGGTGCAAACACTCTCACTGATAAGCAGAGTAACCAGGCGCATCTGGAGCTGACGCTTGAGATCGGCAGACTCGACAAGCTCGGTAAGGTGATGGATAAGATTAACCAAATTCCTAACGTCAACGACGTACACCGTAAACGCACCAGCGTACACTGATTTGAGAGCCGATTTGAGAGCCGATGCCTAGATATACCCTCGAAGATCTGACTTACCTGATGTCTCGCTTGCGCGACCCAGAGGGCGGTTGCCCTTGGGACCTGCAGCAGACTTTTGCCAGCATTGTGCCTCACACCTTGGAGGAGGCTTATGAAGTGGCTGATACCATTGAGCGTGAGGATTGGGTGCATCTGCGGGATGAGCTCGGGGATCTTCTATTTCAAGTGATCTTCTATTCCCAGCTCGCCAAAGAGGAGTCGCTGTTTGACCTCGAAATGGTTATTGATCAGTTGGTCACCAAGTTGGTGCGTCGGCACCCACATGTGTTTATCGATGGCCAACTAAGGGGAGCTCGCGCTTCGGCTGAGGTCGAGACGGATGCTGTTAACCAACAGTGGGAGGCTATTAAAGCCCAAGAGCGCGAGCAGAAGTCTCGTGCAGGCGTGCTCGACGAGATACCGCTGTCACTACCTGCGCTCAGCCGCGCCGCCAAACTACAGAAGCGTGCCGCCGGCGTTGGCTTTGATTGGCAGGAAGCGAGTGACGTTCTCGATAAGATCGAGGAGGAGATTACTGAGCTACGAGAAGCGATGGCTGCCGGCGATGAAGCGGCAGTTGCTGCCGAGATGGGTGATCTACTCTTTGCTCAGGTTAATCTGGCGCGCAAATTAGGCGTCAACTCTGAGCAAGCTGTGCGCGCCACCAATGCCAAATTTGAGCGCCGTTTCCGCTATATTGAAGAGAAGGTGAACGCGTCTTCGCGAGATTGGAGCCAGTTCTCTCTCGACGAACTCGATCATTGGTGGGACGAAGCCAAAAAGCTCGAGAGATAAACCGCTCGAGTCCTAAACCTCTGTTCTCACCCTCAACTTGAGTGGAGTCCTCTATGAGTAGCCTACACGAAGATCTACGTGATGATGTCCGTCGCCTCGGTGATAGCCTGGGGCGCACCATTTCGGCTGACCTTGGCCCTGAAATGGTTACAGCGATTGAGCGTATCCGCCAATATGCCAAGGAGGGGCGCGCTAGCGGTGCGAGCGATGCTCTGCAAGCTGAACTTAGCGCGCTGGATGACGAAGATCTACTGCCCGTCGCGCGGGCTTTTACCCAGTTTCTCAACCTCGCTAATATTGCTGAAGAGCATCACCGTATTCGCCGCCAAAAACAGAAGATCCAGGCAGATGAGGATGAGACCTTCCGAGTATTCTCGATGCTGCGCGATGCGGGTCATTCAAATGCAGAGATCGCTGCTGCACTGAGTCAGATGAAGATCGACCTAGTGCTGACCGCCCATCCGACTGAGGTGAACCGTCGCACTCTGATTAACAAGTTCGATGGGGTGATGGATTGCCTCAAAGCGATGGATCACGGAGTTGAGGTAGGCTCGCGTTTGGATGAGCTGATCAGCCAGATCTGGCACACCAATGAGATTCGCAAACAGCGACCCACACCGGTCGACGAAGCCAAGTGGGGCTTCACCGTGATCGAGAACTCACTCTGGCATGCAATCCCTAAATACCTCAAGCAGTTGGATGCGCAGATGCGACACTCCTTGGGTAGTGGACTGCCTTTGGATGCCTCACCTGTGCGCTTCTCCTCGTGGATGGGTGGCGACCGGGACGGCAATCCGAATGTGACCGCTAAGGTGACGCGTGAAGTGCTGCTGCTGGCGCGCTGGCAGGCAGCAGATCTCTACTATCAGGATGTTGATCAACTGCGCTCAGAGCTGTCGATGAGTCGTGCCAGCGCAGAGCTGCAGTCGGTTGTTGGTTCTAATGTTTCCGAGCCTTACCGCGCGCTGCTGGGTGATCTGCGTGCGCGTCTGGCGCATACGCGCGATGGCATTCAAGCCTGTCTTGAGGGTAGGCCCTGTGACCCATCGAGCTGGATCCGCACAGCCGATGAGATACTCGAGCCGCTGCAGCTATGCCACCGCTCATTGTGTGACTCTGGATTGGAGCTGATCGCTGGCGGTCGCCTCGAGGATCTGTTGCGCCGTGTCGCTTGCTTCGGCGCTACGTTGGTACGCTTAGATATTCGCCAGAACTCTGAAGTGCATGCTGGTGTTATCGCTGAGATCTGCGACCATTACGGCATGGGCAATTATCTGGAGTGGACAGAAGCGCAGAAGCAGCGTTTTCTGCTGGATGAACTCGCGTCTAAACGTCCCCTGTTTCCGCGAGACTGGCAGCCCAGCAGTATGACGCAGGAGGCGCTTGATACCTTTGCTGTGGTCGCGGGGACCTCTCCAGAGGCCTTGGGTTCCTACGTCATATCGATGGCGGGTCAGCCCTCTGATGTGCTCAGCGTGATTCTCTGCCTGCGAGAGCAGGGGATGAAGTACAACATTGCGATCTCACCGCTATTTGAGACCTTGGCTGATCTAGATAACGCCAAGCCCTGTATTGAACGGCTGCTCTCAATACCCTGGTATCGAGAGTACATTGACGGCCACCAAGAGGTGATGATCGGCTATTCGGACTCCGCTAAGGATGCTGGTCAGTTGGCTGCGGCCTGGGGGCAGTATCGTGCTCAGGCGGATCTGACCGCGCTGTGTGAGGCTGAGGGTGTGCATCTAACGCTGTTTCATGGCCGTGGTGGTACGGTGGGGCGTGGTGGCGGCCCAAGCCATACCGCGATCCTGTCTCAACCGCCGGGTTCGGTAGCGGGCAGTATGCGTGTCACAGAGCAGGGCGAGATGATTCGCTTCAAGTTCGGGGTGCCGGAGTTAGCGATGCGCAATCTCGCTCTCTATACCCATGCTGTACTGCAAGCGACGCTCGAACCGTTCGGCAAGCCAGAGCCGCAGTGGGCTGAATGCATGGATCAGATGGCAGCAACCGGATTGAAAGCTTATCGTGCAGTGGTGCGCGAAGATCCCTTGTTCGTTCCCTATTTCCGTGCTGCTACCCCCGAGCAGGAGTTAGCGAAGCTGCCACTGGGCTCGCGTCCCGCTAAACGCAAATTGGACGGCGGTGTGGAGAGTCTGCGAGCTATTCCGTGGATTTTTGCGTGGACGCAGATCCGCTTAATGCTGCCCGCTTGGCTCGGTTCGGATCAGGCTTTAGCTGAGGCGATCAACGAGGGTAAGCAGCCGCTGTTGAATACAATGTACCAGCAATGGCCCTTCTTTAGGTCTTATATCGACCTACTGGAGATGTTAATGGCGAAGACCGATGCCCAGATCGCTGCCTACTATGAAAAGCGTCTGGTCTCAGAGGAGTTAGGGGTTCTTGGCTCAAGCCTAAGGGAGCGCTTATTAACAATGAAACAGTTGGTGCTGGACCTAAAACAGCAGAAGCTGCTATTGGTTGACAGCCCCCTGATCAAACAGTCTATAGAGGTACGCAATCCCTACCTGGATCCTCTGCATTATCTGCAGGCTGAGCTCCTTTACCGAGATCGCAATCACCCCGAAGAGCGTTTAGAACAGGCCCTCATGGTGTGCATCGCGGGTATCTCTGCTGGCATGCGAAACACCGGATGATAGAAAAGATAGGGAAATAGACTTCGGTCTGATTGTCATTCATGTCCCGATCTTATAATGTCAGTCCAATTCGGATTTTAGTACCGCCCATCGGGCGGTAAATTTATTTTGAGGAGATACAGTTAATGCGCATTATTCTTCTGGGCGCTCCCGGTGCCGGTAAGGGTACTCAGGCTCAGTACATCACAGAGAAATACGGTATTCCGCAGATCTCTACTGGTGATATGCTTCGTGCAGCTGTTAAAGCAGGAACACCTCTGGGTATTGAAGCCAAGAAGGTTATGGACGCAGGTCAGCTTGTTTCTGATGACATCATTATCGGTCTGGTGAAAGAGCGTATTGCCGAAGCTGATTGTGCCAACGGCTTCCTGTTTGATGGTTTCCCACGCACCATTCCCCAGGCAGATGCCCTGAAGGACGCTGGTGTAGAGTTGGATGCGGTGGTTGAGATCGACGTGGCTGATGAAGAGATCATCAAGCGTATGTCGGGTCGCCGCGTGCACCCAGCGTCTGGCCGCACCTACCACATTGTCTTCAATCCGCCTAAAGAAGAGGGCAAGGATGATGTGACGGGTGAAGAGCTGGTTCAGCGTGCTGACGATGCAGAAGATACCGTACGTGAGCGTCTCAATGTTTACCATGATCAGACTAAACCGTTGATCAGCTACTACCGCGGTTGGTCTGAAGCCCAACCTGCCTCTGCTCCAAGCTACGTATACGTTCCCGGTGTTGGCTCGGTAGATGCTATTCGTGATGCTGTGTTTGCTGGTCTCGACAGCTAAGCACCGCATTCATTAAAATACAGGGCCGCCTCGAGCGGCCTTTTTTGTTTCTCCCCTCCAAACTCTCCCGAGGCGCTAATGAAGAATGATCTGGTTTTCGGTATCCACGCAGTTGCTACTCTGCTGACGCGTGATCCGAGTCGCGTGCGTAAGCTCTTTCTTGTGAAGGGGCGTGATGATGGCCGTATCCAGCAGATTATCGACCTTGCAAACCAGCAAGGTGTCAGCATCGAACCGATCAACAAGCAGCGCTTGGATGAGCGTGTTGACGGTGTACATCAGGGCGTTGCAGCCGAGGTAAAGCCAGCGCCGCAGTTGGGCGACAAAGAGTTGGATGCTCTGCTAGAGGGATTGACCTCTCCTGCACTCTTGTTGGTATTGGATGGGGTGACTGACCCGCATAATCTCGGTGCCTGTCTTCGCACCGCGGATGCTGCCGGTGTTGCAGCGGTGATAGCGCCGCGAGATAAGTCTGCACCGCTGAACGCAACTGCGTCCAAGGTCGCTTGTGGTGCGGCTGAGGCGGTTCCTTACTTTCAGGTGACCAACTTGGCCCGTACACTGCAAAACCTGCAGCAAGCTGGCATCTGGATTGTGGGTACAGCGGGAGAAGCAGAGCAGTCGATCTACCAAGCCGATCTTACCGGCCCTATGGCGCTGGTGATGGGTGCTGAGGGTAAGGGGATGCGCCGTCTTACGCGCGACCACTGCGACCTGCTGGTCAATATCCCTATGGCTGGTGAGGTGAGTAGCCTGAACGTGTCTGTGGCGACTGGTGTCGCACTGTTTGAGATTGTTCGACAGCGCGGCTAAGCGCTGTCGTTTGGGCTGGATCTAAGCTGGGCCTAGGCGGTCTTTAGCTTATCCTGATAAGGTGGCCAGCCCATTGCTTTACCACCAAGCAGGTGCAGATGGATGTGGTACACCGTCTGTCCACCATCCTCATTACAGTTCATCACCGTACGGTAACCTGCTTGGTCAAAACCCTGCTCTTTGGCGATCTTTGCCGCTGCTAGACTCATCGCGCCAAGCACAGCTTTGTCACTCTCATCGGCGGAATTCAGCGTAGCGATATGTTTGCGCGGGATGATCAACGCATGGGTAGGTGCCTGCGGATTGATATCGTTAAAGGCGATTACTTCGTCATCTTCATAAATGCGGTTGGCAGGGATTTCGCCTGCAACAATTTTGCAGAAAAGGCAGTCCATCGGGGATTACTCCTGTGCTAAAAGCGGTCGATCCCAGGATTGTAACAGTAGTTCGCGATCTTCAGGACTGAGTCGTAGATTTAATTCGATATCCTCACGCAGAGATACGCCGAGCGCCTCTAGATTCGTACCAAAAGGCTCATCGGTTAGCCCGAGTTGAAGCTCTCGCTGCCATTGGAGCCAGCGGCGTAACTCAGCGATACGGTACTCTAAATCCTCTTTGTGAACGCCGATCGGTTGCATATAGAAACCGCCCTCTGGAGCAGAGAGCTCAGCACAGGAGGCAAGCACAGGATTACAGCCTGAAGCGGCGGTCTGCGGTTGGGTTTGCTGGCACCCCAGTAGCGGGAGTGTCAGCAAAGCGAATAAGAGTGGCTTAGGGTCCATCCTAGTATCTCGGTGCTCCGTGGTATGACTCTGAGCTTAATAGTAGACCAGTCGATAACAAAGTGCCCAGTTGCAGCGGCCTCAGCTGCGCTTTGCAATTGCGATTCCTCTGCTATGCTGAAATTGTCGGCATTCATAACCGACTCACTCAAATGGATTGAGTGAACTAATGATCATGGAGGATCTATCATGTCTCGAGGCATCAATCGCGTTACCCTTATCGGCCATCTGGGGGCTACACCTGAGATGCGCAGCACATCGACCGGTAATCACGTCACAACGCTATCCCTTGCAACCCATGAAAGCTGGCGTGATCGCGCCACACAGGCGACTCAGGAACGCACCGAGTGGCACAGAGTTGTACTTTTCTCACGCCTTGCCGAATTGGCAAATCAGTATCTCGCCAAAGGGAGTCAGGTCTACATTGAGGGCTCATTGCGCACCCATAAATGGAAAGATCAGAAAGGTCAGGATCGCTACACCACCGAAGTAGTCGCCAACGAGATGGAGTTGCTGGGAACGGTCAACCGCAAAGGGTCAGAACCGAAGGAGGGGCAGATTTCCAATGACCTTGAGGATGAGGATATTCCGTTTTAGAGGTTAGACCGATCGCGTCTTTCGGCTGCGCCGAAAAACCCTCCCACAAAGGAGGGAACAACTGCCTCACTCGAATGTCGGGTAATACTCTTTGCGTACAACCCTCCTACAGGCTCGCTGAGGTTGGCTGAAATTCGACTCAGGATTGGAATGCTCAATGAAGGGTGAGCTATCAGCGATACCTCAGTCAGACTCTCATTTTACATGGATGTAAAATGCGAAGCGTTACAGGGAAGTACTCGAGCGGGTCTGATGGGGTATTGCTGGTAGATCGCCCGCCTGGAAGAGACCAAGCGGGCGAGAGGGATCAGCTATTCTCGCGAGCGATTGCTCTGTAGCCGATATCGGTACGGAAGTAAGCATCTTTCCAGCTTACCTCTTTTAGCAGTGCATAGGCGTTCTGCTGCGCTTCAGTAACGTTAGCACCGAGTGCAGTTACACAAAGTACACGACCACCTGCAGTAACAACCTTGCCATCCTTCAGTGCAGTACCTGCGTGGAACACTTTGGCATCAGCTGGCGTTGACTCAGGCAGAGAGATCTCATCGCCCTTGTTGTAGTCACCCGGGTAGCCACCGGCTGCCATTACGACACCGATTGCCGGACGTGGATCCCACTGTACAGTTGTAGTGTCGAGCTTGCGTGCCAGCGCAGCTTCACAAAGTTCAACCATGCTGGTCTGCAGACGCATCATAATTGGCTGAGTCTCTGGGTCGCCGAATCGGCAGTTGTACTCAATAACCTTAGGCGTGCCATCAGCAGTGATCATCAAACCGGCGTAGAGGAAACCTGTGTAGGGGTTGCCCTCTGCGGCCATACCGCGAACGGTCGGCATGATAACCTCTTCCATGATACGCGCATCGATCTCAGGTGTTACCACCGGGGCAGGGGAGTAAGCACCCATGCCGCCTGTGTTCAGGCCCGTATCACCGTCGCCCATACGCTTGTGGTCCTGGCTGGTCGCCATTGGCAGCACGTTGGTGCCGTCAACCATGACGATGTAAGAGGCCTCTTCACCTTCGAGGAACTCCTCGATGACAACACGGCTACCCGCATCGCCAAAGGCGTTGCCCGCTAGCATATCTTTAACGGCTTCTTCAGCTTCCTCGAGTGTCATCGCAACGATAACGCCTTTGCCTGCAGCAAGTCCGTCAGCTTTGACAACGATTGGGGCACCTTTCTCACGCAGGTAAGCCAGTGCAGGCTCGATTTCAGTGAAGTTCTGGTACTCAGCTGTTGGGATCTGCTGGCGGTCCAGGAAGTCCTTAGTGAAGGCTTTAGAGCCCTCCAGCTGGGCAGCGCCTGCGCTTGGGCCGAAGATCGCAAGGCCGCGGCTCTCGAACAGGTCAACAACACCATCAACCAGCGGCGCTTCGGGGCCTACGATTGTCAGTGCAATGTTGTTCTCTGTAGCGAACTTAGCCAGCGCCTCTTTGTCCATCACATCGATAGCGAGGTTCTCAAGCTTCGGCTCAATGGCAGTGCCAGCATTACCTGGCGCAACAAAGACAGTCTCAACGCGGCTATCTTTGGCGCAGGTCCAGGCCAGTGCATGCTCTCGACCGCCCGAGCCTAGAATCAAAATTTTCATACTTTTCTACCTATCCTACCTATTCTTAGTGGCGGAAGTGGCGCATGCCAGTGAAGACCATCGCGATGCCGTGCTCGTTAGCTGCGTCGATCACTTCCTGGTCACGCATTGAGCCACCTGGCTGGATAACCGCTTTGATGCCAGCTGCTGCAGCGGCGTCGATACCGTCACGGAATGGGAAGAAGGCGTCAGATGCCATTACGGAACCGGCAACTTCCAGGCCTTCGTCTGCAGCCTTGATACCTGCGATTTTAGCCGAGTAGACGCGGCTCATCTGGCCCGCACCAATACCGATTGTCTGGCCATCTTTGGCGTAAACGATCGCATTGGATTTAACGTATTTGGCCACTTCCCAGCAGAACAGCAGATCGCGGATCTCCTGCTCAGACGGCTGGCGCTGAGTCACAACTTTGAGTTCAGACGCATCGACCATACCTAGGTCACGATCCTGCACCAACAGGCCACCGCTTACGCGCTTGTAGTCAAAGGCAGCACCCGGCTGAGCGGCGAACTCACCACACTCTAACAGGCGAACGTTGGGTTTAGCTGCGACAACTTCAGAAGCTGCTGCAGAGACTTTAGGCGCAATAATCACTTCAACAAACTGGCGCTCAACGATCACACGAGCCGTCTCTTCGTCCAGTTCACGGTTGAAGGCGATGATGCCACCGAAAGCTGAGGTTGGGTCAGTCTGGAAAGCGCGGTTGTAAGCTTCAAGGATGTTGTCGCCAATCGCTACACCGCAAGGGTTAGCGTGCTTCACGATGACACAAGCGGGCTCTTTGAATGGCTTCACACACTCAAGTGCAGCATCGGTATCGGCAACGTTATTGTACGACAGCTCCTTACCCTGCAACTGACGCGCGGTTGATACGCTCGCCTCATTCGCATCCGCTTCAACATAGAAAGCTGCGCGCTGGTGCGGGTTCTCGCCGTAGCGCATGTCCTGCACTTTAACGAACTGAGTGTTGAAGGTGCGTGGGAAGGTTGCTGGCTGCTCTTCAGGCTGGTTTACGATGGCGCCCAGGTAGTTGGCAATCATACCGTCGTAAGCTGCGGTGTGTTCGAACGCTTTTACAGCTAGATCGAAACGCGTCGCATGCGTCAGGCCTTTCTGCTCGTTGAGCTCAGCTAGGATGCTGTCGTAGTCAGATGCGTTTACAACGATGGCAACATCTTTGTGGTTCTTCGCGGCTGAGCGAACCATTGTTGGACCGCCGATATCGATATTCTCGATCGCCATTGGTAGGTCACAATCAGGGCGCGCAATGGTTGCCGCGAACGGGTAGAGGTTTACCACAACCATGTCGATTGGGTTGATACCGTGCTCCTGCATGACTGCATCATCGGTACCGCGACGGCCGAGGATACCGCCGTGTACTTTTGGATGCAGAGTCTTAACGCGACCCGCCATCATCTCTGGGAAACCGGTGTAGTCGGATACTTCAACTGCGGCAATGCCTTTTTCGCAGAGCAGTTTGTAAGTACCACCGGTCGAGAGAATCTCAACGCCCATTGCTGTGAGCGATTGAGCAAACTCGACGATACCGGTTTTATCAGAGACGCTGATCAGCGCGCGACGTACAGGTGTAAGGTTTTGTACAGACATCAAATATTTCCGTGTGCTGGAGAGTTAAAATCAGAGCAGGCCGTACTGCTTAAGTTTTTTGCGTAGAGTGCCGCGGTTTAGGCCGAGCAGCTCTGAGGCGCGAGTCTGGTTGTCTTTGGTGTAGGCCATAACCGACTCGAACAGTGGCGCTTCTACTTCTGCCAGTACCATCTGGTAGACGTCTGTTACCTCAGTACCGTCCAGCTGTTTGAAGTAGCTGTTCAGTGACTGATGGACTGAGTCACGCAGGGTGTGGGATGGCATCTCTGTCGCCGTAGTTGTCTCAATGTACTGCTTTAGTTCTTTTGTGTTCACTCGGTTCTACCTTGATCCATTCAGGCTGCATGAGCATTGGCGAAAAATTGATCAATCGCCTGCAGCTGAGTTTGTGCTTCATCTATCTGGTTAAAAAATTTGCGGAACGCTTTGCCCTCTGGTTCGGCTGCCAAATACCAACCGACATGTTTGCGCGCGATACGCACGCCCATCAGCTCCCCGTAAAACTGATGCAGGGCTAGGACATGCTGTTTCAGAATGTCATAAACTTCGCTGCGCTCCGGAGCAGGCAGTTTTTTGCCTGTACGAAGGTAATGATCGATTTCACGCAGCAACCAAGGGCGTCCCTGTGCCGCGCGACCGATCATAACGGCATCAGCACCGGTGTATTCCAGTACCTGTTCTGCCTTTTCGGGGCTGTTGATATCGCCATTGGCGATCAACGGAATCTCTATCTCTTGGCGCACAGCGCGAATGCTGTCGTACTCAGCGGCACCTCGGTAAGCGTCTGCGCGCGTACGACCATGCAGTGTCAGCATGGCGATGCCTGAGTCTTGAGCCAGGCGCGCAATCCGTGTGGCATTACGTGTCTCATGGCACCATCCAGTGCGTGTCTTCAACGTGACTGGCAAGTCTACAGCGTCAACAACCGCACTTAGAATCTCTGCAACTAAACCCTCATCTCGTAACAGCGCTGAGCCTGCTGCTTTGTTACAGACCTTCTTTGCCGGACAACCCATATTGATATCGATAATCTGAGCGCCGTTCTCGGCGTTGAGTTTGGCCGCGGTTGCCATCATTTCGGGATCACCGCCAGCTATCTGTACCGCGCGGGGTTCAGCTTCGCCTTCATGGTTGAGTCGGTATGAGGATTTGCGTGTATGCCATAGGCTGGGGTCGCTGGTCACCATCTCGGAGACCACTAATCCAGCGCCCATTTTGCGGCACAGCTGACGAAATGGGCGGTCTGTTACGCCTGCCATCGGAGCCAGAGCAACCTGAGTATCTAGATTGTAGGGACCGATCCTTAGCATTGCGTACCTAATATCAAACAGTCGCTGCTCCAGTTAAATGGGGAGCGGCAAGTAGGGTGCTTTTGAGAGGGCGTTATGATACCCGCGTGAGCGCTGAGCTCAAAGGGCTTTTTGTACAAAAAATGATCGATTTTGGGGTTGACCTTGATCGTTTTTTATACATCTTAGCTTTTCGCTGAATGTAGACGAATCTCGTAGCTGACCGCTTCAGGTCCAGGGGTGGTGAGTGGTAGGTTGACTTCAATATCTAGGCCAGCTGGTAGACGAGCTGCGCCCTCAGTGTTGGTGCCAAGATATTGTCCGGGCTGGAAGGTGCGGCGACTCACCAAGTTGCCTTTAAGATCAGTAAAGCTGACTTCAATGGCCGGGTAGGGTTGCGCAAATGCAGCCTCATTGCGAATTCGGATCGCTAGGCTGATAAGGTCTGTAAACTGTTGATGCGGCCGCGCCACCACTTGATCGGGCTTAAGGTTTGCTAGGCCCTGATTAGCATTTAGGTCGCAGCGCACGCGCTCACAGGCGATCTGGTAGAACGGCGTTAGCGCTGATTGGTTCGCCAAAGTGGCGCGTTCAAACCAGAGGTACTGTCCCAGTAATCCCGCCAGGGCAAGCATTGAACAGAGCGTCCAGAAGAGCACTGCGACTGGGTTAGCGTCGCGCGGCTCGTTATTGTGCAGTACGATCGGCTCCGCCAGGATGTCGATCTGCGGAATGAGTGCCGGGTCAATCGCAGGTTTGGGCTGCTGTTGCGGTGGTGCTTGAGTATTGGGGGTTGGCTGCGAACCTGGTGCAGACCTGGCAGCAGGTACCGTCGGAGCGGGCGCAGCTTCAGAAGCAGGATTCTGGTTAAACTGCACGACTCGCGCATTCGCGCCCTGAGTGGCGTAGTTAGAACGTGCTGTGGAATCTGCCAGGCTGGCTGAACCTAGCGGCTCAGGCTGGGCGGACTGCTGAGGTGCGTTAGGCGTTGTGGCGCTTGATTGACTTCGCGTTTGAGTCTGACCTACAGGTTGCAGCGCGTGAGATTGGGCGTCAAAGACGGTCAGGCAGGCGCCACAACGCACCTGTCCTTGCGCAAGACGCATCTGGCCTTCGCTGACTCTGAACAGTGCATGACACTCGGGGCACTGGGTAACGACCAACTCTAACTCCTGTCCTCGTGAACCATTTAGCGGCGCTTGGTGCCGCTCAGACGGATCCACTCTTCCTTGTTCGCAGCAGGCTCCATATCGAACCACTGCGAGTAGTGTTCAATTACTTCCTCTCCCTGTGAGTCTAGCAGACCTGAGAGCAGGAGTTTACCACCGGGCTTAATCAGCTCAGCCAGTGTTGGCGCAAGCTGCTTCAGCGGGCCGGCTAAAATATTCGCCACCAACGTGTCCGCCTGAATCAGCGGTACATCCTCTGGGAAGAAGACGGGCAGGCGACTCGCATCAAGCTGGTTGCGCACCAGGTTGTCTTGGGTAGCCTGCAGCGCCTGCGGATCAATATCGACGCCTGTAACAGACTCCGCCCCTAACAGCAGTGCGGCAATACCTAAGATGCCGCTACCGCAGCCATAATCCACGACTACCTCACCCTGCAAACTCTGTGCCGCCAGCCACTCAAGGCATAGCGCCGTAGTTGGGTGGGTACCGGTTCCGAACGCTAAGCCAGGATCCAGCATCAAGTTGATGGCATCTGTATCCGGCACTTCACACCAGCTTGGACAGACCCAAAAGTTCTCGCCAAACTGCATTGGGTGGTAGTGACTCATCCACTCCCGTTCCCAATCCTTATCCTCAAGAATCTCTGACCTGAAGCTGGGTTTTTGCTCCTGCTCACCGAACATCGAGCCCTGGGCTTCATCGAGCAGCTCTAGGGTCTCTTCAAGGTTGTGCTCTGCGGCAAAAAGACCGGTGACTGTGGTGTTATTCCACAGCGGAGTGGTACCTAGGTCAGGTTCGAAGATAGGTTGATCTTCGCCGTCCTGATAGGTCACTGCTGCGCAGCCAGCTGCCAAGAGCAGGTCTTCATACTGTTCGGCTTGATCGGGAGAGGTTTGAACCTTGATTTGTAGCCAGGGCATAGCGGGTGTCCTTTGGAGCTCGAGCCATAAGTATCGCCCAAGATCTGAGTTTTAAATAGTTCACGTCAGAAACAAAAAGGCCCGCCAGTGCGAGCCTCTTATTCCATCCTCGATGTAGAGTCCTACAGGCCCAGTTTCTTCTCGAGGTAGTGGATGTTAACGCCGCCTTTCTCAAAGTTAGCATCGCGCATGATGTCATGGTGTAGCGGGATGTTGGTTTTGATGCCGTCAATAACCATCTCATCCAGTGCGTTGCGCATACGAATCATCGCTGTTTCACGATCATCAGCGAATGTGATCAGTTTAGCAATCAGTGAATCGTAATGAGGCGGCACTTTGTAGCCAGAATAGATGTGCGAATCGACTCGAATACCGTTACCGCCCGGCGCGTGGTAGTAGTTCACCGGGCCCGGGCTTGGCATGAAGTTCTTCGGATCTTCAGCATTGATACGGCACTCAAAGGCGTGGCCGCGCAACACGACATCTTCCTGTTTGATAGAGAGTGGCAGGCCAGAGGCGATACGCAACTGCTCTTTAACGATATCAACCCCGGTAACCTCTTCAGTCACCGGGTGCTCTACCTGTACACGAGTATTCATCTCGATAAAGTAGAAACCGCCATCTTCGTAGAGGAATTCGAACGTACCGGCACCGCGGTAACCGATTTCAATACAGGCATCGACACAGGCTTTTAGTACCTTGGCGCGTGACTCTGGGTCTAGGTGTGGCGCTGGAGCTTCCTCGACCACCTTCTGGTGACGACGCTGCAGTGAGCAGTCGCGGTCATAGAGGTGAATGGCGTTACCCTGACCATCGGCCAAAACCTGGACCTCTACATGGCGAGGCTTCTCGAGGAACTTCTCCATGTATACGGTATCGTCGCCGAATGCAGCCTTGGCTTCTGAACGAGTGACCTGCACAGCGTTGTGTAGATGAGCTTCAGTGTGCACCACGCGCATACCGCGACCACCGCCACCGGCAGCAGCTTTGATGATGACAGGGTAGCCGATGCGGCGAGCAATTTTATGTAGCTCTTCGACATCATCGATCGGGAGTGGGCCATCAGAGCCCGGTACCGTTGGTACGCCGGCTTTCTGCATCGCCTGAATCGCAGATACCTTATCGCCCATCAGTCGAATAGTGTCAGCGCGCGGTCCGATGAAGGCGAAACCAGAGCGCTCTACCTGCTCAGCAAAATCAGCGTTTTCTGCCAGAAAGCCGTAACCCGGGTGAATACCCATAGAGTCGGTCACTTC
This sequence comes from Oceanospirillaceae bacterium, assembly GCA_038137135.1. Classification (GTDB taxonomy): domain Bacteria; phylum Pseudomonadota; class Gammaproteobacteria; order Pseudomonadales; family Balneatricaceae; genus Marinobacterium_E. The sequence continues at coordinate 53,372 of JAYQBD010000001.1, read as the reverse complement.
TGCAGCAGCGATTAGAGCAGGAATGTTGAGGTAGCTTTGGGCGGAGGAGGCGGGGCCGATACAGACGGCCTCATCTGCCAAACGTACGTGCATCAGGTCACGGTCTGCCTGTGAGTGCACTGCCACAGTCTTGATGCCCAACTCTTTACAAGCGCGCAGGATGCGCAGGGCGATCTCGCCGCGGTTGGCAATAAGCACTTTATCCAGCATGGGGTAGATCCTTTCGTTGGTGGTGCTTAGGCAATAATAATCAGCGGCTGGTCGTACTCAACTGGCTGACCATCTTCAACCAGGATCGCTTCGACCACACCGCTCTTATCTGCTTCGATCTGGTTCATCATCTTCATCGCCTCAACGATGCAGATTACGTCACCCGCTTTCACCGTCTTGCCGACTTCGACAAAGGCTGGAGCGCTTGGAGAAGGTGAGCGGTAGAAAGTACCAACCATCGGAGAGTTAACTGTGTGTCCAGCAGGTGCTGCGGGCGCCGCTTCTGCCGCTGGTGCAGCAACAGGTGCTGGAGCCGCTGCCAGAGCCGGTGCAGCCATAACAGGAGCTGCTTGTACCATTGGTGCTACTGATGAACCGCGGCTGATACGAACTGACTCTTCGCCCTCTTTGATCTCAATTTCGTTGATGTTTGACTCTTCGAGGAGTTCGATAAGTTTTTTGACTTTGCGGATATCCATCAGACTTTCCTAAAACAACTAAATGGCTGCCATATCGCGGCAGATAGAGGGAGAAGAGAGCAAACAGGGCCTCTTCTACATTGGTCGATAGTGTGCGTAATCTAGGTTGGAATGTCCAGCGAAAATAATGGCAAAATGAGGTAGATGTGTGACATTTATCGACAGTTTCCTCGAACATATCTACAAAGTTTCGTCAATCATTCTTGTCGTTCATCGATGCGTCAGATAAGCGGTTAACAATAGGACTTTGCCCTATTCACCATCCCTGCTATTGTGGAACTGTTTATAGTGCAGTGCAGCATAATCAAAATTTGAGGTACAAAAATGCAGTCGCTCCAACGTCGTTGGCTAGATTTATGGGACCGATACAGTGCTACCCGCGGAAGTCGCCTGTTATTCCCGCTGGGGATTGTGCTGGCACTCTATCTCTTCGCTGCGATTGTTATTGGCATTTATTGGAGTTGGGCTCCATCACAGTTTGATGTGCGTGCTACTGCGGCCGAGCGTGCCGCTGCTGAACAATCTGAAGTCGTTGTTGGCTCTCATACAACTAGCACGCTGATCTCTCTGGTGGAGACTTTGCTGGACAAGCCAGGTGGCTATATCTCTAACGATCGAACTCCACCGGGAGTCTGGCTGGATAATATCTCCAACTGGGAGTTTGGTGTGCTGGTTCAGGCGCGAGATCTGAGCCGCGCGATGCGCAAAACCTTCAGCCGTTCGCAGTCGCAATCAACCGAACAGCCTGACCTTGCCGCGGCAGAACCGAGACTGCATTTCGACAACAACTCATGGCTATTACCCTCTACCGAGAGTGAGTACAGGGACGCCCTTGGATCGCTTTACGCCTACCACCAAAATCTATCGAGTGCTTCAGCAGAGAATACGCAGTTTTACGCGCGCGCTGATAACTTGCGGGATTGGCTGGGTGACGTTTCGACCCGCTTAGGCAGTTTGTCCCAGCGCTTGAGCGCCAGTGTTGGGCAGAAACGCCTGAATACCGACCTAGCGGGAACCAGCGGTGCCGATCAATCTACAGCAGTAGCGGCCGAGGTCGAAGTGCAGACGCCTTGGATGGAGATAGATGATGTTTTCTATGAAGCGCGAGGCACTGCTTGGGCGTTGATCCATATTTTGAATGCCATCGAACTCGACTTTCAGCAATCTCTTGAGCGGAAAAATGCCGTTGTGAGTCTGCGCCAGATTGTCCGAGAGCTGGAGGCGACGCAGAACACCATCTGGAGTCCGATGATTCTAAACGGCACTGAGTTCGGTTTGCTCTCCAACCATTCGCTGGTGATGGCGTCCTATATATCGCGGGCGAATGCAGCCATCATCGATCTTCGAGAGTTGCTCTCTCAGGGCTAGCCGGTGCGACGCTTTTCGCGATTCAAAGGTTTGTAATTTAAAGTAGAGGAGCGCTTATGCGCCGAGTCGTTTTTAATCAGAAAGGTGGTGTGGGTAAGTCCAGCGTCGCCGTTAATCTGGCCGCTGTCAGCGCGCAGAGTGGTAATCGCACACTGGTTATTGATCTCGATCCCCAGTGTAACTCGACACACTATCTACTCGGTGATGACTCTGATCTGCCAGAGCTCGATATTAGTGACTACTTTGAATCGACTCTGAGCTTTTCGGTAACAGCTAAACAGGCGAGCGACTACTGTCACTCTACGCCGTTTGAAAACTTGGATATCCTGCCGTCCAACCCTGAAGTTGGGGATCTGCAATCCAAGCTGGAGTCGCGCCACAAAATCTACAAGTTAAGAGATCTGTGTGAGCAGTTAGAGCAGCACTACGATGCGATCTACATTGATACTCCACCTGCGTTTAACTTCTTTTCGCTGTCAGCACTTTGTGCTGCTGAGCGCTGTTTAATCCCGTTTGATTGCGATGAGTTTGCCCGTCAGGCGCTCTATTCGCTGGTTCATAACCTACGTGAAACTCAAGCGGATCATAACGAGAAGTTAATATTAGAGGGGATAGTGGTAAATCAGTTCCAGCCGCGTGCCTCTTTGCCGGCAAAAATTATTGCCAGTCTGGAAGAGCAGAAACTACCGGTACTGAAAACTCGAGTGCCCGCTTCAGTAAAGATGAAGGAGTCACATATGGAGGCTAAGCCGCTGATCTACTTGGCACCCAAGCATAAGCTGACGCAGGCGTTTGTTGAGCTTTATGGCGAGTTAAACACCTAGCCGCCTGACAGGCATCAAGCGCCATTTCGAATGCAGACCCAGGTTTAAACCGGGATTCAGACTTTAGCTTTGCTTCGGCGAGAGGATTCGGAGCAAGGCTGAGATTTTCTTCTTAAGTTGAAAAGCCAAAGGGCGAGAGCCGCACTGCTGATCAATAGAACGTCAATCTCTGTCATTAGTTGTCCTTGTTATTTTTCTCAATTGTCAGTCTAACGAATTTCACCAGACTGACAATGAAAAATATTAAAGACTGATTACAGACCTTTCACCGCAAAAATACCCGGCGCGTTGCGCCAGTAACCCTTGTAGTCCATACCGTAACCGAAGATGTAACGGTCAGGGATGGTAAGGCCTGTGTAACGGGCTTTGAGTCCGGGAATCGCCTTGCGGTCGTGCTCTTTATCGATCAGAACGGCAGCCTCAACAGATGAAGCGCCTTCACGTTCGAAGTGTTTCATCACCTCAACCAGCGTATGACCCTCATCGAGAATGTCGTCAACCACGAGCACAGGTCGGCCCTTGAATTCGATCATTGGCGGCACCTTCCACTCAAGTTCATGGCCTGAGGTGGTGTTGCGGTAACGCGTTGCGTGCAGATAGCTCGCTTCCAGGGGGAAGTTCAGGCGCGTCAAGAGTTGGCCACCAATGACCAATCCACCATTCATGATTGAGAAGATAACTGGATCTTGGTCAGCGAGATCTGCGCTGATCTCTGCGCCCATTTTATCGATCGCCTGTGCCACTTCGGATTCGCTGAAAAGTAGATCAGACTCGATGTAAACCTGTTTGATCTCGTCTAAATTGGGTCGGCTCATGACTGCAGTCCTGTAAAAATCTTGAACGCACCTTAATGTGACTTGGTGCCTCACGCAAGTTTGTTAAATCGAGCGTGCGGATATAAAAAAACCCGCCGAGTCGAACTGGCGGGTTTGGTGTATGAGTGTTGCTTACTTGGCAGCTTCGTACGCAGCCGCAGACTGTTCGATTGCAGCGCGCGCAGCAGCAGCGTCTGACCAGCCTTCAACCTTAACCCACTTACCTTTCTCAAGCTTCTTGTAGTTCTCGAAGAAGTGAGAGATCTGATCTTTCAGCAGGTCAGACAGGTCATCAACATCGTTGATGTCGTTGTAAGCCTGGCTCAGTTTTTCGTGTGGCACAGCGACGAGCTTAGCATCTTCGCCCGCTTCGTCAGTCATGTTGAGGATACCGACTGGACGGCAACGGATTACAGAGCCAGTCATTACTGGGTGTGGAGTCAGTACCAATACGTCCAGTGGGTCACCGTCGTCTGCCAGGGTGTTGTTCACGTAGCCGTAGTTAGCAGGGTAGAACATAGGCGCAGCCATAAAACGGTCAACGAAGATTGCGTCTGCATCTTTGTCGATCTCGTATTTTACTGGCG
>JAYQBD010000001.1:1931-48989 GCA_038137135.1 Oceanospirillaceae bacterium | reverse complement strand
AAACGGTCAACGAAGATTGCGTCTGCATCTTTGTCGATCTCGTATTTTACTGGCGAGCTCTCAGCTGGGATCTCGATGATTACATAGATATCGTTGGGCAGATCTTTGCCCGCAGGTACTTTTTCAAAGCTCATGCTTGCTTCCTATCAGTTAAGTGTAAGCTGTTTGGCCATTAGTTCGTGGCCGCGATTATAGTCAGTTCTTTGTCTGGGTGCGATGGTAAGCTTTCAACGTTTCGATCTCTTTCTTCGAGCCCATGGCGACAGAGACACGCTGGTGAATGTCGTCCGGTTCGATATCGAGAATCTCTTCGTAACAGGTCGTGGCTCCACCGCCCGCCTGTTCTATTAGCATCCCCATTGGATTGCCTTCGTACATCAGGCGCAATTTACCTGGTTTCTTCGGATCGCGTGAGTCCCATGGGTAAGTAAAGATACCACCGCGTGTCAGCAGGCGATGGATTTCAGCCACCATCGATGCGATCCAACGCATGTTGTAGTTCTTCTCGCGCGGACCCGCTTCACCCTGGATCAGATCACTAATGTATGACTGCATTGCTGGCTCCCAAAAACGCTGGTTGCTCATATTGATGGCGAACTCAGCAGTCTCTTCGGGTACTTTGACGTTCTCTTCGGTGAGAATGAAGTCACCGGTGTGGGCCAGCGTGAACATGTTTACGCCTTTGCCTGTGGTCAGCGCCAATACAGCAGATGGGCCGTAGAGTACGTAGCCCGCCGCGACCTGACGGCGACCCGCCTGCAGGAATTCAGCTTCATCCTGTTTCGCCCAGGGCTTAGGTGCCTCGAGAATAGAAAAAATTGTACCTACCGATACATTGATATCGATATTAGATGAGCCATCGAGCGGATCGAAGGTAATTAAGTAGCGACCATCTCGATCGCCCCAGACAGGCTTATCCTCCTCCTCTGATGCGACGCCACGTACCAAACGGTTATCCAACAGGACCTTTTTGATAATGTCGTTGGAGACGATGTCGAGCTTCTTTTGGGTCTCGCCCTGTACGTTGGTCAGTGTGCTGGTGCCCAAGACGCCGGCCAAGGCTCCCTCACGCAGCTGCAGTGCTACCTCTTTGCAGGCGATCATCAGTACTTCAATGACTTCAACCAGATCCTGGTCAGTTTTATTGTGCTTTAGAAAAGAGCTAAGTAACTGCATCGGTTGGTTGGCCTCGGTGTTTTTTGGAGGGAAAAATAGGATGCAAATTATAGGGGAGTTGTTAGTCTATTGCACCGCGGCATAGCCGTTTTTTCGGCTAAGGTCTTAGATATTCGGCCTTTTTCCCTTCAGTTTACGGAGTCTGCCTTGATGCACCTGCACATCTTGGGTATCTGCGGCACCTTTATGGGGTCCCTGGCACTGCTGGCGCGCGAGCTCGGCCACAGAGTGACCGGTTCAGATCAAAACGTTTACCCACCGATGAGCACGCAGCTGGAGCAGGCTGGTATCGAGCTAATTCAGGGTTATGATCCGGCGCAGCTCGACCCCACACCTGACTTGGTAGTCATCGGTAATGCGATGTCGCGAGGTAATCCCTGCGTGGAAGCGGTTCTTAATCGAGGGCTGCACTACTGCTCTGGTCCACAATGGTTGCACGATCATCTGTTGGCTGATCGCTGGGTGTTGGCTGTTGCCGGCACCCACGGAAAGACCACAACGGCTAGTATGCTGGCTTGGATACTCGAGTATGCCGGCATGAAACCAGGCTACCTCATCGGTGGTGTCCCGCTCAATTTCGAGCGCTCCGCGCGCGTGGGCGAGACAGACTTTTTCGTTATCGAGGCGGACGAGTACGACACCGCATTTTTCGATAAGCGCTCTAAATTTATTCACTATTCGCCGCGCACTCTGGTTATGAACAACCTAGAGTTCGACCATGCTGATATCTTCGACAATCTGTACGCGATTGAACGCCAGTTCCACCATCTGGTGCGCATTGTTCCCGGTGAGGGGCAGATTATCTCGCCCAGAGAGAACGAGGCGTTAAACAGGGTTCTTGAGCAGGGCCGTTGGTCAGATTTGCTTCAGACTGGCGAAACGCCTGAGGCAGACGCCTGGATAGAGGTTAGCGAAGAGAACCCGCAACAGTTCACGCTCTGTTTGCAGCACGGCGAGCGTGCGCGAGTGAGCTGGACGCTGAGTGGTACACACAATCAAGTAAACGCGCTACACGCTGCCCTAGCGGCCCGCCATGTGGGGGTAACACTGGAGGCCGCAGCTGAGGCGCTGAGTCAGTTCCGCTCAGTAAAACGCCGAATGGAGTTGCGTGAGGCGATTAATGGCGTCGCACTCTATGATGACTTTGCTCATCATCCGACCGCCATAGCGACCACGCTTGAGGGGCTCAGAAGAGTTAAGCCCGATGCGAGGATTGTCGCGGTGATTGAACCCCGCTCAAATACGATGAAACAGGGCGTGTTTAGCGACCAGTTAGCTAATTCTTCTAAAGCTGCAGATCAGGTTTTTTGGTATCAACCCGCAGAGCAGGGCTGGTCGCTGGATGAAGCAGTAGCTGCCGCATCGAACCAACAGGTGTTTGGCGATTTTGACGCGATGATTGAACAGGTTGTCGCAGCCACGACTTCGGGAACTGAACTGGTCGTGATGTCCAATGGCGGCTTTGGTGGTATACATGAACGCCTAATAGAGGCGCTAAGGGAGCGTAAATAGATGGATAGTCCGCGTAGAGTTAGTCTAGCGATAACCGGCGCATCTGGTGTGCAGTATGCATTGCGCCTACTCGAGTGCCTTGTCGCTCAAAAGGTGCAGGTGCTGGTTATGATTAGCAAAGCTGCTCAGGTTGTTACCGCTGCTGAGACGGAGATTAAGTTGCCGGGAACCCCTGAAGCTCAAGAGTCGTTTCTGACCGGGTTTTACGGTGCAGCTGAGGGGCAGATTCGCGTCTTTGGCCGCGAGAATTGGTTCGCTCCGGTCGCTTCAGGCTCTGGTGCGCCGAGTTCGATGGTTATTTGCCCCTGCAGCACAGGAACCTTGTCGGCGGTAGCCACTGGGGCCAGTAATAATCTTATCGAGCGTGCGGCTGACGTGACACTCAAGGAGCGTCGCAAGTTGATACTGGTGCCTCGTGAAGCGCCATACTCCGAGATACATCTCGAGCACATGTTAAAGCTAACGCGTATGGGTGCCGTCGTGGTACCGGCATCTCCGGGGTTCTATCATAAACCTGAGAGCGTCAACGATATGGTCGACTTTATCGTTGCGCGCATACTCTCTCAGCTCGATCTGCAGCAAGATCTGATGCCCGCCTGGGGTAACAAGCTGCTCTAAGGTAGCTATCAATTGATTAGATTGAGGAGACAGATATGGCGCAGATTATCGCGCTAGATACAGCAACTGACGCGTGCTCTGTTGCACTACATTGCGATGCCGGTAAGTTTGATCGCTTTGAAATTGCGCCACGCCAACATACGCACCTACTGCTGCCAATGGTTGAGGCTGTGCTGGCCGAAGCACAACTGCGTGTGAAGGATCTTGATCTTGTTGCTTTTGGTCGAGGTCCGGGCTCATTTGCTGGCATACGAATTGCTACTGGAGCTGCACAGGGGTTGGCCCTGGCCTATGAAACGCCGGTTGTGGGTGTTTCCACCCTCGAAACGATGGCATGGCGCGCGCTGGAGGAGGCTCCGGGCGCTGAGTATATCCTCGCAGCACTAGATGCTCGGATGGACGAGGTCTACTGGTGCTGTTATCAGCTGGTTGATGGCGATCTCAAACCGTTGCACGAAGAGCGGGTTAGCGCGCCGGCTGATGTAGCGCTCGCTGTTGAGGGTAATTGGACACTGGCCGGTAGCGGTGCTGTTTATCTGGCAAACTCGTCGAAAATAGAGGCGAGTGTAGTACGCTGCCTACCCGAGATTTACCCGGTTGCAAGGATCATGGTGCAACTGGCCGAGAGAGAGTTCAATGCGGGCCGCGCGCTTGCGCCAGAAGAGGCACAGCCTGTCTATCTGCGTGAAGGTAGCTGGAAGAAAAAGGACGAACAGTGACACTCAGCGATTGGATACACACCATTATTCTTGCCCTGATCCAGGGGCTGACCGAATTCCTGCCGATCTCAAGCTCTGCGCATCTAATACTGCCATCGCAGCTACTTGGTTGGGAGGATCAGGGTTTAGCCTTTGATGTTGGTGTGCATGTCGGCACTCTCTGCGCGGTGGTTATCTACTTCCGCACTGAGGTCTTTACTATTGCCAAAGCTTCGACGCTGTCGCTTTTTGGTCAGCGCTCGAGCGAAGCGAAGCTCGGTTGGTTGGTAGTGCTCGCTACATTACCGGCTATTCTCGCGGGTTTGCTGCTGGGTGATTTTATTGATCAGTATGGTCGATCGATCCTCGTTATCGCGGCGACCACACTCATTTTTGGCGTTCTGCTTGGATGGGCTGATGCCACTAATCGCGCGACCAAAAAGATGGAGTCGCTCGGCATTCCCGAAGCGCTTGTGATCGGTATTGCACAAGCGATCGCGCTGATCCCTGGAACTTCACGTTCGGGTATTACTATTACTGCCGCGCTGGCACTGGGTTATGAGCGTCAAAGTGCGGCGCGTTTCTCCTTTCTGTTGTCGATTCCAGTCATTTTGGGTGCAGGGACGCTGAAAACTCTCGACCTGATAGAACAGGGAGCTGATGCACCTTGGATGATGGTGGGTGTAGGAGCATTGATCGCAGCGCTGAGTGCTTGGGCCTGTATCCATCTGTTCTTGAGCTGGCTTGATCGTATCGGCATGCGTCCGTTCGTTATCTACCGTTTGCTGCTGGGCTTCGGGCTGCTAGCCGTCTGGGGTATGAGTGCCTGATGCTCGCAATCGCGGCTGAACCTCCATTTATTTCTGCGGCAACAGCGCTGGCTGAGCAGGTCGGTGCTGAACTGCTGACAGAGTGGTCTCTGGACGATGATAGCCGCTTCGAACAGTTATTGGTGTTTGGTGCTGAGGGTGTATCACTCTGTACCACAGGACGTAAACGACCGGGTCCCGTGCAGGTGGATTTCCTCTCAGGTGCGGTCAATCACCGGCGTCAGTTTGGTGGCGGGCAGGGGCAGCAGATCGCCAAAGCCTGTGGCGTATCAAGTTCATTTAAACCCTATATCGCTGATATGACCGCAGGTTTGGGGCGGGATGCATTCGTGCTGGCGACGCTGGGCTCAAAGGTACAGATGGTGGAGCGTAATCCGCTGGTTGCAGCGCTGCTTCAGGATGGTCTCGAGCGAGCTCAGTGCACCGATGATCCAGCGATTATGGATATTGTCCAACGCCTGAGCTTTGATTCGGGTCAATCAGTTGACTGGCTGAATAGGCATCAAGGTGAAGCAGATGTCGTCTACGTCGATCCGATGTTTCCTCACTCCCAGAAGAGTGCTCAGGTCAAAAAAGAGATGCTCGCTTTTCGTTCGTTAGTGGGTGCTGATGAGGACAGTGCTGAGTTGCTGGCGGCGGCGCTGGAGAGTGCTCGTTGCCGGGTTGTGGTCAAGCGTCCCCGCAAAGCACCCTGTATCGAGGGACCACAGCCCGATTATGCGCTGGAGGGCAAATCGGGTCGTTTTGATATCTACGCCCTGCGCAAGCTCGAACCCTCTCAGTAGTGCGGTGGAATCTCGTTCGCTTTAGCCGCGTCATCACCTGTATCGAAGTTGCGAATTTGGGTGCTTAAAATCAGCACCATCCGCTTGAGCTGGTCTAGCTCTTTCTCCTGACGAGCGATAACGTCACTGAGTTTATCGATCGCATCCTCCTGAAAGGCAATGCGTGACTCTAGATCGTCGAGTCGGGCACTATCAGACATCTTGTTGCTCCTGTTAAACAGTATTGCGGCGCTTATTTACAGCTTTCTCGCTGCTCCGCTACCGCTTACTCGCGGCTCTCTTACCGCTTTCTAGCGGCTTTCCAACCAACGCGGCGCACGATTATATGAGATTCTTCCGTTCTCTTTATACCAGTATGGTTACAATTCTTGTCGATGCCACCGAAGTGCGGGGCCTAAGAGCTGACACTAGCCTTAAGTACTAGGCGTGAAATGGGCTAAGTTGTTGAAAAAAATTGGTTAGTAGGATATATCTGCGGGTTGCTGACGATCTTGCAAAGATTTAATAGAGCGTCATTTGGGCAAATTTAGACTGTAATTTCGAATAACAAGAGACAATTTGATAGATGAGTGGTTCGCAATTGGTAAAAAATATAGTTATTAGTTTTGTTGCGGTTGCCGTGATCGCTGCTGCTTGGCAGGTTCTCGGTGTCGACAATTATGTGGGCGTTCTTGGCGTTGCATTCGTTGCAGTGCTGGTGAGTACCTTTGTAGCGGGCTCCGGCTCAGCCTCGGCTGCTGCAGATACATCAGACGATGATCTGTATGTCGACGACAACGCTGAAGGTCGTGAAGTAGGTACCGTTAAGTTCTTCAATGTTAAAGAGGGTTGGGGCTTCATTACTCGCTCTGAAGGAGATGATGTATTCGTTCATTTCCGTAACATCCGCGGCCGTGGTCATCGTTCTCTGAACGAGGGGCAGAAGGTCACCTTTAGTGTTGGTACAACGGATAAAGGCTTGCAGGCGGAAGACGTTGCAGTGATGCGCGGCTAAAACCTACTGAGCATAGAAAAGGCAGCTTCGGCTGCCTTTTTCATTTTTGGTTCATGGGTGATGCTTTAACCTAAAATTTTACAGTGGGGTCAGACCCCTTTTTAGTGTTTTTATGAGAGCGCCTGAATGAATATTGGTAAAAAGGGGTCAGACCTCTTAGTACTGCCCAAGGTATGGATGAAAAAGGGGGCCGACCTCTTGGCACAGCCCGCGATGCTGTTGGGACTAGCGTTGTTTGCACCTCTAGCCCAAGCTAGCGACTGTGCCAAAAACTTGCTCGAGGCTCAGCGTGATCAGAACTGGGTCTATCAAGTTGCGTACCAGGGTATGGGAACTGAAGCGACTCGTCGGCTAGAGTCTGCTGGGACTGATAACTGGGTGTTGTCGCAGTCGATGTCACTGCTCATTGTCAGTCTTAACGAGAAGAGCTCAATGCAGCTTATTGACGGTCAGTTGGCGACATCTGAGTATCTCAAAGAGCAGAAGGGGCTGGGCGCCAGAACGACTCAAATCAGCGTGGATAGTGCAACTGGAACGGTGAATTCCAACTACAAAGGAAAGGCTCAGAGCTATCAAGTTGATGGAGTCGTTCTTGATCCCTTATCACATAGTTTGCAGATACAGATCGACCGACACTGTGGAGCAGCCTCTAATTCATTGGAATACCGATTGGTAGCTCGCTCTGATACTCGAAATTACCAATATCAACTCCTTGGGGAGGAGGCTGTTGGAACTCCCTGGGGTGAGATGCTAGCCGAGCGCTGGCAGCGTCAGGCGGGAGACGTCAGAGACACACTCTGGCTCGTTCCTGACAAGTCCTTCGCACTCGTGCGCGTCGAGCATGAAGAGAAGGGCGAACTGAGCTCGCTGGAGTTGAAGGCGCTCAATTAGTTCGATCGGAATCCGCGAATTTTCTAGAGATCAAATTGTTCACTGGCAAGCCCGAGGATATGTCGCCCGATCGGAAGCGATGAGGTTGCGGCGGGCGAGGGCGCGTTGCAGACGTTTATCGTTCGCTTTGTGTGAACAAATTTGAAGTCGTCGATTAGCTTCCCATCCGGCGACACCGCCTGGGCCCGAACGCCCGCTGGATACGGCTCTAAGTCCTCGAGTTCAATGCTTGGGCAGTATTTGTTGACCTCTTTTAGATAGCCGCGTTTGAACATTGAGTTTTTCATTTCGGTCAGTCCCGGCTGCATATTCTTGGCCAGTAGTCGCAAGATACCCGGGTTGCTCAACGTCTCAACGGTGTCTTTGAGCGAAAAGTCTGTTTTCTTGTAGCCTTCTCGCTTGAATGCCAACACGGCGTTGGGCCCTACCGTGACGCTGCCATCGATCATGCGAGTAAGATGCACTCCCAAGAAGGGCATGGAGGGGTCCGGGATGGGATAGATCAGGTGATTGACGATCTGATTGTGCTTGCTCGCAAGACGGAAATATTCGCCACGAAACGGACAGATCGTAAAGTCTGGGGTGAGCCCGAGCATCCGTATTACGCGGTCCGACATCAGACCTGCACAGCTAATTAGGTACTTGCCAGTAAAAGTGTCTCGCTCGCTCATCAATTCGACCTTATCAGGGTACTCCTTGATCTCTTTGATCTGAGCGCCATATCTGATCTCACCACCGGCCGCTTTGATCGATCTTTCCATCGCGCGACAGACAGCTGAGTAGTCCACGATTCCGCTGGAAGGAACGAAGATCGCTCCAATACCTGTTATGTTGGGTTCTCGCGCTTGCAGCTCGTCTGAGTCTAGCCAGTAACGCTCCAGCCCGTTGGCGGCGGTGCGCTCCCAAAGCGCGCGCATGCGAGTCATCTCAAGCTCGTTAGTTGCAACAAGCAACTTGCCACATGTATCGAATGGGACGTTTTCACGCTCACAGAACTCTTTAGTGAGTCGGTTCCCCTCGAGACAGAACTTCGCTTTAAGAGTGCCGGGCGTGTAGTAGACACCGGCATGTATGACGCCGGAGTTGTTGCCTGTTTGGTGGGCTGCGCAGTGCTGCTCTTTGTCTAAGACCAGAACCTTTTTCCCCGGGTACTTTTCAAGAAGTTGCATCGCGGTTGATAAACCGAGGATTCCTGCGCCGAGAACAATAACGTCGTAAATCATTTAGGAGATACCTGTAGATACAGATTAACTTTTTAGAAATAGGATCCTGTCGGTTTTCGGCGCCACTCTCAAGCGGCGAAATATCCATTTAGGTTCCACTCTGAGATACGAACTGTTTTGGAGTCTAAGATTCCTCGGAAGATTCCGTTACAGGACTCCCCTCTGTGTTTTTTGCTGCCTGTGCGGCTCGCCACTGTGTCATCTCTGCCCGGTAGACATCCCAAACGCAGGGCTCGCAGCCGCTCTCACAACAGTCATAATCTCCCGGTGCTATCGGTTCTTCCACAGAAAACTCCTATCTAATGAGTGCGATTAAAACTGGCGTGATTATATCAGAACCTTCGACGCTACTCAGCGCTCTTGCGCCTGAGCGCAGCGTTAGTGAGGTGGCTGGCTTCAGCTTTTAGCGGATCCTCCGGCCAAGGATGTTTCGCATAACGCCCCCGGTTCTCTCTGCGCACCTCTGGGTATATGTTGTGCCAGAAATGGGCGAGATCGGTTGTCATTGCCAGAGGGCGGCCTGCAGGCGAGAGCAGCTCAACGCGGATGGGCAGTCCGAGACCTGTGGTGGGTGAAGCTTGTTCTCCAAACATCTCTTGCAGCTTCAAGCTGATACTCGGTATCTCGGCGTTATAATCGATTTTTACAGTGCGCCCAGATGGGGCCGTGTAAGTTTGTGGGGCATACTGATCGAGCCACTGCGTTATCTGCCAAGGCAGGATGTTCAGAAGTTGAGTTTTTAGATCGATCTTTCCGAGTTCTGATCGCTGTTTAATAGATCTGAGGGCATCGACGAGCCACTCGTCTAGACGTTTGAGCAGCGTGGCATCATCGAATAGGGGAAGCTCAACGGGTTCTGACGTTCGCTCTTGGTTACGGGCAAGGTAGCGTACGCGAGCTAGCCAAGGGGCTAAATTTTGCCAAGTTGGCAGAGTGTTGAGTCCCTCTTTACGGATGCGTTCACACCAGGCTGATGCGCGGGCGCTATCCGATATGGATTGGGCCTCGCTACGCTCCAGCTCGAGTTTGCCAAGGCGCATAAGATTAACTGCACGCAGATGTTCACCCTCCCAGCGTAGCTCCTCCTGCTGTTGAATCTGCTCACTGAGCACAGTTTTTATCAGATCAATACTGACTGGGAGAGCGAGTGAGAGGCGCAGCTCTGCTTGATCCTCTCGACCGCCCAGGTCGATACATATCAGATAGGGCGAACGACACAGAGGATCAGTTGGATCCAGGCGAACGGCCGTGCCGTTGGTCAAGCGAAATCGACCGTTTGACTGGTCAACGCATTGGGCGACGCGGTCGCTATAGGCGGGCAGAAGCAGTTCTGAGATATCCCAATCCTGAGTGTCTCTCGGGTCTTGGCTATCTCGGTACTCTGGCGTACCGAGCAACTGTTCAAAGCGTTTTGCTATTTGGCCCAACTGCTTGTTTCTGGGTATCTGCTCTAGTGCCTGACGCAGATCTGCGTGACGTTGACGTGGTGGATCGCTGATAAGTGCCGCTAATTGCCCGCCGAGGTTCGATGCACCCAAGGATTCTGCCCAGAGCAACAACCGCGCAACGCGCGGTTCGGCAGGAATCTGGCACATGCGCTTACCCAGTTCACTTAGGGTAGGTCGTTGGTCACGCCAATCGATAGCCCCAAGGGCTGTCAGCTGTTCCAGCGCTGCACGCCAGAGGGTTTCGGACGGGCGTTCAATCCACTCCAGATCATCAATTTGGCTCACCCCCCAGCTAAGGAGAAGCAGCAGGGTATCGCTTAGGTCGACCTGAGTGATCTGCGGGCGGTCATGGTCGATGAGTTGACTCTGTTGATCGTCACTCCAAGTTTGATAGCAGATACCCGCTCTTACGCGGCCAGCTCGGCCGGCGCGCTGGGTCGCCGTTGCGGCACTAATACGTTCTGTCGACAGTCGCGATAGCCCTAGACGCGGATTGAAAATCGGGCGCCTTTCGAGTCCGGAGTCAATAACGCAGGTCACCCCAGGTAGTGTGATCGATGTTTGGGCGATGGATGTCGCTAAAATAAAGCGTTTTTCACCGGCGGGTGCCGCGTTGAAAAGCTCTAGGACACTGGCGTCGTTGACGCCAGAGTAGAGCGGCCTAACGCTAATTTCCGGTCTGTCGTGCCAGAGCTCATTGAGCCTGCGTTCTAGCTGGCGTATCTCGGCGCGCCCGGGTAGAAAAACCAATACATCCCCGTCAATCGATAGGGCGTTTCGACAGCGACGCTCGAGTGCATCAAGCAGTTCAAAGCGATTAATCGGGCTGTTTGAGCGCTGTATGTTAATCGGATAGCTGCGCCCAGGGCTGCTGAGTACCGGTGCGTTACCCAGCTGATTACTCAGCTTCTCTGTATCGAGTGTGGCGGACATCACAAGTAGCCGAAGCGGCTCGTCACGCAGTGCTGCTACTTCACGGCAGAGCGCTAGACCCAGGTCTGTATGGATACTGCGCTCATGGAACTCATCAAAGATAACCAGCGAAACGCCAGAGAGCTCAGGGTCAGAGATTAATCTCCGAGCCAGAAGCCCCTCGGTAATCACCTCCACTTTGGTGTCACGGCTTACTTTGCGATCCAGGCGCATAGAGTAGCCAACGCGCTGGCCCACCGACTCATTCAGTGACTGTGCCATATACTGTGCAGCAGAACGAGCAGCCACGCGGCGTGGTTCGAGCAGCAATATCTTGCCTTGAACGTAATCCTGCACCATCAATGCCAGCGGTACTCGAGTCGTTTTGCCGGCTCCCGGCTCCGCTTGCAGAATTACAACTGGGTGTTGAGCTAGGGTCTGGGCAAGCTCTGGCAGGATTTGATCAATTGGAAGAGGCTTATTTTGCATGAGCGAAGTATATCGAAAAACGTTAACATAGGCCTTTTCCACTCTGAGTTCCCCGCGTGCGCACCCACCCTTTCAAAGCTGATTTGCTGCTCATACTTGTTACCTTGCTGGCCGCTTCGAGTTGGATCTTTTCGAAAGAGGTCTTAGTAGGGCTGCCGCCCATGCTCTTTATGGGGCTGAGGTTTTTTACTGCTGGGCTCCTGCTAGCGGCTTTCTCTATCGGTGATCTACGTCGATTTCATGCTCGGGATACCGGTCGAGTTTTTTTGGTTGGAGCTGTTTTTGCCGTTGGGATTACCTTCTGGGTGTTTGGACTGCATCTGGGAACCCATATGGGGGTCGGCGGATTCCTTACCAGTATGGGAGCGCTCTTAGCACCTCTTATTGCGATCTTTTTTGGCGAGCGGGCCGGTCGCGCGCTCTGGCTTGCTTTGCCGATAGCCTGTGCGGGATTGGCGGCCCTATCGCTCGACTCTCACTTTGTGTTCGGCATCGGTGAGTGGAGCTATCTTGCCTCTGCGCTCTTTTTTGCCATCTTTATCAATCTGAGTGCGCGTGCCGCGGTAAAGACATCTGTAATTGCGTTAACAGCTATCCAGTTGGTGACGGTTGGGCTGCTGCTAATTCCTATCTCTTGGTTTTTTGAGAACTGGGAGCTCGTCAATATGTCCGGTATTTGGGGCTGGTTTGCAGCGAGCGCGCTTCTGGGTTCGGCTGCTCGTTTCCTGATCCAGACCTACAGCTTCAAATTAGCACCGGCAGGACACGGAGCCCTAGTGCTAACGCTGGAGCCTGTTTGGGTCGCGATCTTCGCTGCGATTTGGTACGGCGAACGGATGGAGCCGATGCAGTTGCTGGGTTGTCTGCTGATCTTCATCGCAGTACTGACAACCCGAGCAAAGTCCCTCTATGCCTATGCGCAAGCGCTCAGGCAGGCCAAGCAGGCGCGCTGATTAGAGGTCGATAATCTTCCCGGGGTTAAGAATGCCCGTTGGATCAAAGGCGCGTTTCATGGCGCGCATCATCTCTATTTCAACCTCTGAGCGGCAGTAGTGCAGGTAGTTCTTGCGGCCCAGGCCAACACCGTGCTCGGCTGAGATTGAACCGCCGTACTCCTGCAGCAGGCTGTAGACCAGCTTGTCGATGGATGGTTTATCGTCAACCGGACCCACACAGAAGTGGATGTTGCCATCGCCAAGGTGACCGAAAGTGAGGCAGGTGTGCGAGGCATATTTCTCGGCCAGCATCTCATTGACGCGGCGGGTGTACTCTTCCATATCGCGCAGTGGCAGTGAGATGTCGTAAGCGATCAGCGGGCTCAGGTTCTCTACCATCGCGTCAATATCGTCGCGCATCGCCCAGAGGTCTGCGGCTTGCTGGTTAGTCTCAGCGATCACGGCGTCAACGATAACCTCTTGATCTAGTAGCTCTCCGAGCACCTCGAGGAACTGCTCGCGACCGCGTTCGGCGTCTACACACTCGGATTCGACCAGCACATAGAAGGGGTGTTCAGCTTTGATGAACTCCTTATTGCGGCCAGTCTCAATCGTCATGAAGTTGTAGAAGGAGCTCCAGAGTGCTTCAAACGCAGAGAGCTTACCCTCGAGAGTCTGTTTTAGGCGGTTCAGAAGCTCCAGTACTGAGTCAAAATCACTACAGGCAACCAGTGCAGTTTGACGGGCAGGGGCTGATGGCCAGAGGCGCAAGACTGCGCGCGTGATAATGCCGAGCGTACCTTCTGAGCCGATAAACAGCTGTTTGAGGTCATAGCCGGAGTTATCTTTGATGGTTTCGCGCATATTGCTCATTACGCGACCATCCGCCAGTACAACCTCGAGGCCCAGTACCTGTGCACGGGCCATGCCGTATTTCACTACCTTGTTGCCACCGGCATTGGCGGCCAGCATACCACCGACCTGAGCCGAGCCGCGCGCACCCCAGTCCACTGCAAACAGCAGATCTTCAGCAGCAGCACGATTCTGCAGCTCTTCGATCACTACGCCTGCCTGAACGGTAACGGTGGCGCCTTTGGTATCTAGGCGCTCTATCTGATTCATGCGCTCTAGGCTCAGTACCAGATCACCTGGCTTACACTGCGCACCCAGAGCCAAACCTGTCAGGCCGCCATGAGGAACGACGGTTTGACCGGCTGCATGGCAGAGTGCCATCACCTGAGAAACCTCTTCGGTCGTCGTTGGGCGTACGATAGCAACCGCTGGGCAGCTGCCCTGGCCCCAGCTATCGTTGGAGCGCTGAGCAACGCGCTCATCTGCGACCAGTCCGTTGTCACCCACGATTGCGTGAATTTTCTGTAGTAGCTCTTGCATGGTCAGTTTCCAGTTATCAGGCCATTGTCAGCGCATCGTATCCCAGTTTTAGACCGGTTAAAAATAGGAATGCGTAACAGAGTTGGTAGAAGAGGCGCTCATCAATTCGGTTGTGCATATAAATTCCTAGCCATATGCCGACTGGGGCGATCGGCGCAAGGATGAGTGC
This sequence comes from Oceanospirillaceae bacterium, assembly GCA_038137135.1. Classification (GTDB taxonomy): domain Bacteria; phylum Pseudomonadota; class Gammaproteobacteria; order Pseudomonadales; family Balneatricaceae; genus Marinobacterium_E. The sequence goes on along the minus strand of JAYQBD010000001.1, from coordinate 34,917 downwards.
TGTCAACAGGATGCTCTGATCGAAGAGCCCTAACGAGACATAAGGGATCAGCTTCACATAGTTTATGAAGGTAAAAAAAATCACTGTCGTGGATACATAGAGTGATTTTTCCAACCGAAGTGGAAGCAGGTACATATTCAGAGGTGGACCGCCGGCATGAACGCTAAAGCTGGTAAAACCCGCCAAGGATGACCAGATACTCGCGCGCACAACGTTAGGTTTTTTTGCCGGTGTTTGCCGTTTGCGCAGTGCTTTAATCAACGCATCGGCACAAAAGAGAAGGGTTAGTGTCGCTATCATAAACTTGATGCCGCGCTCGCTCATCAAGTGAAAGCTGAAAGCACCCGCCAGCACACCAACCAGCGCAGCGGGAAGTATGGGTTTGATGACGCTTAAATCGAACTTCCCGCGAAACCCACGAAGAGCAAACAGATCCATAAGACATAGCACTGGCAACAAGATTGCTGCAGCTGCCACCGGTGAAATGACGAGACTGAGCATGGGTACGGCCACCATGCCGATTCCGCCACCAAATCCGCCTTTTGAGATGCCGACAATCAATAGCGCTGGTATCGCCAGCAGATAGAAGTTTAGATCAGTGATCACGCAAACGGCTCTCGTAAAATTGGATTAAAAATAAAAACCCCGGCTGCGATTGAACCGGGGTTTAAATTGATTAAGCTAGCTTAGTCGCAGAGTGCATCAAGTTTTTTCTTCAGCAAGCCGGTAACGGCACCAGGGTTAGCTTTACCGCCGGTCGCCTTCATTACCTGACCCATAAAGAAGCCAATCATCTTACCGCGCTTGTCAGGCTCGGCTGCTTTGTACTGCTCAACCTGCGGCGTCGAGTTGGCAATCACTTCATCAATCACCTTCTCGATCGCGCCGGTGTCAGTTACCTGCTTCAGGCCCTTCGCTTCGATGATCTCATCGGCTGTGCCGCCATCGCTCCACATATGTTCAAACACCTTTTTGGCGATGTTGCCCGAGATGGTGTTGTCCTTAATACGTTGTAGCAGACCGCCGAGCTGTTCGGCACTCACTGGGCTCTGTTTGATGTCGGTGTCGTTGGCGTTGAGGTTCTTCGCCAGTTCGCCCATCACCCAGTTAGCTGCCAGTTTGGCATCCTTGGATGCTGCGACAACCGCCTCATAGTAGTCCGCTTGTGGGCGGTAAGCTGAAAGCACACCGGCATCATAGTCAGACAGGTTGTACTCACTGATAAAGCGCTCACGGCGCGCATCAGGTAGTTCGGGCAGTGTTGCACGAATGGCTTCGACGTAGTCGTCGTCGACAACGACTGGCAGTAGATCCGGACAAGGGAAGTAGCGGTAGTCGTTGGCATCCTCTTTCGAGCGCATTGAGCGCGTCTCGTTACGATCAGGGTCGTAAAGACGCGTCTCTTGAACCACTTTGCCGCCATCTTCGATCAGGTCGATCTGACGCGCTACTTCGGTATCAATCGCGCGCTCAATGAAGCGGAACGAGTTGATGTTTTTTAGCTCCGTGCGGGTACCGTACTCTTCCTGACCTTTTGGGCGGATAGAGACGTTACAGTCACAACGCATTGAACCTTCTGCCATGTTACCGTCACAGATACCGAGGGTAGTCACGATAGCGTGGATCTTGCGCGCATACTCAGCTGCCTCTTTTGAGGTGCGCATGTCTGGCTCGGAGACAATCTCGATCAAAGGTGTGCCAGCACGGTTCAGGTCGATACCTGACATGCCGTGAAAATCTTCGTGCAGTGACTTACCGGCATCCTCTTCAAGATGCGCGTGGTGAATACGCACGCGACGGCTGCCTTCATCAGTAGTGATGTCGACATACCCCTCGCCCACGACAGGCTTTTCTAACTGAGTCGTCTGATAGCCCTTGGGTAGGTCTGGGTAGAAGTAGTTTTTACGCTCAAATACTGCACGCTTACCGATCTCTGCGTTGATCGCCAGACCGAACATAATCGCCATACGCTGCGCGTTTTCGTTGAACACTGGCAGTGTGCCCGGCAGTGCCAAATCAACAGCACAGGCCTGGGTGTTTGGCTCGGCACCAAAGGCGGTGCTGGCGCCGGAGAATATCTTTGTTTGGGTTGAGAGTTGAACGTGGATCTCAAGCCCGATTACGGTTTCCCATTCCATGTCTTAACCCCTTAAATTCCAGCTGGTGTCTGTTTGTGCCAATCAGTCACCTGTTGGAACTGATGAGCCACGTTAAGCAGACGCGCTTCGTCGAAGTAGTTACCGATCAGCTGCATACCAACCGGCAGCCCCTCAACAGTGCCACAAGGCACTGACATGCCTGGCAGACCGGCAAGGTTAAGCGACAGGGTGAAAATATCTTCCATATACATGGAGACTGGGTCGTTGTTCTTCGCGCCAATCTTAAACGCCGGATGCGGCGTTGTTGGGCCGAGAATCAGATCCACCTCGTTAAATGCAGCAAGGAAGTCCTGCTGAATCAGGCGGCGAATCTGCTGTGCCTTGTTGTAGTAGGCGTCGTAATAACCGGCACAGAGTGCGTAGGTGCCTACCATGATGCGGCGTTTAACCTCGGCACCGAAACCCTCTTTGCGGGTGCGGGTGTAGAGATCCATCAGATCTTCTGGGTTTTCGCAACGGTGGCCGTAACGCACCCCATCAAAGCGTGACAGATTAGATGAAGCCTCTGCTGGCGCGATAATGTAGTAAGCAGGGATCGACATGCGCGTACGCGGCAGGCTGATCTCTTTTACGCTGGCGCCAAGCTTCTCGAGCTCTTTAATGCCCGCTTGAACGCGCTCAGCAATCTGTGGGTCGAGGTCGTCACTCATGTACTCTTTTGGTACACCGATGCGCAAACCGCTGATTGATTCATTAAGTTTGGCGCTGTAGTCCTCAACATCGCGCTGTGACGAGGTTGAGTCCATCTTGTCGAAACCCGCCATAACATTGAGCATCAGAGCGCAATCTTCAGCGCTCTGTGCCATCGGGCCACCCTGGTCCAGCGATGAAGCGTAGGCAACCATACCGTAGCGTGACACGCGGCCATAGGTCGGTTTGATGCCAGTGATTCCACAGAGTGCCGCCGGCTGACGGATTGAACCACCCGTATCAGAACCGGTGGCCGCTGGCGTCAGACGTGCAGCAACAGCAGCTGCCGAACCGCCCGATGAGCCACCGGGTACCCGGTCGGTATCCCATGGATTGCGCGAGGCGCCGTAGAAGCTCGATTCGTTTGATGAGCCCATAGCGAACTCATCCATATTGGTTTTGCCCAGCATAACCGCGCCGGCCGCTTTGAATTTGGCAACGACGGTCGCATCGTAAGGTGACTCGAAGTTATCGAGCATCTTTGAGCCACAACTGGTGCGCACACCCTCGGTGCAGAAGAGGTCCTTGTGAGCAATTGGCAGACCTGTATAAGCGCCTGCCTGGCCCGCTGCACGAGCTTCGTCAGCCGCTTTAGCCTGTGCCAGGGCGATCTCAGGTGTGGTGGTGATGAATGAGTTGTACTTGCTATCGAGCGCTGCGATGCGATCGAGGTAGGCTTGGGTCAACTCAGTGCTGCTAACTGCACCTGATGCTAGGTCTGCAGCCAGTTCAGTCAAACTTTTAGTATGCATAAATAGATAATCCGCCCGCTTACTCGATCACTTTAGGAACCAGGAAGAGGCCTTCCTCGGTTGCTGGTGCTACGCTCTGAAGCTGTTCGCGCTGATTCATCTCGCTCACCTCATCGGCACGCAGTCGCTGTTCGCCATCAAGTGGATGTGCCAGAGGTTCTACTCCAGTGGTATCGATCGCCTGCATCTCATCAACGAGTTGCAGTATGCTGCTTAGGTTTTCGGTGTATTGCGGGATGTCCTGCTCATCGATAGCCAGGCGGGCCAAATAAGCAATACGTTCCACGTCAGATCGGTCGAGTGACATCGTTCCTGTCTCGTCTTCAACGGGTTAAATAGCGTAAATGCAGAATCACTTTTAACTCAGTGATTTGCGCGCTTTCAAACGGTTTAAGTTAGCTGTGTAGGGGCGCTAAGGTATCACATTTGAGCCTTGCCCAAAATCCCTCTGATTGCTAGTATGTTGCGATTCTAAAAACACCGCCAAAACGGCTAGGTTCAGGACCAGTTTACCGATGTTTAAAAAAATTCGCGGCCTATTCTCCAGCGATCTCTCGATCGACCTGGGTACCGCTAATACCCTTATATTTGTTCGCCACCAAGATATCGTTCTAGATGAGCCGTCTGTAGTTGCTATTCGTGTTAACGGCAATCAGAAATCTGTGGCAGCTGTAGGCGCCGATGCGAAGCGTATGCTGGGTCGCACACCCGGCAACATTACCGCTATCCGACCACTTAAAGACGGGGTAATCGCAGACTTCCACGTGACTGAGAAGATGCTGCAGTACTTTATCAGCAAAGTTCACAACAACTCTTTCTTGCGTCCGAGCCCACGCGTACTGATCTGTGTACCCTGTAAATCGACTCAGGTTGAGCGTCGTGCGATCAAAGAGTCGGCAATCGGTGCTGGTGCCCGTGAGGTTTATCTGATTGAAGAGCCAATGGCGGCGGCGATCGGTGCAGGCTTGCCGGTAGAAGAGGCAAGCGGTTCGATGGTTGTCGATATCGGTGGTGGTACTACCGAGATCGCGGTTATCTCGCTTAACGGTATCGTCTACTCAGAGTCTGTTCGTGTCGGTGGCGACCGCTTCGATGAAGCGATTGTTACCTATGTGCGCCGCAACTACGGCAGCCTCATCGGTGAAGCGACCGCCGAGCGTATCAAGCAGGAGATCGGCACGGCTTACCCAGCCACCGAAGTGCTGGAGATCGATGTGCGTGGTCGTAACCTGGCCGAGGGTATCCCACGTCTGTTTACGCTCAACTCCAACGAAGTGCTTGAAGCGCTGCAAGAGCCACTGGCGGCAATTGTACAGGCCGTTAAGAGTGCATTGGAGCAGTGTCCGCCTGAGCTGGCCGCTGATATCGCCGAACAGGGTATCGTACTGACCGGTGGTGGCGCGTTGCTGCGCAACCTGGACCGTCTGCTGACTGAAGAGACAGGCCTGCCAGTTATTGTTGCTGAAGATCCGTTGACCTGTGTCGCTCGCGGTGGTGGTCGGGCACTGGAGATGCTAGACCGCTCGGGTCTTGAACTTCTCTCGTACGACTAAATAGAGGTTGAGGCTGAAACTCAGTGTTTCAGCCTCGCTGCTACCGAGATGATCTTTCGTAACGGTCCCTCAAAAGTTCTTTTTATGCTGCTGATTATTGCAGCACTCTTCCTTATCGCCCTTGATCTGAACTCACCCAAATTCCGCGAAGGGCGCAGTTATGTGAATCTGATCATTACTCCACTGCAGTGGTTGGTCGATATGCCAGCGCGCTTAGCTGATAATGTCTCTGACGTGGTGGTTAGCCGCTCAAGTTTAGTAGCGGAGAATAACCGCCTGCGCACCGAGGCTCTTGAGCTGGAGCAGCGCGTGCTGCAGAACGCGGCCCTGACTGCAGAGAATCGTCGTCTACGTGCGCTACTGAATGCTCGCTCGCGAATTGACTCGCAAGTACGTCTGGCAGAGTTGATTGGTGTTGATCCCAATCCGTTTCAGCATGAGATCCTGACTAACCTGGGTAGCCAAGATGGCATCACCATCGGCCAGCCCGCGCTCGACTCTGGTGGTGTGATGGGGCAGGTGATATCGGTTGCTCCACTGATCAGCCGTGTAATGCTGATCACTGATTCGCGTGCCGCTGTGCCGGTTGAGTCGGTGCGTACGGGTTTTCGCTCAGTGATTCTCGGTAACGGTAACCCCGACAGCCTGGAGCTCGACTTTGTGCCAGCGACCACCGATATCCGAGTAGGCGATACGCTAGTCACCTCCGGACTGGGTGGCCGCTTCCCGGAGGGCTACCCTGTTGCCGAAGTGACCGAGGTAACGCGTGATCCGGGGCGTCCATTCTTGGTAATCAGAGCGGTACCGACCGCTCGGCTCGATAAGTCGCGTCACCTGTTACTGGTAGAACGCCCTCCAGCGCTGTTGTCCGAACAGCTAAGTGAGGCGTCTGATGGCTGAGGCGCGTGGTGGCAGTCTCATCATTTTTGGCACCTTTATCATCAGTCTATTTTTAAGTCAGCTGCCGCTGCCAGACCTGCTACGCTGGGCGCGCCCAGAATGGGTTCTTCTTTTCCTTGTCTACTGGGTGATGCGTGCACCTTCGCGTGTGGGTCTTTTTTATGCTTTTGTGCTCGGCCTACTGTTGGACCTGGCGCATGGTGGTGTTATTGGGCTTAACGCGCTATCACTGACGCTGGTGGCATTTCTGGCGCAGCTGCTCTACCGGCGTATGCGCATGTTCCCCCTACCACAGCAGGGGATCATCATCGCTCTGCTAACGGGTCTTAACCAGCTTCTGCACTACTGGATGCAGGGCCTGACTGGAACGCACGGAGACTCTCTGCTGTTTCTATTGCCAGCTGTTTTTAGCGGGATTTTTTGGCCGCTGGTTTTTCTGTTTCTCGACCGTCTCGCACGGACTTTCGATCTAAACTGAATTCGTTATGGAATTGATTCTAGCCTCAGCATCTCCTCGACGTCGTGAACTGCTAGCCCAGATAGGTGTCGCTGCTCGGGTGGAGCCAGCTGAGATTGATGAGTCTCTAATTGAGGGCGAGGCCGCCGGCGATTATGTCTTGCGTCTGGCCCGTGAGAAGGCACAGAAAATCTATGACATGCAGCCGCCAAGCAGACGAGTCTCTACAATCTGTCTGGGCTCTGATACCAGTGTTGTTTTTGCCGGAAGAGTTTTAGGTAAACCGGCTAATTTTGCCGAGTCCCAGTCGATGCTGCGGCAACTATCGGGTACAAAGCATCAGGTAATGACCGCCGTGGCCTTGGTTGGCGCTTTTGGTGTGCGAGAGCAGTTAGTGACCACGGATGTCTGGTTTCGAACGCTCAGTGACACTGAAATCGAGACGTACTGGGCCTGTGGCGAGCCGCAGGACAAAGCTGGCTCCTATGGTATTCAGGGGCTAGGTGCGGTATTTGTGGATCATATTGAAGGTAGTTACAGCGCTGTGGTCGGATTACCACTGGCTGAGACCTCTGAACTGTTACGAACAGCGGGTGTGCCGATCTGGCAGCCGCTGAAGCAAGATTAAGGAGCCTGGTTGTGGGCGAAGAGATACTGATTAACTTTACCCCGATGGAGACACGGGTGGCGGTGATCGAAAATGGTATGCCGCAGGAGATCTATGTCGAGCGCGCCAAGCGCCGTGGGATCCTCGGTAATATCTATAACGGCCGCGTGGTGCGTGTACTGCCGGGTATGCAGGCTGCCTTTGTTGATATCGGCTTAGAGCGCGCAGCGTTCATCCATGCTGACGAGGTGTCAGCACCGGATATTCCCGCTGAGGAGCGGGCCAACATCTCTATCTCTCAGCTTCTGAGGGAGGGGCAGTCGCTGCTGGTGCAGGTGACCAAAGATCCGATCGGTAGTAAAGGGGCGCGGCTAACCACCAATCTCTCTCTACCTTCACGCTATTTGGTGCTCATGCCGGGCGCTGAGCATATCGGCATCTCGCAACGCATTGAGGACCAGGAGGAGCGTGAACGCCTGAAGGCGTTGATGCAGACTCTTTTAGAGCGGGAGGAGCGCATCGATGGCTATGGTTACATCCTGCGGACGGTTGCCGAGGGCGCGACTGAGGTTGAACTAAAAGCCGATATCGCCTTTCTGCACCGCCTATGGAATAAGGTTCAGGCGCGTATTAAAGAGTCCAAAGCACCGGCTAATGTCTATGAAGATCTACCGCTCAACATGCGGGCCCTGCGCGATATGACTCACTCGGGCATTGAGCGTATTCGTATCGATTCACGTGAGACTTATCAAAAGGCACTGAGCTTTGCGAACACGCTGGTGCCCGAAATTGAAAGCAAACTGGAGTACTACCCGGGCGAGCGCCCCATCTTCGACATGTTCAACGTTGAGGAGGAGATGCAGCGTGCGCTGGGTCGCAAGATTGAACTCAAATCGGGTGGTTATCTGATCTTCGACCAGACCGAGGCGATGACCACCGTTGATATCAATACGGGTGCCTTCGTTGGGCACCGCAATCTCGAAGAGACTATTTTTAAGACAAACCTCGAAGCCGCAACAGCGATAGGCCGACAACTGCGCCTGCGTAACCTTGGTGGGATTATCATTATCGACTTTATCGATATGGAGGATCCTGAGCATCAGCGTCAGGTACTACGCACGCTCGAGCGTGTTTTGGAACGTGATCACGCTAAATGTAAGCTAACTGGCGTGTCTGAGCTTGGCTTGGTTGAGATGACGCGTAAGCGTACGCGCGAGAGTTTGGAGCACGTTCTCTGTGAAACCTGTAGTCAGTGTCAGGGCCGCGGGATGATACGTACCGCGGAGACGGTTACTTACGAGGTGTTCCGCGAAATTCTGCGTCAACATCGCGCCTATGAGAGTGACTCCTATTTGGTGATTGCGGCGCCTCCAGTAGTTGAGTACCTGCTGGAAGATGCATCGGATCACGTTGCTGAACTGGAGAGTTTTATTGGAAAAACGGTACGTTTTCAAAGCGACTCGATCTACAACCCTGAGCAGTTTGATGTCGTGCTGCGCTAGTATGACGGCATACCGCGCACCGTTCAGTCGGAGTAACCGCGCGTGATTCGTCACACCCTTTGGGCGGGCTGGCTAGCACTTGTGTTCGGGATGATCCTGGCTCTGGTGCTCACAGCGGTGCGCTTTGGTTTTCCGCTGCTCGGTGAATATCGTGAATCCTTAGCTAACAGACTCTCTCAAACCTTCGGCGTTCCTGTCTCTATTGAACAGTTAGAGACCCGTTGGAATGGACCTTTCCCGCAGTTCGAACTGCGCGGTATCGAAGCCGCCGCCATGGCCGATCAAGGGCCGGATGTTCGTTTCAAATTTGACCGGCTTCTGCTCGAGCTGAACTGGTGGGATTCAATAGTCGCTCGTGCGCCAATCTTTCAGCGAGTGGATGCCAGCGGTCTTTTTGTGCGTTGGTACCAGCGCGATGGTCGATGGTTACATCTCCCCGGTGAGGGCAGTAGTGCTAGTCCCGTCGATCTTGGTGCGCTGGAGGCCAGTCTCAGTATCGTGCTGGCGCAGCCGGAATTCCGTTTGCATGAGTCGCAAATTGAGCTGGTACCTCAAATAGGAGAGTCTCAACGCATCAATCTAGGCCAGGTGCTGTTTGAGAATTCATCAACGCGGCATCAACTCAGTGGCGACTTCAGTGTGCCGCTGTTGGGCGTAGATACTCGACTGGAGTTTGCCGCCCAGCTAGACGGCGACATTCAGCACGCCTCTACACTAGAGCTACCCTTCTATCTAAAACTCGACGATTTAGGCCCTGAGCTGCTGAAAGTGGCAGACGCTGAATTGCCATTGTCAGAGCTGAGCGCTGGTGCAGAGGTCTGGGGCAGTGTGAATCAGTTTGGACTGAGCTTCCTGCGAGGGCGATTGGGCGTTGACCAAGCTCGGGTTGAGTTGAAAGAAAACACTCTAAATCTAGTCGATAGCTCAACGGAATTTAGTCTGCGACCCTACTCAGAGGGCTACCAGCTTCTGCTGCGTGATACTCATATCGGTGATGCGTTAGGGCAGCTCGACTTTGGGCCTAGTCAGTTCGAGCTGCATCGAGTTGCCGGTGAACTGCAGCTCTCGCGTATTTTGCTGCGCAGCCTCGACCTTGAGTTGCTTGATGAGTTACTGGTTCGCTATCCGCTGCCAGAAAAGATCAAATTGATGCTGGTCGATCTTGCGCCTAAAGGTGAGGTCAATAATATTCGACTGGATCTGAGTGATCAGGAACGCGGGCCCTTCTTGCGGGCAAATTTGGTGGGTGTGGATATCGCCTCGTGGCGCCGAGCTCCTTCAGTCAAAAACCTAACCGCTCAGCTGGAGTTAGATGCACAGTCGGGTCGGCTTGATATCGATTCGCGTGAGATTGAACTTAGTTTTCCAACGGTCTATTCCCAAGCTCAGAGTTATGAGCTCGCTCAGGGGCGGTTGAACTGGCGAATTCGAGACGAGGCGGTTGAGCTTAGCTCCGGCCCGCTGCAACTGGTGCATGAGCAGTTTGCGGCGGATGGCGCTTTTTCGATTAATTTGCCTTTCGACCCTGAACAGCAATCCTTTCTGAAACTTATGATCGGCTTGCAGGGGGCTAAAGCCGAGGCTGCTGCGCTGTTGACCCCTGACGTCTTACCGGGGACAGAGAAAGTTCAAGAGTGGGTCGCGCGCGCCACTCAAGCTGGGCAGGTGGATGAAGCCGGATTGATTGTTTACGCCCCGACGCGTGCTATAGAGGGGCGTCCGGCCCCAAGCGTTGAGCTCTATGTCGCAGCCCGCGACGTAAATCTGGATTACCAAGCGCCTTGGCCCGAACTGCTGAAAGCGAATTCGTTTACCCATATGCGCCAAGGCGAGGTAAGGGTTGATCTGTCTCAGGCGCAGATTCTCAACTCTGAAGCGGGACCTTCGGTTCTGATTAAACCTCAGGGTAAAAATGAGCTTTTTATTTGGGGGCAGGTTGAGGGTGATCTTGTTCAGGTAGACCAACTGCTGCGCTCAGATCCGCTTGCTGCGACAGCAGGCAAGAGCCTTGATGATTGGCAGCTTGCAGGCGCGCACCGCTCTTTGGTCAAACTGGGTATCGCCTTGGACCGCAGTTATGCGCCCAGAGTGCGTGTGCAAGCAGGGGTGAATGAAGGGATATTTGCTTCAGAGAAGCAGCGTCTAGCCCTGACCGATATCGAAGGAACCCTGGTGTTTGATACGCGTTCTGGTTTAAGTGCCAGGGGTGTGGATAGCCGTTTTCTTGGCCGTGCCGCTAAGGTTGATATCAGTAGTTCCGCAGAGCAGGGCACAGAGGTGCAATTCTCTGGCCGTTGGGGTGTAGAGCCGCTGTTGGAGTGGGGACGGATTCCGCTTAAATCCTTTATCTCTGGTGAGATCCCGCTGAGTGGCCGTTTGAAACTGTGCCGAGTCGATCAGTGTCGCTCCTCTCTTGTACTCGAGTCGAATATGGCGGGTACGCAGGTGAATGGACCTGAGGCGTTTGCGTTAGAGCCCGATCAGACCAGTCGGTTGAGTGTGGAGTTGGCCTTGGGGTCTCCCTTGCTACTTGCCGTCAATTACGCTGATCGCTTACGTGCATCAATGCAGCTCGGCGAAGTGCTCAAAGCACATTTTCGCTTAGGAGGGGGCGCTGCACGCATACCTCAAACAGCTGGATTCAAAGTGGATGGGCAGTTAGATGAGTTGGAGCTCGGCGAGCTGTTCAGCTTTATCGCAACGCTCAATTCAACTTTCAATAAGGGCGGTAATGGCAGCCTGCCGCTCGATCTCGATCTGGGTGTCGGTGCATTGACGGCTGGCCCCCTAGTGCTGGATCAGGTTGAAGCGCAGTTATCACAGCTCGGCTCTGAAATGCAGGTGCTTCTGTCCGGACCTAAAGTAGAGGGTCTTGTCTCATGGAGCCGGGAGCAGCCCGCCTATCGTATCGCTCTCAATCGTATGCATTTGCGCGTGCCCAAAACTGAATCGACTCAAGTTAGGGAAGGTGCTGATGTTGACCCTGAACGTACCTCTCAAACGCTGTTTGACGCAGTTCCGGCACTCGATTTTGATGTTGCCGATCTGCGCTGGAATGAGGCGGCCCTTGGACGGTGGCGCGGCAGTATGCGCCGTATAGGCCAGAGTGTGGCGCTGAGTTCTCTTCGGGGTGAGATGCAGGATCTAGAGCTGAATGGTAACGCCAGCTGGATACTCGCCGATACTGAGCTGACGCAGGTAAACCTGGGCTATCAAGGTAAGGATTTAGGCAACACGCTGGTGAGTCTGGATGAGGCTAGGCTAATCGAGACAGAGTCGCTCAGCGGGCGTATCGCCTTGGCTTGGGAGGCTGCCCCCTGGCAGTTTGCAGGACGTTATATGTATGGCAACCTGAAATTCTCTACTGGGAAAGGTCGTCTATTGGAGGCCTCTGGTGGCACAGGTCTGTTGCGTCTGTTTGGGATTTTGAACTTCAATAATCTAGTACGGCGCCTGCAATTAGACTTTACCGATCTCTTTGCCAAAGGGGTGGTGTTCGATGGCATTAGCGGCGACTTCCTTATACAGGATGGTATCGCAAGCTCGGTGAAGCCGATGGAGATGAAAGGCCCCTCAGCCGGTATGCTCGCTAATGGCGATATCGACTTGGGTAGCAAACGACTCAACATGCAGGTCAACGTGACGCTGCCGCTGGTCAGCAATACACCGCTCGCGGCGGTTTTGCTCGGTGCACCTCAGGTTGCAGGAGCGCTCTTTCTGATCGATAAACTGATCGGCGATAAGATTGAAAAAGCGACTTCCATTGCCTATAAGCTCAGCGGCGGCTGGGATTCTCCTGAGCTCAATTTGTTGAACTCCGCTGATAAAAAGGCGAATCAGTGAGTCGTGTCGGGCTCGTTCAGATGGTTTCAGGTGCCGATCCTGAGGTGAATCTCGAGCAGGCGGTTGAAGGTGTAATTGCAGCTAAGGAGCAGGGGAGTAAGCTTGTTCTCTTGCCCGAGAATTTTTTGCTGTTCGACTCTAAACGTTTGGTCGAGTTCGCTAACTCCAGTCGGGCACAGGCTGCCATAGAGACGTTGGCCGAGGCAGCCATCGAGCACTCAATCTGGATTCTTGCGGGCAGCTTTCCCGTTCCATCGGCGGACGGACGTGTATATGCTCGCTCCCTGCTGTTCAGCGCTGCAGGTGAACAGGTCGCTCAGTATGACAAACGTCATCTGTTTGATGTTGATGTGGCCGACTCTAAGGGTGCTTATCGAGAGTCGAGTTGGATAGCACCGGGCGAGGCGCTGAGTCTGGTCCGTACTCCGGTGGGGCTGTTGGGGCTCTCCATCTGTTACGATCTGCGCTTCCCTGCTCATTATCAGCGTTTGCGACACTTAGGTGCTGAGGTGATCTCTGTACCCTCTGCCTTTACTCAGGTGACCGGCGATGCGCACTGGGAGGTGCTGTTGCGAGCGCGTGCTATTGAGAACCAGTGCTATATTCTTGGTGCCGGGCAGGGTGGTGATCACGGTAATAACCGTCTCACCTATGGTCACTCGATGATTGTCGACCCTTGGGGGGAGGTGATCGCTCAGAGCAAGCCTCAGGGCTTCGATGTCGTGACTGCTGATATTGATTTGCAGCGCCTACACCGGATCCGAACTGAGATGCCGGTGCTAGGTCAGAGGCGTGACAGCCTCTAAAAGTTAACGGGCTGCTAGTTCTCTGACTGCTCTTCCAGCTCACGCAGGTATTGGAATATCTTACGAAACGCCACGGGAGGTTTGTTCTGTGCCCGCTCTTTGACGGCATTGCGAATCAGCGTACGTAGATGCTGGATATCGCAATCAGGGTAACTAGCGATCACCTCACTGAAAGCCGCCTGACTACGCTCACTGTTCTCATCGATTAGCTGCTCACGCAGGCGCTCTAAGCGGTGAAAACGTTGGTTATGGGCTTCTGAAGCGGAATCAAATCGCTCGATAGCAGCTTTGATCTGGTCCTCATCTTCGTTACGCATCAATTTACCGATGAAGTTGAGATGGCGTTTCTTAGCACCATTACTCGTGATGCGGGCCATCTCTTCCACTGCTTCACGTAGACGCTCATCCATGGGTATCTGCGCCTGTTGATCTGGACGTAGCTCAGTCAAACGCTTGCCCAGCGCTTGAAGTTCATCCATGTAGCGCTTCATTTCGGTACGGCTGACGTACTCGATCTCCTCTTCAGGTTCGTCTTGGTAGCGCTCTTTTCTCATTCTCTTAGTCCATCTCGGTTCTATGCGTAGAAGAAGGTTGCTAGCCCCAGGAAGGCGAAGAAACCTACTACATCTGTAATGGTGGTTAGTAGCACGCCGCCGGCGAGTGCGGGATCTATGCCGGCTGATTTCAGTGTCATTGGCAGCAGGCTTCCAGCTGCGGCTCCGGCAATTAAATTGACGATAATAGCCATAGCGATAACGATGCCGATGGTAGTGTCTTGGAACCAAAGTACAGCAATCGCGGCAACAACGGTTGCCCAGAGCATTCCGTTTAGCAGGCCGACCACCAGCTCACGATTGAATAGCCAGCCGATATTAGAACTCTCGATATGCCCCAGTGCTTGACCGCGGATAACCAGCGTCAGTGTCTGGCTACCGGCGATACCACCCATTGATGCAACGATCGGCATGAGCACTGCAAGGGCCACAACCTGGTCGATTGTGGCTTCAAACAGTCCAATAACCGCTGAGGCTAGGAAGGCCGTAATCAGGTTTATACCCAGCCAGACAGCACGGCGTTTACTGGTTTTAAAGATGGGGGCAAAGGTGTCCTCATCCTCATCTAGACCTGCCATGCTCATCAGCGAGTGGTCAGCATCCTCTCGGATAACATCTACCACGTCATCGATAGTGATACGCCCCAGTAGGCGACCCTCGTCGTTCACTACCGGTGCGGAGATGAGATCGCGCTGCTCGAAGATACGGGCGACCTCGTCATCGGGCATATTAGCGGGAATCGCATCTTCGCCATCAGCCTGCATGATTTCGCGCACGAGCATGGTTGGATCGGCGGTTATCAAACGTGTCAGCGGCAGTACACCTATCAGGGTGTTTTTCTTGCGGCTGACAATGAAGATTGAGTCGGTGCCTTCCGGAATCTCTCGATGGCGGCGCAGATAGCGCAACGCCGCCTCGACAGTAATGTCGGGACGGATGGTCACCGTATCGGTGTTCATCAGGCCGCCAGCGGTGTCCTCAGGGTAGGAGAGTACCTCCTCCAGCCGCTCGCGGTTTTGCAGATCCATGTTCTCGAGCAGTTCGCGCATGATCGTGTCAGGCAACTGCTGCATGATGTCTGCAAGGTCGTCGGTGTCCAGAGATTCGGTGATCGCTAGCAGCTCGGAGGCATTCATTTCGCTGAGGATTTCAGCCTGAATATCGTCACCGAGGTGTTGTAGCACATCACCCTCATTGTCCTGATTGATCAGGCCCCAGAGGATACGACGTTCGCGGGGAGGGGATTTTTCCAGCAGATGCGCAACCTCTACGGGACGCATGCCGCGGTTAATCATAAAACGGATTTCGCGATGCTGATTGGTCTCGAGGGCGGTCGACAGCGATTCTAGATCGATCTGATTATCGTCTGTGCTCATCATTCGTCCCTCAGAGCGAGTGGCTTAAGAGTCTCTTAAGGCACTACTCCTCTTCATCAAAGCGGTTATTAATTAGCGCTGTCACAGCGTCCATTGCTGCCGCCTCATCCTCACCGTTGGTGATGATTTTGAGTTCTGTCCCTTTGGAGGCAGCCAGCATCATTACGGCCATTATACTCTTAGCATCGACCTCGCGACCCCCTTTATCGATACGAATGTCGCAAGCGAAGGAGCTAGTGGTGCCGATCAGTTTAGCGGCGGCTCGAGCGTGCAGCCCAAGCTTGTTGATGATCGTGATCTCTTGTTCAATCATAGAGTTAACTCAGCTCTCGGTGGCGCACCTGCACATTATCCATATGCTCTTTGAAATAACCAGCAAGTTGTTCAGCGACAAACACAGAACGGTGCTGACCGCCAGTGCAGCCAATACCCACGGTGACATAGCTGCGATTGTTACTTTTGAAACCGGGTATCCAGCTCTCGATGAATGAGCGTATATCTTCAATCATCTTCTTCACCTCAGGTTCCTTACCCAAGAATTCGACGACCGGTTGATCCTGCCCGGTATACTGGCGCAGCTCAGGATACCAGTAGGGGTTGGGTAGAATTCTAACATCGAAGCTGAAATCTATATCCAGTGGCACGCCATGCTTGAAACCGAAGGACTCAAACTGCAGTGCCAACGTCTGTTCAGCCCTTTGGGCGACCCGATCTTTTATTGTGTCGCGCAGTTGGTAGAGTGTTAGCTGCGTGGTGTCGATCTGAAGGTCAGCAGCGGATACGATGGGTTCGAGTAGTGACTTTTCAAGTTGAATAGCTTGTTCGAGAACAATCTCGTCGGTACTCAGCGGATGTTTTCTTCGAGTAGCAGAGTAGCGTTTGAGCAGGGACTCTTCCGAGGCGTCTAGAAAGACAATCTCGAACGACAGATCCGACGCCTCTCTGAGACGCACAACAACCTCTTCGAATCGCTTCAAATCTGCAAACTGATTACGAGCATCGATGCCGACCGCAATTCGCCGTGGGCCATTTGAGTTGGAATTCATTTGATCGACTAGCATCGGCAGCAAACTGGCAGGCAGGTTATCGATGCAGTAGAAACCCACATCCTCCAGTGCCTGAAGTGCAGTGGTTTTACCCGATCCGCTGCGTCCGCTGATTACTACGAGTCGCATCTTAATTATCTCTAGGCTCTAGACAGGGATTGAGCGTTGTTGAATAGCGCATCACTGTTGGGACTCTGGCGCAGTTCGTTAAGCGCTTTCGGGTTGCTGAATAGTTCAGCGAGGCCCGCTAGCGTTTTTAGATGCTCATCGTTGCCGTCGTCCGGAACGATCAAAGCGCAGATTAGGTCGACCGGTTGGCTGTCTATCGCATCAAAGTCGATGGGTTTAGTCAGTGTCAGCAACGCAGCAGCCGGTTTGTCGGCTCCGGCAATGCGACAGTGGGGAATCCCAACCCCTGACCCTAGGCCTGTGCTGCCTAAGCGTTCGCGGTTAAGTAGTCCAGAAAAAATAGTGTCAGCATCGGTGCCATTAACGGAAGTGGCCAGCATCTCGCTGGCCACCTCTAAGACACGCTTTTTGCTAGCAATGTCAGCACCCTGTTGGGTCGCTGAACTGGTTAGCAGTTCTCCAAGTTGCATTGTCTATTACTTCACTTATTTGTGTGATTTCATTTTCTCTTTGTGCTTGATGATCTGGCGGTCAAGTTTGTCCACCATCGCATCAATCGCGGCATACATATCATCGTGCTCATGTGAGGCGACAACCTGACCGCCGGCCAAATGAATATCGGCCTCAGCTTTCTGACCCTGCTTCTCCACGCTAAGGGTAACCTGAGCACTCTGGATGTTGTCGAAGTGGCGCTCTAGTTTGTCAAATTTGGTACGCACGTATTCGCTCATGCTTTCAGTCAGCTCTACATGATGTCCGGTGATGTTAATTTGCATATGACTTCTCCTCGTACCGGGCGGAATAGGGTAGAGGCCCGCCCTGCCTCAAAAAATCTATTGCGAAACCAGTCGTTTGCGTTCATTTGACGGTGGTATGTTCAATACCTCACGATACTTTGCAATTGTCCGTCTGGCTACATTGAAACCTTGATCTTCAAGTATTTTGGCTATCTTGCTATCGCTCAGGGGCTTACGGCTATCTTCATCATCGACCAGCTTACGGATGACAGCGCGGATGGCTGTCGATGAAGCCGAACCGCCATCGACTGTGCTGATGTGGCTAGAGAAGAAGTACTTCAGTTCGAAGACGCCGCGTGGCGTATGCATGTACTTCTGCGTAGTGACACGTGAGATCGTTGATTCGTGCATCTCTACCGCCTCAGCGATGTCATGCAAAACCAGCGGTACCATCCCCTCATCACCGCGCTCCAAGAAGCCGATCTGTTTGGCAACAATCTGTGAGGCGACTTTCAGCAGGGTTTCGTTACGACTCTGTAAACTCTTCAGGAACCAACGCGCCTCTTGAAGGTTATCGCGTAGGTACTGGTTCTGTGCGCTGGTATCACCGCGCTTGATCAAGTCCGCATACTGATCGTTGATTCGGAGTTCTGGCGACACTTCGCTATTTAAGCTGACCACCCAATCCCCTTGTACTTTACGTACCAGCACATCAGGAATGACATACTCGGCCGCATTCTCGGTGATAATCGAGCCGGGGTGTGGGTTAAGTGTTTGAATTAGTTCAATAACGGCTTGAAGGCTATCTTCCTTAATCCGCATCCGACGCATAATTGATTTATAGTCGCGGTTGCCCAAAAGCGCCAGATAATCACGGCACAATCTCAACGCCTCTGGGCGCAGAGGGGTATCAGGAGAGAGCTGTTTCAGCTGAATCGTCAGGCACTCGCTCAGGTCGCGTGCAGCGACCCCAGGAGGGTCGAACTGCTGTAGTCGGTGCAACACCGCCTCGACTTCGTCCATCTCGACATCCATGAACTCTTCAGGGTACTGCTCCTGACACTGCAGCAGAATATCGCCGCAGTCGGTTGTCAGGTAGCCGTCGCCGTCGATAGCATCAATGAAAGCCTCAGCGATAAAACGATCCAACTCGCTCATACGAGTCAAGTTGAGCTGCCAGCTTAGGTGATCTTGCAGCGTGTCTTGCAGCGTGTCGTTATCGCCGGGCGTCCAGTCATCGTCGCGCGTTGCCGTGCTTGTGGTGGTGCTGGTTTGGTAAGTGTCGTCCCATGAGCTATCCGTCGCCAGCTCATCGGGTATCCCCTCATTCCAGTCGCTATCGGTTTGACTAGAGTCCGGCTGATCATCCCAGTCATTGCTGCTCAGCTCGCTCTCTGCGGAGGAGTCAATTTCGTCACTGGCTTGCGTACTGACTTCGGCAGAGTCACCGCTGGCTACTGATTCTGATTCGCTGGAATTCGTTTGGACGTCGCCCTCATCCTCCTCAGCTACTTCAAGCAGCGGATTGGACTCAAGCGCATTCTGTATCTCAGTCTGTAGCTCCAGTGTGGAGAGCTGCAGCAGGCGGATCGCTTGCTGAAGCTGAGGCGTCATCGTTAATGACTGGCCTATTTTTAGCTGAAGAGACTGTTTCATAATTCTTTATTCACTTAAACGAGCCAGGACAATTACAGCCTAAACTCGTCCCCTAAATATGCCTGACGCACCTGCGGATTGGCTAATATCGCCTCAGCGTTGCCCTCAGCGAGAATGCGTCCCTCACTTACAATATAGGCGCGTTCACAGATATCGAGAGTCTCGCGCACGTTGTGGTCGGTAATTAGTACACCGATGCCGCGATCTTTCAGGTGGCGAATTGTCTGTTTTATGTCGCTGACTGAAATTGGATCGACGCCGGCAAAAGGTTCATCTAGTAAGATAAATTTCGGATCATTGGCCAACGCACGGGCTATCTCCACACGTCGGCGTTCACCGCCAGAGAGCACCATCCCTTTGGAGTCCCGTATGTGGGTGATATGGAACTCTTCAAGTAGTGCCTGAGCCTTCTCTTCACGCTGCGCCTGAGTCAGATCTTTGCGTGTCTCCAGAATGGCCATTAGATTATCGTAGACACTTAGCTTGCGAAACACGGAAGCTTCTTGTGGCAGATAGCCGACGCCCAAGCGGGCGCGCTGATGTATGGGTAGGCGAGTGATGTCATCCTGCTGGAGTCGTATGGCACCTCGATCAGCAGAAATTAGACCGACGATCATGTAGAAACAGGTGGTTTTCCCAGCACCATTGGGACCAAGCAGCCCGATAATCTCGCCTTGCTCAACGCTGAGTGAGACATCTTTGATCACTTCACGGCCGCGGTAAGCTTTAGCCAGAGCGTTAGCTTCCAGTCTGATCATGAACCCGAATCACTGCGTGGCTGAATGACCATGCGAACACGTTTGTCGGATTTGCTGTCACTGAAGGCGTCTACCAGAGCTTTCTGCATATCGTAATTGATACGAGCACCGGTAAACTCATCGCCGGCCTGGGTTACCTTGGCGTCACCGATAATCTTCAGTAACTGCGTGCCGACCCCGTAATCGAGCTTATCGCCCGTCGCGACGGTGACGGCCTGCTCCTCAGAGGGCTGCTGCTCAAAATAGGCAGGTGTGCCATCTGAGATGATCTGATCCACATTGCCTTCGGCATCACGACGCAACTCAACGCGATCGCCTCGCAGGATCATGCTGCCTTGGGTTATATCAACATTGCCGGTGTAGACAGTGATGCCCGTATTGTCGTCGATACTGGCGCGGTCAGCTGCCACGTAGATCGGCTGGTCGCGATCGCTCTCAAGTGCGAAACTGCTGGCGCACAAACAGCCGAGAAGGGCAGCGGTAGAGAGTTTAACGGTTTTCAGTTGCAACATAGTTGCCCCTTACTGTTGATAACAGTTCCATGCGGTTCTCGGCAGTATAAAACTCCATACCAATTGCCCGCGTTTCACCCGAGCTACTGGTGATCTCTACAGGGTCTTCAGTGACCGCCAGCTCGCTATTCGGGAAATAGGTCAGGCTTGGCGTGAACATTGCAACAGCCTGATCTGTCTCTGGATTATGGTGAAGCTCCACCTGTTCCGCAAGGTCTAGGCGGCTGTTATCGTCCTGATAGGTTGCTCGCATCGCACTCAAGGTGTGCGTAACCTCTTGCGATGGCTTGAAACCGACAGAGTAGGGGCGTGTCAGTTCGCTTTCGCGCCGCCCCTCGAAATGGGTAATCGTCTGCGCATCAGTGACCGAGCTGCGTTTGCCGTTAAGGTCGTAGCGAGTTAGCAAAGCCTCGTTGACAAACCAGTCGATGCGTCGGTCGCTGTCTGTGAGGGTCTGCTGAGTCTCGCTACTTCGAAAGCCGAACTGCCACACCATGAGCAGGGCAAGCACCAGCAGTGAGGCGACAATCAGACGCAGACGATTAAGTGAGATCAAAGATAGCGCTCCAGGGCTGCATCGAGCTTGCCTTGAGCGGCGAGGATTAGATCACAGAGCTCGCGAACAGCACCTGCTCCACCTGGTTTGTCGCTGATCCAGTCAGCATGTTGACGCACCAGCCAGTATCCATTGGGGACTGTTGCACCAAACTGACTCGCTCGAATGGCACTGAGGTCAGGAAGGTCGTCACCGATATAGGCGGTGTTACTGGCGCTGTAACCCGTACGCTCCCAGAGCTCCTGCAGTGCGATCAGTTTATCTTCACGGCCCTGCTGGGTGTAGTTGATCCCGAGGCTCTCAGCACGCAGTTTCACCTGCGGCGAGCTGCGACCGGTAATGATCGCTGTCTCAACACCGTTTTGCATCAGCAGTTTCAGGCCTAGGCCATCCAGAATGCTGAAGGTTTTCACCTCAGTGCCATCAGCTAGAAAACTGAGCGTGCCGTTGGTTAGTATGCCATCCACGTCCATAACAAGAAGTTTGATCGGCTCGAGTTTGGCCTTAAGTTCTGCGCTTACATCCATCAGATCACCCCTGCTGCGAGCATATCGTGCATGTTGAGCGCGCCCACCAGCTCGCCGCTGTCAGACAGCACAACCAGCGCGTTTATCTTGCGCTCCTGCATAATCTGGAGCGCTTCTGCGGCCAGAATATCCTGAGTCACGGTCGTGAAGTTGCGCGTCATAACGGTCTCAATCGATGTGCTGCTCAGGTCAATGCCCTGATCAATTGCGCGGCGAAGGTCACCATCAGTAAAAATACCGACAACTCTGTTGGCGTGGATAACTGTCGTCATACCCAAGCGTTTGCGAGTTACCTCGAGCAGCGCTGCAGGCACCAGTTCTGTTGGAGCCACCTGCGGAATCTCCTCACCCTGATGCATCAAATCGCTGACCTTGAGGAGGAGTCTGCGCCCCAGCGCACCACCTGGGTGGGAGAAGGCGAAGTCTTCAGCGCTGAAACCGCGTGCCTCTAACAACGCAGTGGCTAGCGCATCGCCGATAACCAGCTGCGCCGTAGTGCTTGACGTTGGCGCAAGGTTAAGTGGGCAGGCTTCGCGCTCAATCGGTATGTGCAGGACCACATCGGCAGCTTGCGCTAGCGGTGAACTATCACGCGCGGTAATTGCGATTAACTCAACTCCTTTGCGTTTGAGAAGTGGCAAAATCGCCACCACTTCGGCAGAGCTTCCGGAGTTTGACAGAGCTATAACGACATCATCGGGTGTGAACATCCCTAAATCGCCATGACTCGCCTCGCCCGGGTGAACAAAGAACGAGGGCGAGCCCGTGCTAGCGAGTGTTGCCGCTATTTTGGCACCAATATGTCCAGACTTACCCATGCCGGTCACCACTACGCGGCCTTTGCAATTCAGCATTAGCTTACAGGCCTCTGTGAAGGGTTCGCCGAGCGTATCGTGAAGGTCCTGTATCGCTTGGCGTTCTAGGTCGATAGTGCGTTTGCCGGCACTGACGAAATCAAAAGGGAGGTTCGGACTATTCATAGAAGCTGGGTTATACTCGTAGAATCTTAAGTTATTGTTAATCCGGCTGATCCTAAGATCGCGACTTAACCTAACAGAGCTGGTTCGAATGCCTACTAGTGTATCCAATCTCCAGCCAAGTGTCTCATCTCACTATCCATTCGTTATTCCACGACTTAGGTCGTTGGAGCGGGGATAGATTTGGAGCTGTAAAGCATAGCGAAGTGGAATTGTATTGAGCCAAATGAGTAACCCTGACTCACAAACTCACATCGAGGTACGCAACCTCAACTTCAGCCGCTCGGGTCGCCCGATTTTTCGCGACCTGAGTCTTAGTGTCGAACGCGGCAAAATTACCGCTATTATGGGGCCATCGGGCACCGGCAAAACGACCCTGCTGAAACTCATAGGCGGTCAACTGCAACCCGATTCGGGGCAGATCCTTGTGGATGATTTGGACGTTCACAAGCTTAACAGAAAGTGGCTATTCCATCTGCGTGCGCGTATGGGAATGCTGTTTCAGAGTGGCGCGCTCTTTACTGATATGTCGGTGTTCGAGAATGTGGCCTTTCCTCTTAGGGTGCATACTGACCTAGATGATGAGCTAGTGCGTGATCTGGTGCTGATGAAACTCAACGCAGTCGGACTGCGCGGTGCTGCAGAACTGATGCCGAGTGAACTTTCAGGTGGTATGGCCCGCCGTGCGGCGTTGGCGCGAGCCATCGCACTCGACCCAGATATCCTAATGTACGACGAGCCCTTTGCGGGGCAGGACCCAATCGCGATGGGTGTGCTGATCAAGCTGATTCGCCAACTTAATCAGGCGCTGGGCCACACCAGTATTATCGTGTCGCACGATATCAACGAGACCTTGTCGATTGCTGATTATGTCTATCTGATTGCCGACGGTGCGCTGCTGGCGCACGGCACACCTGACGAACTGGTAAATCAGGCAGATCCTCAGGTGCGTCAGTTCCTGCATGGCGAAGCGGACGGCCCGGTGCCTTTTCATTTCCCAGCGCCAGATTTGGCCACGCAACTCTTAGGAGGTGGTCAATGATCGATCAGCTTCAACGCATTGGACGTGGCACCCTTGATCGCCTTGCGGCGACCGGTCGCTCGGGGCAGATGCTGCTGCAGTCGCTCTTCGTGCCTCCCGCCCCGAAGGAGATGCTTCCGCTGCTGATTAAGCAGTTGCATTTTGTCGGGGTGCTGTCATTGGTGATTATTCTCGTCTCGGGTCTGTTTATCGGGATGGTGTTGGGGCTACAGGGTTACACGATCTTAGTTGATTATGGTTCCGAGCAGGCGGTCGGCCAGATGGTCGCGCTATCGTTGGTGCGGGAGTTAGCTCCTGTTGTTACGGCCCTGTTGTTTGCTGGGCGCGCAGGCTCGGCTGTGACCGCCGAAATAGGCTTGATGAAGGCGACCGAACAGCTCGCCAGCTACGAGATGATTGGCGTAGACCCCATGCGTCGGATTATTGCCCCGCGCCTCTGGGCTGGCTTTATCAGTTTGCCACTATTGACGATGATCTTTGCAGTCGTGGGTATTTGGGGAGGGTCATTGGTTGCCGTGGATTGGTTAGGTATCTATTCGGGATCCTTCTGGGCCAATATGCAGGCATCGGTGGATTTCTCCACTGATGTGCTCAATGGCATAGTTAAATCTCTGGTGTTTGGTTTTGTTGTTATCTGGATTGCAGTCTTCCAGGGCTATGACGCCGTACCTACTTCAGAGGGCATAAGTAAGGCGACCACACGTACAGTGGTCTACTCGTCGTTGGCTGTACTTGGCCTCGACTTTATTTTGACAGCAATGATGTTTGGAGAGATCTAGATGCAGATGCGGACCCTGGAAATTGGCGTCGGTGCACTAATTCTGGCTGGTGTGATTAGCCTAGTGACCTTAGCGATCAATGTGAGTGGGCTAAGCCTGACTGATCGTGCCGGCGGGTACACAATCTACGCGCGCTTTGAAAATATTGGTGGACTGACCGAGCGCGCAAAGGTGTCACTGTCCGGCGTACAGATCGGCGAGGTCAGCGCGATCCGTATAGATTCTCGTATGCTGATGGCTGATGTGGAGATGCGAATCTTCAGTGAGGTGGATTACCTCAGTATCGATAGTTCCGCGCAGATCCTGACGGCCGGTCTGCTGGGAGAGAAATATATTGGCATTACTCCAGGCTTCGAGGAGGAAACTTTGCAAGAAGGTTCTAGAATTGAAGATACCCAGTCGGCTCTGGTGCTTGAAGAGTTGATCGGAAAATTCCTGTTTAACAAGGTGAGTGAATAATGATGGAGCCACTTTCTCTGAAACAGCTGCTGAGCCCGGTAGTTAAAGTGTTCTTGGGTCTCTCTCTGCTGAGTGCAGCGCTCGCGGCACCGCTGGCGCAGGCGAATTGGGAGAGTGCCAGCCAGTCGATGGAGAAGGTCACTGACCAGATGCTGGTTTTAGTTGCTGACGAGGAGCTGCGTAAACCCGAAAATATCGGGCCCCTGATGCAGGGTGTCGACGAGATTCTGGGGGAGCAAGTAGATTACGACTACATCGGTAAATCGGTAATGGGTAAGTATGTACGCCGTGCCTCAGATGAAGAGGTGAGCCGATTCTCTGGCGTGTTTAAAGATACGATTTTGCGCACTTTTGCCAAAGCGGTGTCAGGCTTTGATTTCAAAGGGTACGAGACCCTACCGCCCGTGTCTGAAAGTCCTGACCCGGACAAGCAGATTGTTAGCGTTAACCTGATGTCCAACAACGGGCAGATCTACTCGCTGGTTTTTTATGTGGTGCGTGACGGTGATAACTGGAAACTGGTCAATGTGCTGATTGATGGCATCAACTTGCGTGTTACCTTCCGCAATCAGTTCGCTAACTTGATGGAGAAGTACTCCAAGGTGGGTGCTGCGATAGAGCACTGGGAAGAGGCGATGAGCAGTGTCGCCGAGGGTGGTGCGTGATACACAAAGTCGAGGGTGAGTTGACCCGTGATACCTGTACTCATCAGATTGGATTGGCTCATATAGCGATAGAGCGCGGTGCTCGCGAGATTGATCTGTCAGAGGTAGAGAGAGTGGATAGCACGGCGCTTGCTTACTGGACCTCTCTGCAGCGCTGGAGTCGCGCGCGCGATATCGAGTTAAGCTGGAGCGGTTTGCCGCGCCAGATGCTCAGCATCGCCCAACTTGTCGGTGTTGATGAGTTGATTGGGGCTAGTTGAGCCTATAAACAGCTAGTTTACGGATATTAGGGCTCTGTTTGGATCGCCAACAGGGCCCTTTTTCGTTATCATACGCGGCCAAATTTAAACCCTTTTTTTGCTTAGAACGCTGGAGAGACGCGATGCACGCCGATGAGGTTAAACAGCTAGTAGAGAGTCAGTTAGAAGGCAGCACTGTTATTACCGCTGGCGAGGGCTGTGATTTTCAAATTACTGTCGTCTCAGATCAGTTCACTGGTATGAGCCCGGTCAAAAAACAGCAGGCAGTTTACGCCTGTTTGACAGAGCAGATCGCCTCAGGTGCCATTCACGCCGTCTCTATCAAAGCACTGACACCCGAACAGTGGCAAGCTCAGCAGGGCTAAGCAGCAAGGAACACTATGGATAGTTTAGTTATTGAGGGCGGTAAACGCCTAGATGGTGAAGTCTGGATTTCGGGCGCGAAGAACGCTGCGCTGCCAATCCTAGCCGCGGCGATTTTGCCAAGCGCGCCAATCACCATCTGCAATCTGCCCCACCTGCACGATATCACTACGATGCTGGAGCTGCTGCGCCGCATGGGTATCGAGCTAACCATTGGTGACAAGCTCAGTGTTGAGCTCGACCCAACAACCATCACTGAGTACGTGGCACCTTATGAGCTAGTGAAGACCATGCGTGCCTCAATTCTTGTGCTGGGTCCTCTATTGGCACGTCATGGCCGTGCACAGGTTTCACTGCCGGGCGGCTGTGCCATCGGCTCTCGTCCGGTGGATCTGCATATCCGTGGCTTGGAAGCGATGGGAGCGCAGATTACCGTAGAGAACGGCTACATTGACGCCCGCGTTGACGGTCGCCTCAAAGGCGGTCGAGTATTTTTCGACACGGTGACTGTCACAGGTACTGAAAATATCTTGATGGCTGCAGCACTGGCTGATGGAGAGACCATCATAGAGAACGCCGCGCGGGAGCCAGAGGTCGTAGATCTGGCTGAGTGTCTGATCGCCATGGGTGCCAAAATAGAGGGCGCCGGAACCGATACGATTCGCGTGCAGGGTGTTGAGAAACTGAACGGCTGTACCTTCTCAGTGATGCCGGATCGAATCGAAACCGGTACCTACCTCATTGCGGGTGCAATTACCTCGGGACGAGTGCGTACCCGTAATACCCGTGCAGACATCCTCGATGCTGTGTTGCAGAAGTTGCAAGAGGCGGGGGCCAAAATCACCACCGGTGATGATTGGATCGAGCTTGATATGGAGGGGCGCAAGCCTAAAGCGGTCAACATTACGACAGCGCCTTACCCGGCCTTTCCTACCGATATGCAGGCCCAGTTTGCAGCACTGAACTCAGTTGCCGAGGGGGTAGGACGGATCAAGGAGACCATCTTTGAGAATCGTTTCATGCATATGCAGGAGATGATTCGCCTGGGCGCTAAGGTCGCGATTGAAGGGAATACTGCGATTATTGAGGGCGTAGACAACCTCAAAGGTGCTCGAGTGATGGCTACAGACCTGCGTGCATCGGCGAGTTTGGTTCTAGCCGCCTTGGTTGCCGAGGGTGAAACGCCGATCGATCGGATTTACCACATTGACCGTGGTTACGAGTGTATCGAAGAGAAAATGCAGTTGATCGGCGCTCAGATTCGCCGTGTACCCGCTTAACTAGGATATCCCAGTTTTATGAAGGAACAGTTGACCATCGCTCTGTCTAAGGGGCGTATTCTGAAAGAGACGCTACCGCTATTTGCGGCGGCGGGTATCCATCCTGCTGAGGATATCTTCAGTAGTCGTAAACTGATCTTTGATACCAACCATGACAATATCAAGCTGGTCGTAATCCGCGCCACTGACGTACCAACCTACGTTGAATATGGCGGTGCCGACATGGGTGTTGCTGGCAAAGATGTGCTGATGGAACACGGTGGTGCAGGGCTCTACGAACCGCTGGACCTTGAGATCTCCAAGTGTCAGTTGCGTGTCGCTGGTATGAAGGATGCGCAGCAGGTTGAAGGTCGAATGCGTGTTGCGACCAAGTTCGTCAACGTGACCAAGGAGTACTTTGCTCGCCAGGGGCGTCAGGTCGACATCATCAAGCTTTACGGTGCTATGGAGCTCGCGCCAATTATGGGGCTAGCTGATCGTATCGTCGATATTGTCGACACCGGCAATACCTTGCGCGCCAACGGTCTTGAGGCGATGGATCACATCGCCGATATCAGTTCGCGTTTAGTCGTGGGTCAGCCATCAATGAAGATGAAGTACGCCCAGATACAACCGATCCTTGATCAGCTAGCTGATGCGGTTGTCGCTAAACGCCAATAGAGCGTCAGAGAATAGTTTTTTAAAGTTTAAGAGATACAGACAGTGGGTGAGTCGTTGAACATTCGTCGCCTCAAAGCGGGACAAGCCGATTTTGACCAGCAGCTAAAAGTGATGCTGGCCTGGGAGTCAGTTTCAGACAGAGCGGTCAATGAGCGGGTCGATCAGATCCTGCAACAGGTGCGTGAACAGGGTGATGCGGCTGTGGTTGAATTGACCAACCGCTTCGATGCAACCCGTGCATCAACTATGGCGGATCTGGAGCTGTCTCAGGCTCGACTGCAGCAGGCGCTAGAAGCGATTACGCCAGAGCAGCGCTCGGCCTTGGAAACGGCGGCACAGCGCGTGCGCGACTATCACGAGAAGCAGCTGGCAACTTCATGGCAGTATGAAGAGGCCGATGGCACTCTGCTGGGCCAGCAGGTTACACCGATGGATCGTGTTGGTATCTACGTGCCGGGTGGCAAAGCAGCCTACCCGTCATCCGTACTGATGAATGCGATGCCTGCGAAAGTAGCCGGTGTCGAAGAGATTATCATGGTGGTGCCAACACCTCAGGGTGTTATCAATGAGATGGTGCTCGCCGCTGCGGCAATCGCAGGGGTAACACGGGTATTTACCATTGGCGGAGCGCAAGCTGTTGCGGCACTGGCCTACGGTACGGAGACAGTTCCTGCAGTCGATAAAATCGTGGGGCCGGGCAATATCTATGTTGCAACGGCAAAGCGCGCTGTCTTTGGTCTGGTAGGCATCGATATGATCGCCGGTCCATCAGAGATCCTAGTGATCTGTGATGGCGAGACCGACCCTGATTGGGTCGCGATGGATCTCTTTTCTCAAGCGGAGCATGATGAAGATGCACAGCCGATTCTGATTGCAACCAGTGGCGACTACATCGACCGGGTTGAAGCGAGTATAGCTAAGCTATTGCCGACGATGGAGCGCCGCGACATCATCGCAGCTTCGATGATGAACAGGGCTCTGTTGATAGAAGTGGCTGACTTGGATGAGGCGGCTCAGATCTCAAATCGCATTGCGCCCGAGCACTTGGAGCTCTCGGTGGCTGATCCTAAAGCGATGCTACCTAAGATACGTCATGCTGGGGCAATCTTTATGGGGCGCTACACAGCCGAGGCTTTGGGTGACTACTGTGCCGGTCCGAACCACGTTCTGCCCACTTCGGGTACAGCACGCTTCTCATCGCCTCTGGGTGTCTATGACTTCCAGAAACGCTCGTCGCTGATCATGTTCTCAGCCGAAGGCGCATCTCAGATGGGCAAGGTAGCCTCCGTGCTGGCACGCGGTGAGGGATTAACGGCTCACGCTCGCTCAGCTGAATATCGCATTCTCGATAAAGATTAACAGACCGCGGGAGAGCGCCCTGTGGCTATCGGCTGCGCGGGCGTTCACTGGTCAGAATCTCGAGTCTCAGAGTCTCTCCAGCTCGGTACACAGTAAAGTAGGTGATCTCTCCCGGCGTGACCTTCGCAATATAGTTCATCGCCTCCAGACCATTGCCTTTTACCGGACGATCATTGATCTCTAGGATAACGTCGCCTGGTCTCAGACCTGCGCGCTGTGCCGGGCTGTCGCGGAATATCCCGCTAATCATCAGCCCTGGCTGTGTCTCGGGTAGGCCAACATCCCTTGCTTCTGTTGCCGCCAGTCCGTGTGCTTCAACACCGACCCAACCGCGTACAACTCGGCCGTTACGGATCAGTTCGTTCATCACCTGTACAACCTGATCAGAGGGGATCGCAAAGCCTATTCCTTGAGAACCACCCGTCTTGGAAAAGATCGCGGTATTGATGCCCACTAGGTCTCCCCTCGCTGTGATCAGTGCGCCCCCAGAGTTACCCGGGTTAATGGCGGCATCAGTCTGAATGAAGTCCTCATAGGTGTTGAGACCGAGTTGGTTACGATCCAAGCCAGAGATAATGCCTTGAGTCACAGTTTGGCCAACACCAAAGGGGTTGCCGATCGCCAATACGACATCGCCAACCTTCAACGTGGTGCTGCTCACTAACTTTAGGCTGGGTAGGCCGTCGAGATCGACTTTTAACAGCGCTAAGTCGCTCTCTGGATCAGTGCCTACAATTGCAGCGACCCGTTCGCGGCCGTCTCGCAGCGATACGATCACCTTGTCGGCCGCCGCAACCACATGATTGTTAGTCACAATATAGCCATCTGCGGTGAGGATTACCCCTGAGCCTAGATTCAACAGAATCGGTGAGCTATTTGCCTCGCTGTTTAAATCTGACGCTTTAGATTGGGTGAACAGGCTGACCACCGATGGTGCAGCTTGCGCCACGGCGGCGGCAAAACTGGGGATGGCATTGGCCGCAATACGCTCGTCAGTTACATCAACGACTTCGAGACGACTAGCAGGTTCGCTCAGCAGTGTCGGAAACTGCTGCAAAATCAGAACAGCAGCCAGTATACCGGCCAGGCTCGGCCATATAAGTTGGGTGGGGCGTAGACTCATAACTCAATCATCCTATGCTGCATGGGCTGATTATATGAAGGACCGGCGGTAGAATGCGAGGAGAGTTGAGAATTTTTCTGGAGCTATAGCGATGGGCGTGCCGCTGCAACACCTTGTAACCTACACCGATACCGCGTTGGCGGTGGATAAGTTTCGTGACTACTGCCCTAATGGTTTGCAGGTAGAGGGGCGTACAGAGGTCAAAAAAATTGTTGCAGGCGTTACAGCCTGCCAAGCGCTTATTGACGCTGCTGTTGAAGCTCAGGCTGATCTGGTTTTAGTCCACCATGGCTACTTCTGGAAAGGTGAAGCCCAACAACTAACCGGCATCAAAGGTAATCGTATTCGCACGCTGATGCAGAATGGTCTTAGTCTGTTGGCCTACCATCTGCCTCTCGATGCACACCCTCAGTGGGGCAACAATGTGCAGTTAGCGCGCGTGCTTGGGATCGAAGTTGAAGATGGCCTTGAGAAGGGTAATCCTCTCAGTGTCGGCAACATTGGCACCCTAGCCCAGCCCACTGAAGCTGAGCTTTTTGCTCAGGAAGTTGGACAGGCATTAGGACGCGAACCTCAGTTTATCTCGGGTGGAGGTCGATTGGTGCACCGTGTAGCCTGGTGCACGGGATCTGCTGAACGCATGATTGAACAGGCCGATCAGCTGGGTGCTGATATGTTCATTAGTGGCGAGATTTCAGAACCTGTGGTGCACTACGCTCGTGAGGCGGGAATTCACTACTTAGGTGCGGGACACCATGCAACGGAGCGGTACGGCGTTCAGGCGCTCGGCGAGCACCTTGCGTCGCACTTCGGGTTGGAGTATCAGTTTATCGATATCGATAACCCGGTCTGATCTACTGTGTGAGACGCATCAGGCTGGACGTTTGTCGTCCTCTTCGGCAAATTTTGGACGATCTGCTGGTTGCTCTTCAGCATCGTTTTTCAGACCAAAGCGATCCGACAGGGTACCTGGCTCGTCCGCTTCACGTTTAGGCGCGTAATCGAGCGGCATGCTGTAGCTGCTCTCTGACTCAGCCGCTGTCCCTGTAGAGAGAGTCTCAGGCTCAGCCGGCTGGCTCTGCTGCTCAATTCCCGCCTGACGCTGCAGACTCTCAACCAACTTCTCATCACGACAAAGCGTTGATGCGCTCGACGCCAGGTGTTGGTGCACTTTTTGGTACTGGTTGGTTAGGTCGTTAACCAGATCTGCCGTTACACTGAAGTGCTCGTTCACCTCATCACGGTATTTGGCCAGCTCCAGCTGAGTGCGATCAAGCTCTTCGGCGAGGCGCACTTCACGCGAGCCATTGCTGCCGTTGCGACCAAATAGAAAACCCAGCAATGCGCCAACGATAAGCGCAGCAATTGCGATAACCCAAACAGTATTCTGATCCACACTAACTCCAACAATCGATCTAGCTCTATGTCTCTTTATAGAATAAAACAAAGACTGACACTTGCACATGCTAGAATCGTCGAATTATAAAGTTAATCCCATTCATGTCATGAAGATCTGTTCGCTGCGGTACCTCTCTCTCATATTTGCTCTGTGCTGTGCACCTTCTCTAGCGCAGGAGCAATTGCGTTTAGTCTCGCTCGCGCCGGATATCACCCGCAATCTGATAGCTATCGGTGCAGAGTCACAGATCGTTGGAATTATTGAGCATAATCAGCTTCAGCTTGAGCTGCCGCAAGCTCAGGTGGTCGGTGATTACCAGTTGTTGAATATCGAAGCGATTTTGGCCCTGCAACCGGACTATGTACTGGTCTGGCAGGGCGGTAATCCTGAGGCTCAGCTCCAACGCCTTGAATCACTTGGGCTACAAGTCGTCAGGGTAAAGAGTGACCGCTTGGCCGATCTGCCGAACCAGTGGCGCCTGTTTGGCGAGCTGTTAAATCGCGAAGATCAGGCTGAGAGTTTAATCGAGCAGTTCTCTAGTGCTCTCGAATCATATCGGGTTGAAGCTGAGCGCCCCGTACGAACCTTCTATCAGCTCTGGCATCAGCCGCTGATGAGCATCAACAATTCGGGTTATCAGGCAGAAATCCTGCAACTTTGTGGTGCCAACAATGTGCTAGCTGAGGCTTATGAAGCTTTTCCGCAGGTTGGTATTGAAGCGGTATTGGCGGCAGACGTAGAGCTGATCTTGGCCAGTGATGAGTTGCCGCAGGATTGGCGCGAAAGATGGAGTGATTGGCCCCAGATACCGGCAGTTAAGCGAGATCAGCTCTATACTGTAGAGGCTGACTACCTTCATCAACTGACCCTCGATACGCTGAAGGGTGTCTCTCAGGTGTGTAGCGCAGTAGAGCGGGCACGATAATCAGAGCTAAGCCCGCTTAATACCTTGCGGGAGAAGTGCTTGGACTACAAACAGACGCTCAACGAGATCGTTAATCGACTGCACAAGCTCGGCGACTTGCCGGTGTTCAGTGCCACCGTTAATCAGATTCGGCAGCTCTCTAGCTCAGAAGAGGCCGACGCCATGGCGTTGGCTATGGCGGTGATGAAGGATGTGAACCTCTCTGTTCGCGTCTTGAAGCTTGCCAATACACCTATGTTTAATCCTAAGAATCGCGAGATTGCATCGCTCTCCCGAGCCGTTGTGCTGTTGGGGTTTGAGCGTATTCTAAATTTGGCGATGACAATCAAACTGGTAGAGAGTCTGCGCGCTGAGAAGCCGGATAAGGTGCTCGATCAACTGCTAGTGCAGGCCTTTCTGAACGCTTCTATCGCCAGAGAGCTTGCTGAGGCAGCAAATCTGAGGAAAGCAGAGGGTGTATATTTGAACGGGTTGCTGCATAACCTAGGTGAGATTTTAGTTGCATATACCCTACCTGATCGACACAAGCAGCTCCGCGATCTCTGGCTAAAGGGTGAAGCCGGCTGGTCCGAAGC
>JAYQBD010000001.1:0-1831 GCA_038137135.1 Oceanospirillaceae bacterium | reverse complement strand
CCGATCAGGTTGAAGAGTCGGTGCATCAGGCCTACAAACTGGCAGCACACCTCGCGGAAGAAGTTGGGGTGCCTACCGCATTCCTCAAGCCCAAGCCGGCAGATGAGGATGACGATCAGTTGCAAGAGCTCGCCGAAGAGGTTGGGTTCTTTCTGCACTCAAGAGACGAAAAGCATCGAGCGGAGGTGATTCATAGCCCCGCGCCCGCGGTATCTCAGCGCAGTTCCGTCGATCTTATTGAGGCGCTCGCTGCATTTAACTCATTGATCGCTGAGGATACACCGGCGACTCAGTTAGTTGAGGCGCTGATGAGGGCAGTCCTAGCTAATTCGGGTTTGGAGCGCTCTCTATTTTTGATGAAGGACTCCAATCAAAAAGGCGTTTTCATACCACGGCTAGCTGCAGGAGTCGGAGTGCAGGCCCTAGGGGCTAAGCTAGATAGATTAAATGATTCAACGACTTCTAGACTGCTACAGGCAGTTGCGCAGAAGGGAACAACCTTGATGGTAAATGACTTGAGCTCGGCCCAATGGCGTGATCGGCTACCCACTGAGTTGGTAAAATCTACAGAGGCGAGGGGCTTAATACTCAGCGGATTGAGTGTGAACGGTCGCTCGCTGGGGGTGTTATATTTCGACACTCAGTTAGAAGCGTTAGCAGATACCGATTATGCGATTTTAAACCAGTTTATGCTGCTGTTACGCAACGCTTTGGAAGCGCGCGCCAGAGCTTCAAGCTAACTGGCGCTCATTCAGGCAGGCCTCGGTCTGAGGCCGTCTGCTGCTGTTTATTGATGTTCTACTTGGTCAGACCTTTAAAGAACGACTTGGTACCATCCCAAGCATCCTTACCAATCTCGACCGCTTTTCCTGCACCAACTGAGGTAGAGCAGGCAGCCCGTTGGCCGGCACATTTGGATTTGCAGCCCGCACGACCCGCTTTGTCGTTCGGGTAGAGGTTGTCGCAGTTAAGGTTGCACACCTCCTGCTGACGGTCACAGCCTATCGTTTTATCGACCACCTGAGACTCTTGGTAAACCTCTTTGCCTGTCTCAAGCGCCGACTCTGCCCCGGCTTTTGTGGAGCAGAGCGCGCGCTCGGCGACACAACGAGAGATGCACCCTGTGCGCGCGGCATCATCACCGACGTGA
Organism: Oceanospirillaceae bacterium; assembly: GCA_038137135.1. GTDB lineage: Bacteria > Pseudomonadota > Gammaproteobacteria > Pseudomonadales > Balneatricaceae > Marinobacterium_E. The sequence continues at coordinate 681 of JAYQBD010000001.1, read as the reverse complement.
CTTACCTTGCACTTGGTCTCGCACCAGGTTTGTTCGGTACCACAGTTCGCCCAAGCCGCAGAGCTAGCGGCAAGTGTCAGAAGCAGTAAGAGCTGTTTAATCATCACTCGATTCCTTATGCAGGCGTTTACGGGGCTTCCAGAATACCTCCTCATCGCCATCACGACGAGAAAGGACCCGTGCTATCACAAAGAGTAGATCAGATAGGCGATTAAGATAGGCGATCGCTTGAGGGTGTACATAGCTATGCAGCGCCAGGCCTACAAGCCGGCGCTCGGCGCGACGACAGATACTGCGTGCAAGGTGGGTGCGAGCTGCCTCCACCGTGCCTCCTGGAAGAATAAACTCCTTCAGTGGCGGAAGAGCAGCGTTATAACCATCGAGAGTCCGCTCAAGCTGGTCAATCATCTCCTGCTCGACTGCTTGGTAGTTAGTATCGGCAATAGCGACCTCGCCACCTAGGTCAAAGAGGTCATTCTGAATCTGGCGCAGCACCGGCGCGAGATCATCACTCGGACCAAGGGATGACTCAACAACTCCGATGAGGCAGTTAAGTTCATCAATATCACCCAGCGCCTCGACGCGTGGGTGAGTTTTGTGTACCTCTTCACCAGTGGCCAGACGCGTAGTGCCGGCGTCACCGTTGCGGGTGTAGATTTTGTCTAGACGGTCTGTCATTTG